>JACVSD010000007.1 GCA_014534095.1 Nitrospiraceae bacterium
GCGCCTCCCGCGTCGTCCCGGCATCGGCGATGACGGACGCTTCCAAGAGCCCCGGCTCGCCGTCCGCCCAGGAGACTTTGGAGCCGAACAGGATTCCGGTGGGGGTGATCTCGAAACGGTCGGCTCGCGGCTGCTCATGTTTCGCATCTTCCACTAAAAAACAGGCGCCATTGTCACTCTTCATCGCCCAGTCGCCGGTATAGAGCCGATCGATATGATCGATGCGCTTGGCCAGCAGTCGATTGAAGAGAAAGGACTGATACGCATTCAGATACCAGATGCGCTGGGCGCGGCTCATTTTATCCCGGCGGCCGGCATTTTGGAGCAAGGCGGCCCCCATTCGATAGTTGTCGCCTCCTTTGCCCTGCCGCTGAGGACCGAAGTAATTAGGCACGCCCCGGCGGACCAATTCGGTACAGACCGCGGGGACGGATTCGGCGGCATGCGGGGCGCAGTCACGAACGACCAGCCGGAACCGGTTCCCGGCATGATGGCCGGTACGCAGACGATTCCTGTGCCGCCCCAGGACTTCAATGCTCACCAGTTGATGGTCGATTTTCAGACGTGACACGAGTTCCGCGCTGACCCCCTGCAACGACACCATCTGCGTGGTCACCGCTCTCGCGTCCTTAAAGCCCGCAACCCCAATGGATTGCGCCTTGACACCCAGCGCTGAAGAGAGGCGGCGGACGAGATCCGGCGTCGATAGCCCCCGCTTGGCAATTCTGACGTACAGATGCTCCCCTTCCCCGCAAGGCAGATAGAGCGGCCGCTCTTCAACCCGGAAGTCCTCCGGCGCCGCTCTGATCACTCCACCGATGCCAGGGATCTCCCTGGTCAGGAACGGTTCAGATATGCTTGTCACGCGACGGTCCTTTCCGGGATTCCTGAGCTGTACCAGGAGCCCCTCCGAAGCCGGCCTCATGGTATACTTTCTCTAACGACGTCGCCCGACACCTGTGAGGGTTCCCATGCTCACTGCATTCCTGATGGTGATGCTGCTCTCGCTTGGCCTGCCTGCTCCTTCGGTAGCTGACCAGGGTACGCCGGCTGCAGATCCCGGCATCTTCGGAGAATTCAGCCGTCATATCCAGCAACAAGTGGAGTCCGACAAGCTCGCCTTCGCCAAAGCGAGCGGGTGCACCAATTGGTTTTACCAGCAAGAAAAAAATAAACCCGCACCTCCGGAGGTCCAGCAGATCCGGTTCGAGCTCGTCATGACCCCGCCCAGCCGGGAGGACTGCCTGCGCGATTACCCCCACGGTCTTGAATCTGTCCGTCAGGATTTTCATCGGACGCAGACCTCGCTTTCCGTCAGTTTAACCTTCTATGAGTATGCTCTCGTCGGGGATCGGGACGATGACGCCCGCTATGACCTGCAGGAACTGGACGATCTCTTTCAATCGCTGCCTCTCCCCTATGATCCGTCGCACTCGACGGCCGTTCATGCCACCGCGCTGGCGGACTGCTTCGACGCCTGGTATCGCACCAGGAATCTCGAGAGCGTCATGAACGGTATGGGGCGCCTGTATGAAAAGGGATACCGCGTGACACCGGCCGATCGCGTCGAACTGGATCGCGTGACGAAGTGATGCGGCGGACCATGTCGTGGCCGGATCGAGCCCGCGCCTTCATCGGCACCTGCTTGAGTGAACCGCTGTATCGGCTCTTCAGCCTAGTCCCGCAATGGGAGTTCGGACTGTCCTCGCCTCAAATCTGCACCGTACCGTGTGCGCATCCCGGATTGGCCGGTCGTCGAGCGGTGCATCTGTCCGATCTCCATCTGGATCGCTATCAGCCGCGCCATGAGCAAATCGTCCATACCATCGGGGCGCTCCGCCCGGACTGGATTTTCATCACCGGAGACCTGCTCAACGTGCCGGAGGGCGTCCCGCACCTGTTTCGGTTCCTGGCCGCGCTGCGCGAAGTGGCCCCCGTCTTCATGACCCTCGGGAATCACGATCACTACAGTGGCGTGCCAGTCTCAACCTATGCGGAGCTTGCCGATCGCCACAAGGTCACCCTGCTCGTGAACCAGAGCACCTGCGTGACGACCGATACGGGTGAATTGGCAATCGCCGGAGTGGATGACCCATCGCTGCACCGTGCCGACCTCCGTTGCGTGCCGGCGCCTGCCGCGCGCCGGTTCACCGTGCTCTTGGCGCACGCTCCGAACATCCTCGATCAAATGGAACCGCACCATGCGGTCGACCTGATTCTGTGCGGGCACAGCCATGGAGGGCAATGGCAGCTTCGCTGGATGCCGACGTTCTGGCTTCCGCCTGGCTGCAGCGGCCGGATCGCCGGCCACTACCGGTCCGGGCGCCACCGGTTGTATGTGAATCGGGGGCTGGGTTGGTCATTTCTGCCCTTCCGGCTGAACTGCCCGCCCGAAATCGCAGTGATCGAATGGACTGACGACCGTACCACCGATGGGATCCAACCCGCCGGGTGATCACACAGGCAGGCGCTCCACCGCTTCTTTTGCACGGCTCCTAACCGTCTGATCCCAATCCTCTTCCATCACGGTCACCAGCCGCGCTCGGGCTTCGGTGGCGCGCAGCCGTCCCAAACCGAGGGCGGCGCAGGCGCGGACATAGGCGTGATCGTCTTCCAACGCCTTTACGAGCAACGGCACCACGGTTTTATCCTGCAGTACTCCCAAATGGCTGGCCGCCATACCTCGGATCAAGTACTGCTTTTCGCCCACCGCCCGCCGAAGCGTCGACACCCACAACTCGCGCAGCGCCGGCACAATCGGCTCCAAACCATCGAGGCGGTAGCCATTGAGTTCGGTCACGGCAAAGGACAGCTGAAGCTTCTTTTCCGGGGCGATTTCCCGCTGAAACGCCGCGATGAGCCGCTCACGTTCCTCGCGCCGCCTCACCCGCCGCCTCGCCTTTCGGACGACGGTGAAGAGCATCGTCCAAACAATGAGCGTCAGGGCTGCGACAGGCAGTGCCTGGTCGATCACGTACTCTTGAATGTCCAGCGGCAGCCGCTTCCAGACCCAGACACCGGCCACGATGAGACCGACGAGCACCGCAATGGCGGTCAGGTTGGCTTGCCCCTGTTGGCCTTGCCGACTCATAGGGACGTGGATCATACGGGCGCGACCGATTGATCGTCAACGAATCGGCCCGCAAGCAGGCTTGACGGTCCGAGAGCTTCTCACTATTCTCGGCTCATGGGTTGCCCCATATGAAGGATCCCAGACCGCTGGCCGAGGCCTATCTCGCCTTTCTCCCTGGCGAGGAGCCGCCATATCACATCGCTATCGCTGCGGCTGCCCCCTCGCAGTTGGACGTCCTTGCGACTCTTGGAGACCCACAAGCTTTCACCTGTCCCGAACTTTCAGAAAAACGCTCGTGACGAAAGCGACGCTGACTAAAGCCCTGGACCGTCTGGTCCGCAAAGATCTGATCCAAGGGACGTCGTGAAAGACGATCGCCGCTTTACCAGAATACGTGTGACCGACGAAGGCACGAGACTGTTTAGGAAGACCTTCGCCGCCCACACCGCGTTTCTCCGTCCCTTTGTTGAGCGCGCACTAAACCGGCAATCAGCGGTGGCCCGGAACCTCCTGCTCCGCCTGCGGGAGAGCGTTCACCACGTGGAGAAGGCCATCCACGGACAAGCGCTGGCCGAAACGGGACCCGCAGATTGGGCCCTACGATGCGCCTGACTATCCTGGGATCCGGGACGAATGTCCACCGAACGCGGGCCGCCGCCGGGTATCTAGTCCGGACCGACCAGACGCTCCTGCTTGATTTCGGCCCGCGCACCCTTGTCAATCTCCTCAAGACGGGTGTCAATCGTCACGCGATCACGCATGTGCTGTTTTCCCATTTCCACGCCGATCACTTCACTGATTTCATCACCTATCTGTTCGACGCCATGATTGTGACCAAGTACCAGGGAGGCAAGCGGGGGCCGCTCACGGTAGTCGGACCCCGCGGGACTCGGGCGCTGTTCCAGACGCTTCTCCGCACGCTACCCGGCTTCACGGATCCGCCGTTCCGCCTGACATTCACAGACGTCGCGGACCGGATGCTTCGCATCGGGGACACGACCGTGACACCCCGGACCGTCACCCATAGTCCAGGCCTGCACTGTGTCGGATACCGGATCGCGTACCGCGGCAAGGCCCTTGCCTATTCAGGAGATTCGCAATATTGCCGGAGCCTCGTGCGCCTCTGTGAGGATGCCAATTTGGCCGTGCTCGACTGTTCCTTTCCGGCCAATCATCCGGGTCCAGGCCATCTCCATGCCGGAGACTGCGGGCGCGTGGCGCAAGAAGCAGGCATCGGGCAGCTCGTGCTCTCCCACTTCTATCCGATTGCGGAACGGTACGATGTGAAGACTCAGGCAGCGGAATGTTATGAGGGGATGATCACGAAAGGCAGAGACTTGATGACGATCCGGCTCTAATCACAAACCTTCTTCGCGCGGCTCACCGCCGAGTATTTCGATAAACCTGGTCAGACGGGCGCTCTTCACCGGCTCGTCCATCTTTGCATAGATTGCCAAAAGGTTCTTCACCATGCGGGACAAAATGGCCCGCGTCGGGCTTTTCTGAAGGTACTTGTCGTCGAAGCCATACCCGGCTTCCGTCAGAAACCGGGCGCAGTTCTTTTCGGTCAACAAGGCCCCGCCGTTGAAACAGTCGATAAAAATCTTGTACCGCTCGGATTCATACTTCACCAGGAAGTGTCCGGGCATGCCGATCCCGAACACGGGAAGCGCCAGGCGCTGCCCGATCAAGAGGTACAAAACGGACAAGCTGATGGGAATGCCGACCCGACGGTCCATGACACAGTTAATGTAGCTGTTCTCCACTTCATAATAGTTCTTGGTATTGCCCTTAAACCCCTGCTCGGTAAAGATATAGCGGTTCAATGCGTTGACCGTTTCTTCTCCCGAGGCCCGGGATCCGATGCGGTCCCGCACTTCTCCGGCCATGGTCTCGAGCTGGGCGCGATATCGTTCCACGTCCAGCGTCGGATACGCATAGCGGGCAATACTAAAGGCTCCGGTCTCAAGCGCGCGGCCCTCATCAGCTCCCGCCGCCACATCGGCCAGTTCATCCTCGAGTTTGCCGCCCCGAATTTCTTCCAGCACCGAACTGATCCGGTCGGCCATCTCGGGTTGCTCGATCTCGGCTTCCTGCAGCAACGGGACGGCGATCGGGCCGATATCGATCAATCTGCCGCTTATGGTTTGGACGATGCGATCGTCATCATCGGACAGCAGGCGGATCAATGCGCGAATCTGGCTTTCAGGGATGATCATCATACGAATCCTTTTCCCTCGCTCCAGGGTCTACGCGAATCCCAGACTCCCGTCCATGGCTCTCAAACCCAGGCACCGATCATTATACTATCCCATGGCCCTGCGAAACGCCTTTGCGCCTCCATACAGACAGAGCGCGTCGAACACCAGCATGACGACGATCACCATGCCGACATGCGGTAACGCCTCGGTCCAGCCTGACAAGATCAACGGACGCACGGCATCAATGGCCCATGTCATCGGATTGAACTGCGCGAGGACGCTCATCCAGCCCGGCATGGCGGCCAGCGGCACGAGGGCCGAACTCAGAAAAATCATAGGGAGGGAGAGAAATCCCAAGACGGAGAAGAAATCGCCGTGGCTCTTTACAGAAAACGCCATCGCCATGGAAATCGCCGTCAACCCCACGCCGAACATCATGCCGATCAGGAGGATGGTGGCCACGCCCAAGAGTCCTGTCGCAGGCTGCACGCCGAACAGAAAAGCGACCGCGAGAATCACCAACACCTGGAGCGACGTGATGGTCATGACGAAAATGAAGCGGCTCAGGATCACGGAGCTGCGATGTATGGGCGTCGACATGAGCCGTTCAAGAAAACCGTTTTCCTTGTCGAACAGCAGATCCACTCCGCCCGCCAGGCCATTATTCAGCACCGTCATGACAACCACTCCTGCGGCCAAGAAGCTGATGTAATTCGGGGCCTGTGTGACCTGCGTATCGGCGGCGCGCTGGAAAAGATTCCCGAAGAAGATCAGCCAAAACAGCATCGGTTGAACGAGAGTGAACAACATGCTGAATTTTTCGCGGCTCAGCCGCTTGACCCAGCGCATCGTCAGAGCCCAGATTTCCTGCTGGTAGTGCTGCATGATGAGAGCAGTGCTCGGTGATGAGTGATGGGTGACCCGACAACAAACGGATCACTTGTTACTCATCGCTGATTACTGGTTATTCCTCCTTCGTCGGTAGATCGTCTTTGATGGAACGTCCGGTATGGGCGATGAACACGTCATCCAGGCGCGGGCGGTGGTAGTCAATGAAGTCGAGCCGGCAATCCAGCCGGTTCGCCGCCTCCAAGATTGCAGGGAGCGCCTTTTCCGCCGATTCGACTCGGATGTCCAGCCCCAGGGCCGTCGTCTTGACGGTCCGAATGGCCGGCAGCGCGTTCACAGCGGCCGCAAGGGCGTCGATGCGCGACGTTTCCTTGATCGTGAGAGAAACGCTGTCACCCCCCAAGGCAATTTTAAGTTCCGCCGGCGCGCCGAGCGTCTTGATGGTGCCGCCGTCGATGATGGCCAACCGATCGCATAACTGATCCGCTTCGTCCAGGTAGTTCGTCGTCATAACCACCGTCATGCCGCGGGCCTTCAGCATGCGCACGTAGTCCCAGATCCGCAGCCGGCTTTGAACATCAAGCCCCAAGGTCGGCTCGTCCAGGAAGAGGATCTTGGGATCCGGCAGGAGGCCGCAGGCGATATCGAGCTTGCGCTTCATGCCGCCGGAATAGGTCTTGGCCGGACGATCGGCCTGTGCTTCGAGGTCCACGAGCTTGAGCAGTTCGCCGATCCGCTTCGTCGCCTCGGCTTTCGTCAGATGATAGAGCGCACCGAGCAATTCCAAATGCTCCCGCCCGGTGAGGAACCGGTCGATCGCTCGTTCCTGCGGCACATAGCCGATGAGCTTTCGGACGGTGTCCGCTTCCCGGACCGTATCGTGGCCGAGCACCGTTGCTGAACCCGAGGTCGGATGAAGCAGGGTGATGAGCGTGCGGAGCGTCGTACTTTTCCCGGCGCCGTTGGGCCCAAGCAGACCGAAGATCTCGCCGGCATAGATATGAAAGGACACGTCCCGGACGGCGTGATGACCATCATAGCTCTTCGACAGGTGACTGACACTGACGGCAATCGTGCGGTCCATTACTCCCAGCCTTTCGCGCCGTGATGATCATGCAGCAGGAATTGAATCAGATCGTTCAGGCGGCGCGCCCGCTGGTGAAGACCTTCTGCTTCCAAAAGAAATTGCTTTTCAAGCGGCGTACACTCCACGTACGTCGAGAGGGTATTGACGAGCACCTCGTCACTGACGTCTTCACGAAAGAACCCCTGCCAGGCGGTGCTGTCGTCTCTCGTCTGAAGATATTGCGCCAGCGTCTCGACCAACCGCCGGCGAACGTCCCCATCCAACTTCGGCTCTACCGTCTGGATCGTGAGTCTGATCGTGGCCTGACGGTACGGTTTATCAAAGTGCTCCTCCTGGATGGTACATCGTTCGAGGCCTTGCAACAGGATGTTGGAGCGGCCGTCCGGCAATGGCTGAACGCTCACGAGGCGCCCTACGCACACCACCGGATAAACCGGGGGATTCCCATAATAGTCGGACTCCCACCCTTCCTTGAGCAACGCCATCGCGATACATTGCCCGCCGGCCGTAGCGTCGGCAACCATTTGGCGATAGCGCGGCTCGAATATATGGAGCGGCAGATAGGTTTTGGGGAAGAAGACGACATTGGGTAAGGGGAACACCGGGCATCGGTCAGGAATCGGAAACGGCTCAACTTTTTCGGACGCAGCTTGGCCCGCCGCACCACGCCTATGCTTGAGTTGCATGGCCCACGATAGCCGAGAGGCGTGAAAATTGTCAACGCCGATCTCGCGGTCGATGGCACAGGAGAAGGTGCGAAAGACCGCTCTGGCACACTTGATTTGTGCCGTCTCCGACGACCGTGCTATAAAGATCGCCGATGTGGCGCTGGGTGATTGACTCGACCAATTGCGGCCGAACGTCCGGAAGGCTGTCGGCGGTGTATCTATTCGGAGCCGCCTTGTGCCTGGTGCTCTGGCCTGAGGGACCGATCTCAACGCCGGCCGGCGCCGACCCTTCCAGCCACCGGTTTTCCCCTGCGGTGGCCGGCTACGAATTCATATTCCCTCGGGATCATGGCGCCCATCCCACCTATCGAACCGAATGGTGGTACTACACCGGCCATGTGGCAACGGCGGACGGCCGTCGGTTCGGGTACGAGCTGACGTTTTTCCGTCGCGCGATTTCCCCGGACGACGTGAAGACCCTCCCGTCGCAGTGGTCCATCACACAATTGTATCTCGCCCACTTTGCCGTCACCGATGTCAGCCGGCAACGCTTCCATTTTTCCGAGAAGGTCAGCCGGGCCGGATTGGGGAAAGCAGGGGCCGCCGAGGCCGGGCTCGAGGTGTGGATCGATGATTGGCATGCCCGTGGTTCGTCCCAAGGAGCCGCGACCCAGACGGTCGCGGCGCGGGACGCCGGCTACGCCTTGTCGCTCACCCTTGAGCCGACAAAGCCAGCAGTCATCCATGGCAAACAAGGCATCAGCCGGAAAGGAATGGGCGAAGGGCAAGCCTCTCACTACTACTCCCTGACCCGACTCAGGACCACGGGCCGGCTGACCCTCGGCAAAGAATCGTTTGATGTCACGGGCACAAGTTGGATGGATCATGAGTTCGGCTCCGCGGATCTGGATGCGGACCTTGTGGGATGGGACTGGTTCAGCATCCAACTGTCGGATCAGAGCGAACTCATGCTCTATGGGCTACGCCGGCGCGACGGTGCCACGGATCCGGTATCCAGCGGCACCCTGGTGTTTCCTGACGGCCGAGTACGGCCGCTCAACTTGGGGGATTTCACGATTCAGGTCACCGGATTCTGGACGAGTCCGACCAGCCGGGCGGTCTACCCCCATGGGTGGAGCATCACGGTTCCCTCTCTGGAGCTAACCCTCATCGTGACCCCTCTCATGGCCGATCAGGAGCTCCGCACATCCCGCAGCACGCAGGTCACTTATTGGGAAGGCGCCGTCGCCGTCTCCGGAAGGATGCAGGGTCGAACGGTGACGGGTCAGGGCTATGTGGAGCTGACCGGGTACGACCAGCGGATCACGAACAAACTATGATACGACTTCCCTATTTCCTCTTCGCCCAATGATAATCGCCCGGCACAGTAACCGGTGCCCACCGCGCTGACCCATGAAACGACCTTCTCGTTGCCGCGTGTCCCTGTTGTCCTGGCCCGCGTGGACCGTGCTCGTGTTGTGTGTGTGGATGCCCGGCTGCCAGAAGGACAGCGAATCCATCACATCCATCGCGCTCCATCCTACGAACGCCAATATTCTTTACGTGGCCACCAACGACGCCGTCTATAAGTCGCGGGACGCCGGGGCGACGTGGGAGCGCTTTCCAAGCTTCAGCGCGCGCCGGGTGACCACGCTGGCGATCGATCCGCGGTACCCGGCCACCATTTATGCCGGCACGATGGCCGATGCGGTCTACAAAAGTCCGGACGGCGGACAACATTGGTTGCCGCACAATGTCGGCCTAAAGGAGCACGTCTCCTTCATCAACCAGTTCGTCTTCCATCCGACGGACAATGAGCAGATCTACGCCGCTACGACCGTCGGCGCCTTTTACAGCAAGGACGGCGGGCGGGCGTGGGAGGAACGCATGACGGGAATGAAAGAGGTTCACATCGTGGTGTCCATCGCGATCAATCAGAAGGATCCGCGCGTCCTCTATGCGGGAACCACCGGAGGGATTTATCGATCCGATGATGGCGCGACCACGTGGAAAAAGATGAACACCGGGCTGATCCCGGATTCCGAGTTGATGGGGGCCATGGCGCTGGGCGTCAATGTGATCGTCATTGATCCGATGAATCCGGCCATCGTCTATGCCGGCTCGACCAAGGGTTTATTTCAAACGAAAAACCGCGGCGAGGCGTGGGAGCGCATCGGACTTGATCTGCCTGATCCCTACGTGAGCAGCATCCTCGTCCATCCAACGGCACCTCACCTCATCTATATCGGGGGACCGGGCGGGGTTTGGAAAAGCACGGACGCAGGCGGCTCGTTTCACCGAGTCAACAGCGGGCTCAGCACGCTGAATATCCGGACGCTCGCCATGAGTCCTCGTGACCCACAGGAACTCTTCACCGGCACGAACGGCAGCGGCCTGTACCGCTCGACCGATGGCGGTGAAAGCTGGACGCCCATGCCGCTGAAGCCCGCGGTTGCTCCCGTCCGATGACAAGCCCGCAAGTCCGGGGGAGTTGTACGGTCGACGATCCTGCCGTATAGTCGGCGCGATGATCTCCCTCTCCCCGTCATCCGCCGACCCGACTCATCTGTTACGCGAGGAATATCGCCGGCACTTGGAGATCTTTTACGCCCGACTCAAGCTGGCGCCGCCCTATGAAAGCGTGGAGAAGGCAATCCGGGCGTTGACCACGGCGCTCCATGCATTGCCCAAAGAAGAACAGCGCCGGATTGCCTTGGATCCAGCGCGGCAATGGGAACAGTTCCGCGATGCCTTTGCCGCGTCCGGACTGGATAAGAAACACCGCGGGATCATCGCCGGGTTGGCCCGAAATCGTGCGGCGCTGGACCTCCCTGCCGAGTACGATCATTTGTTGAGCCTATTCAGCGCCTCGGGACCGGGAGCCCGGTAAGGACCTCTTCTAACTCACGTTGCACAGTGGCTAGGCGGCTGTTCTCGAGACGGTAGGCCATGACGACCGTGACCAGACCTGAGAAAAAGAAGAACAGCCCCAAGATCAGAATGCCAGCGCCCACGATCCACCCTCCAGCAGTGCCCGAGCCGCCCTCGGCGACGTAGCTCACCAACGCCGCCACCGTGCCCAGTCCCACGAGCGCAAACCAGCCACCGATCAGGATGGCCGAGCACCAGGGGATGCGTTTCGTCGACGCCAATACCAGGGACTGGCCGTCTACTCGAAGATCAATGGTGGCCTTCATCGGCCAGATCCACAGCAAGGCCCATAGCATCGGATAGCGCGGACGGAGAAGAATGCGATTGGCATCCGCGAAAAAGCGGGCGACGCCGTTGCGTAACGCGAGGAGGCCGAATCGATCAAAACTGGCCTGAATCCGTGCGAGTGTGGCGGCATGAAGTCGGGTTTCTTCGCGCCCCACTCGACAACCGTACCGGCTGGCTTCGGGGGAGAGCGTTCGAAAATACCATCGGTCCCCGACGAACAATCCGACGAAGAGGACCAGCGCGAACAGACCTGCCAACATCATCGTAGCGACTACCTAACGCATTTGTCAGGAATGAATCAAGCCACCGACCCGGCGCCTCGCAGACCCACGAGAACACCGGACTAGGAGGACTCCGAGGATTATGAGGGCCAGCATGCGGGCATGCAGCTCACACCTAGGGATTTCCTAGTGATGAGCACAACTACCGGAAGAATCTGTTGACTGATCGTGACGGACTTAGCTACAGTTGGACTCGATAGGTGTGGGCGGGTGCCTCCCACTATAGCAGATGTTTCCCGCCTCTAACGTTTTCCCCCACTCGTCACATTGGCGGCACCATCCCTGATTCTCCGGGGTGGACTTTGTGGTGCACTAAGGAGATAAGGGACTTATGGATCTTAAGAAAATCGAGCGTGTCTACACCTCCTATGCGGGCGTCTATGATCGAATTTTCGGGAAAGTGTTTCATGAAGGCCGCGAGTCCGCCATCCGGAATCTCGACGTGCAACCCGATGAGTCCATCCTTGAAGTAGGGGTGGGCACCGGTCTGGCGTTGCCCATGTATCCCCGTCACTGTCGCATCGTCGGAATCGATCTCTCAGAAGGCATGCTCGCCAAAGCCAAGGAGCGGGCCGAAGCGCTTCAACTCACCCATGTTGAGTTGCAGCGGATGGACGCCGGAGCCATGCAATTCGACGATGACAGTTTCGACACCGTGGTCGCAGCCTATGTGGTCACCGCCGTCCCCGACTACCGCAAGGTGGTCAACGAAATGATCCGCGTGTGCCGGCCTGGCGGCCGCATCATCATGCTCAACCACTTCAGCAACGGCAACAAGATCATCGCCGCTATGGAAAAGGTCATTTCGCCACTCACCAAGCACCTCGGCTGGCGGACAGACCTCTCCCTCCATACCGTGCTCGAAGGCACGTCACTCCATGTGGCGCGAAAACAGAATGTGAACCCGCTGCGATTCTGGGCCCTGGTCGAATGTGTGAATGCGAAGAACGGACATCTGTCCCTCAATGGGTCGGGCGCCCTCGGCTATACCGGTGACGGATACGCACGGGATAATGGACAATACGCCAACGGTCATTCGATGTGAGGGCACGGGCGGCCGTTCGCGCAGCACGGTCGTCCTATGACCGTCCCTCGTGAGTCCGCCATTGTTCCCACTCGCGTCCCGGGATGATGGTCGTGCCTACCAAACACGTCCCCGCATACCGATGCGTGATCTGATCTGCTAAGACCCTCAGCACGCGCCCCCCCTGGCCGTCCTCCGCGCCCAGAACCCTCAGCACCAGTCCGAAGCCCTCGCCGCCCGGCGATTGATAGGCCATGACCCGAACGGACTGCGTCGGAACGGTTCCTGTGGTGGCTAATGGGGTCAGGTCCCCTTCCCACGACACAATCGATTCGCTTGCCCTCCGACTCTGGACGGGATGCCACGAACAAGGGATTCCGAAGCGGTCCAGTTCACCCAACAGCCAGTCGACCGTCGGGCCGTCGGATGTTTGTCCTTGAAACGTCCATCGGGCCAACTCAGTGAGCGGGTGGGTCTCCGCAACCGGGGTGAAGATTTCCTCAAAGTGCGTTTCCTCGCAGACCACATACAGTTCGCCGTGCGGATCGAACCAATAGCGGAGTCGTCCGGCCGTGCACTCGGCTTGAATCACATCCAGCGATGAACAATCAGCGCCTTCCTGCTCGAAAATGGAAAAATCCGTTACGCCGGTCATGATCAGTTTCGCAACCCGCAGGAACCCCCGGACCTGATACCGGATGGTGAGAGTGACCGTGGTATCGGCCAGGACATCGCGCCCAGATTCCTCGTCAAACAGTCGCCGCTTGACCATGTGCACATCGGTAACATAGCCGCTTCGAAATCCGCCCGTATGGCCGATCAACCAGCGCAGATCATCGGTGTTTCGGATTGTGTGCTTCATTCTCGCGATTCTATCGCAGCGCCGACGCGATCGGCCAGTGACCGCTGGAATTTTTGGAGGGGCAGAGACCAAGGTCCTCGACGAGAATCGAATCATTGATTACCGGCTGAGTCCTGAAGTAGCCTAGCGCTCACACGCACCAGACCGATGGCGGAGAGTTGATCACAAAGGAGAAGACCCGGAATGGCTGGTTTCCCGATCGAAGTCGCAACCCGTATCAAGACGCTGCCTCCTTATTTGTTCGCCGCGATCGACAAGATGAAACAAGAGGCGATCGCACGCGGCGTGGATATCATCAACCTCGGGATCGGCGACCCCGATTTGCCGACGCCGGCATCCATTGTCGAAAGCCTTGGCCAGGCGGCCAACAATCCGAAACACCATCAATATCCTTCGTACGAAGGCATGCTGGCCTTTCGCACAGCGGTGGCCGACTGGTACCAGCGCCGCTTCTCAGTCAGGCTGGATCCGGCCAACGAAGTGCTGACTCTTATCGGCTCGAAGGAAGGAATCGGCCACATTCATCTGGCACTAGTCGATCCCGGCGATGTGGTCTTGGTGCCCAGTCCCGGCTACCCGGTGTATCCGGTCGGCACGAGTTTCGCGGGCGGCGTCTCTCACCTGATGCCGCTCACAAAGGAAAACGGATTCCTTCCGGACTTGCAGGCCATTCCGAAGGAAGTCGCACGGAAGGCCAAACTGATGTGGCTGAATTCGCCGAATAACCCCACCTCGGTCATCATGACCAAGGACTACTTTAAACGGGCAATCGACTTTGCGCGGGAGCACCAGATCATCATCTGCCACGACGCAGCTTATTCTGAAATCTATTACGACGGCCGGCGGCCGGCCAGCTTCATGGAAGTCGACGGCGCCAAAGACGTCGGGGTGGAGTTTCACTCCCTGTCCAAAACATACAACATGACCGGCTGGCGAATCGGCTTCGTGGTGGGTCACAAGGACGTGCTGGCCGCCCTGGGCAAGGTCAAGAGCCAGCTGGATTCAGGCGTGTTCGAAGCCGTCCAGGCAGCTGGCATGACAGCCCTGGGCCTCGACGATTCCGTGACCGACGGCATCCGAACGATCTATCAGAAACGGCGGGATACACTCATTCCGGGCCTCAAGAAACTGGGACTGGACGTCGACGCTCCGCCGGCCGCGTTTTATATCTGGGCCACCGTGCCGAAGGGCTACACCTCCGCGTCGTTCACCGCGCATCTATTGGAAAAGGCCGGTATCGTGACGACCCCCGGGAACGGGTTCGGCGCGCCGGGCGAAGGCTACATCCGCATGACCGTGTGCACGACCAAAGAGCGGCTGGCCGAAGCAGTCGAACGGATACAGAAAGCGGGCTTCTAAAAAACCGTGATGGGTGATGCGTTTCGGAACACATTCGCAGGCCTCTCATGCAGCACCCCTCACTCGTCACCCATCACTGATCCCTATGCGTGAGACGGTCTTCATCGGGTTCGGATCGAACGTCGGAAACCGTCTCGACTTCTGCGACCGTGCGGTCACGCTCCTCAGCTTGCTGCCACATTCTGAGGTGGCGGGGGTGTCGCCGTTGTATGAGACGGAACCCGTCTCGGACCATGCGCACCCGGGCTCCGGGTGGTTCCTCAACGGGGTCGTACAGTTGCAGACGGATATCACGCCCGCAAGTCTCATCACCGTGTGCCGCGAAATCGAACGATCACTGGGGCGCGATGAGGCCGATCGCAAAGGTCCCCGGACGCTGGATCTCGACATCTTGTTTTACGGCCACCGGATCATTCAGGAGACTGACCTCATCATCCCCCACCCGCGCTTGCACCAGCGCCGATTCGTGTTGATACCCTTGGCCGATCTCGACTCAACGTGGGAGCATCCCGTCCTGCACCGGACAGTCGCACAGCTCCTGAACGAAACGGCTAGTGCCGGCGTCGTCCGGCGGCTGAATCCGCAGCCCTCGACGCGCTATGGCACGCGTCCGAATTGCGACGCCCGACCCCCGTCATGAAGATCATGCATTCGCCTCGAGCCGTGACGGCGTGGAGCGCTCGCTTACGCCGCGAGGGCATCACGATCGGGCTCGTGCCGACGATGGGCGCCCTGCATGAGGGGCATCGCGCGTTGATTCGCGCGGCGCGGCTGCGCTGCGATGCACTTGTCGTAAGCCTCTTCGTGAACCCCGCGCAATTTGGGCCGCGGGAGGATCTGGCGACCTATCCGCGCACGATCGGCCGCGACCGCGCGCTTTGCCGGAAGGAAGGCGTCGATGTCTGCTTTGAGCCCAGCGCCCTGTCTATGTATCCCAGCGGCTTTCAGACGGTGGTAGCGGTCCCGGCCCTGGCCCGTCGATGGGAAGGGGATCTTCGCCCGCATCATTTTTCCGGCGTTGCGACGGTGGTGACCAAGTTGTTCGGCATCGTCCGTCCGCAGATTGCGCTCTTCGGCCAGAAAGACTTTCAACAGGCAGCAGTAGTCCGGCAATTGGTCGACGACCTGAATCTTGACGTGAAGATCGTGGTTCATCCGACTATTCGAGAAGCGGACGGACTCGCCATGAGTTCGCGCAACGTCTATCTGTCGGAGAAGGACCGGACCATCGCCGCAATACTCTATCGCAGTCTGCAAGCAGGAGCCGCGGCCATTCGAGAAGGCGAACGGGACGCGAGGACCGTTGAACGCGTGATGACGACCGTCGTCCGCCGTGAGCCGACGGTGACCATCGACTACCTCGCCGCCTGCGATGCACGCACGTTGGAGCCGCTGACCGCGATTGCTCGGCGCACGATCCTTCTTGGCGCGATTCGCCTGCGATCCGTGCGCTTGATCGATAACCTGCTCGTCTCCGCCACTGCCCGCCACCGACCGTAGGGGCGTTGTGAATGCGCCGGGTCCCGCGCATTCTGCGCGCGGTCAAGAATAGCCGCTTGAATGAAGGTTCTGTCCGACCAACAGGTTGAGTACGACCTGACTGAGCCGGGTTTTCTCGCACCCTTCGAACTCCAGGAAGCGCACTCCCATCGAGGCCGGCCGCGTCGTGCAGACCATGGCGGTCCGAATCGTGATCTTGTGTTGTTCAGAAGCCGGCTTAATGACCAGTTCGAGAAAGGTGCCCGATGGGAGCGCAGGTGACGCCTCGATCGTGCACCCGGCCATCGAAATATCCGTCACCCGGGGACGCCATCGGAGCGCCTTGTCGGTGAAGACGTGGGCCCGAAAGGATGCAGGCAATCGTCGAAACTGACGCCGATCCAACGATTGCGTGCCGTTGGGCGAAGAAGACCAAAACGCGTGAAACTGCTCGGTGCAGAGCTGACAACGGAAGGGAAAGATCTTGACGCAGTTGAGGACCTGCGCCAGGGCTCCTTGGTGGCGGGTTACCCGCACAAAGGGCGTGCCGCAACGCGGGCAGTGCAGCTTGATTATGGCGTGCCGCACGAGTCTTGCCGAATGTCTTGAGCCGGTTGGTCTTCGGCCCCCCTCGACTTGCCTTGCGCCTCGAGGATGGGGACGAGGCAGGCGGGCGAATAGGTCGGCGGCTTAACCCATTTTCCATCGTCGCGTTTGTAGCCTCCGACCTTGCTCATGTTCGAGCGGTGAACCTCCTGAAACACGGGTTCCATATCAATGCCGTAAGACACGGCGGTGCCGTATGCCACGTACAGCAAGTCCGCCAGCTCTTTCGCAATCTCGGCAAGACTCTCCTGGCCGAGGGCTTCCTTGAGTTCGTCGAATTCTTCCTGAATCAATCGGACGCGGAGCTCTTTCGTCGAACCCTCGGGGATGGCCGGTCGTGATTGGATCAGGATGTCGAATTGACGATGAAACTCTTCGACCATCGACTGCTCGTCCGTCATGCCTGCTCCTGTTTGTCGCTATTCCACGTCAAAAGGCAACGATTTCCGGGGCAGGAGTTCCGCCGGCTCGAGCAGCGGAATGTCCTTATCCGACGAGACGCCTAACTCTTTGAAACGCCTCGCGGCCGGAAGAATACGGGTCTCCAACGACCCGACAGCGCGATTGTAGGCGGACACGCTTTTGCCCAGCGCCTGCCCCACGTCGTTCACATGTTCGGCCAAGACGGCCATGCGCTCATACAAATCTTTCCCCAATCGCCCGGCTTCCTCCGCATGCGCGGCCAACTGTTCTTGCCGCCACCCGTAGGCCACCGCCCGCAACAAGGCAATCAGCGTCGCCGGCGTTGCCAACACGACGCTGCGGGCAAACCCTTCCTCCATCAAGCAAGGGTCCTGGTCCAGCGCGGCCCCGAGGAACTGCTCGCCTGGCAGGAACAGCACGACGAACTCCGGAGCCCGCTCAAACTGGGTCCAATAGGCCTTTAAGGATAACTCATCCATGCGACTCCGCACCTGGTCCGCGTGACGCCGCAACGCCTCCGCCCGCTGCTGCTCGTGTTGGGCCTCATGCGCATCCAGATACGCTGCGAGCACCGTCTTGGCATCCACAATGATATGCCGGCCGCCGGGCAACCGGACGATCATGTCGGGACGAAACCGTCCGCCATCTCCGGTAACCGTCGTCTGCTCGGTGAAGTCGCAGTGCTCGACCATGCCGGCCAATTCCGCGACCCGCTTGAGCGTGATCTCCCCCCACTGACCGCGGATTTGCGGCGCGCGCAGCGCTTTGACCAGATTGCCGGTCTCCTGCTGCAGGCGCTGATGCGACTCCGCCAACGATCGCAGGTGTTGATCCAACCCGCCATAGGCGGACTGACGTGATTGTTCGAGCAACCGCATCTGTTCGTCGTAACGCTGGAGCGAGTCGTGGAGCGGACGCACCAGCCCATCGATCGCCTGTTGGCGCTGGGCAAGCTCCCCTTCGGCTTTGGCTTGCAGGGTTTCAAATGACACTGCGGCCAACTTGAGGAAGGCATCGTTGTTATGCTTCAGCGCTTCGCCGGACAAAGCTTGAAAGGACCCCACCAGCTCCTCGCGGGCCTGGGCCAATAGGGTTTTTTGGTCCGCCAACTGCCGGGTTGCTTCGACCATGCGCGTGTCGGCGGCGACGCGCGCTTGCTGCGCATCCGCCAAATCACGGCGAAGCGTCGCACCCTCCTCGCGCTCGTGCGCGAGCGCTTTGCGCAACTCTTCGACGGTGGCTTCGGCTCGCTGCGAGGCCCCGCGCAACCGGCTCGAAGCCCAGAGCCCCATGAAGGTCCCGCCGAGCAGCAGACCGATACCCAGACCGGTTATGAGGGTCATCGTCTCAGTCATGCGTTCCCCCCTCTCTCCCATCACGGGCCGCCGACCGACAGGTGCATCACGGTAATGAAAATCTAACAGGCGTGAAACCGGTCGCAGGGTACGCAAATGGTCATCAAAGGTCAACCAGCAGGCCAACGAGTCACTGTGCGGCCATAGGATTACGAATCATGAGGCTCCATGATCGTCCCGGCGCTCGCGTCTAGCCGGACGACTTGCCCGTCCCGAAGTCGCGTCATCGCTCCCTCCACGTTGGCGACAGTCGGCAATCCGTATTCGCGCGCGATGATCGCGCCGTGAGACAGTGCGCCGCCCAGCTCCACGATCAGGCCGCCGGCGACGCCAAACAGCGGTGTCAGACCGGGGTCGATTACGGGGGCCACCACGATGTCGCCGGGCGTCACCTTGGGCCAATCGAGAGTCGACCGCACAAGGCGTACAGCACCGGTCACGGAGCCTACGCTGATGGAAAGCCCCCGTAACACCCCATCGCGCCTGGGCTCCGTCGGCTGCGGCATCACGCCGTCCTCAGGCCAATCGCGGATCGTGTCCGGAACGGGCATCGATAGGTGGCGCGCCCGCTCGGCTCGGCGACGGGCAACCAGCGCCTTCCAATCCCGCTGCTCACGCGCCACAAGACTCGTCCGCTCGTGCAACGTCACAAAAAATACGTCATCCGGCTGCTCCAGCATGCCTTCTGAAACGAGCCGGTCACCGAGTTGGCGCAACAGCTGCCGCGCGGCGGTTGAGTAATACATCAAATGGTGCCGGTTCGCCTCTCGTAAGGTGAAGAATCGGGTCAAGCGCCGATACCACCAGCGGAAGAGCATCCAACGATCCCACCGCCAGCCCAGACGGCGCCTGATTTCACGGAGCGCGTCCCGGCGGCACTGCGCCTGTCGCGTGACACGATCGGCCCCCGACAGGGCCGGCGGCTGCATCTGGGTGCGCACGACCGCGAGGATGGACTCAGGCTGCTCCGCGATCCGCGCGGACATGACGTCCGATTCGCCGACACCGCGATGTCCGTACTCCTCTAGAAACGAGTCGAATCGCCGAAGAAAGTCCGTGCCGGCCAAGCGGTCCCGATAGCCTACCGGGTTCCATGGATCCGCAGTAAACCATTGCCGGACGGTCGGCTCGCTGCGCGCCGCCTCCGCCATATCCGCAACTCGCAAGATCTGCAGCGCGCTGATGACGGTGCCCTGTCCCTGCAGGGCGGCATTAAGCAAACTCCGCCAATCCGGTCCCAGCCATCGGGGCAGCAGCCGGCTGAAGGCTTGCAGGCAATGGCCGACGCCCGCGACGATCCCGAACGTGACCTCGTGGCCATCGAGCCACTGCGCAAGCGCATCCAATCGAGCAGCTAGCTCATCGAGAGACAACGGCCTGAGGCGATCAGGGTGGAAGTCCCCGACCCGCGCTTTCATCTCGGCGAACCACATTGGTCCCTGCTTCATCCCGCGGCGCATTTCGAGAAGGATCCGCCATCCCGCTCGCAAGAGAGCCGACCCTTCCATCGGTGTGACGGGAGGAACGGTGACCAACGGTTGCCCGCCCATGTGTTCGACGTTGAAGGCCGGGTCACTTCTTAGTTGGGCCACCAAGACGTGAAAGAGCGTGGCGTTCAGATAAGGCCGCCCATGCAGGACGCGAACCGTCGACAAGCCCTCAGGAATCCGGCAGCCGAGCCGTCGATAATGGGACACGATGTGAGCATCCATGAAGTATTCCAGAAACGAGAGTCCGAGCGGACTTGGGACCTCCGGCATCGTTTCCTTCAAATTGGCCCGGGACCACTCACAGTCCTCATTGGTCAACTCCGACGCAGGACGGATGCCGGTCGTAATGGGCCGCGCCTGGAGAAGCCATAGCTGCGTCGCATCGAAGAGCCATTCGACATCGACCGGATGACCCCACGCGTGCTCGACTGCTTTGGCGCGCCGGGCAAGCAGGAACAGCTCCTCATCCGACAGCGCGGGCGCGTGACGCGCCGGGACGGAAACCGGATGGCGGCAGAGGCCTTCCTCCAGCGACGGCGCCGCTCGCTCGCTCTTATCCGCAATGTGGCGCCGGCGAATGTGCAGGGGTTCCGCTGAAGCGCCCATTTCCACGACATACTCATCGGGCATGGCCGTTCCGTCGACGAGCGGAGCAGCCAGCCCCAGGACGGCACTGATCGCCACATGATTGGCGCGTCCGCTCACCGGATGGATCGAATAGGCCACCCCTGCCGCTCGGGCCTCGAGCAGCGGCTGCAAGATGACGGCCATGGCGGGCAGATGACGTTCTAGCTGCCGTTCACGCATGTATCGCAGCACCGGTTCTTGCCACACGGAGGCCCAGGTCTCGATAACGGCCTTGCCCAGGTGGATGAACGGCACGCCGAGATCCGTGCGATACAGGCCGGCGAAGCTGGCTTGCGCTGCATCCTCATTGGTCGCCGACGACCGGACCGCCCAGGAGCAGTCCGTGCGCAGTTGCATATGCCGAAGCGCCTCTGTCCATGCGGCGGTCAGGTCGTCCACATTGGCTGTTCGTATGCGGGCTTGACAATCCGCAAGTACCGCCTGTCGCTCGCCCTCGGGCAACTTGAAAACCCGGCTCCATGCTTCCGTGGGCGCGAAACCTACGGATTGCAGACCGCGCTCATAGGCCACGGTGGTCACACAGAGACCCGGAGGGACATCAAATCCGGCAGCGATGAGACGGGCGAGGCCCGCGGCCTTACCGCCGGCCACGCGTGGGTCGTTCGCCTCAGATAATGACAGGATGAGCGGGGGGGGCATGCATGGATCCTAAACAGCACCGACTACGAACACAATGCGATAGGCGACTCGACACGAGATCACAGGGCCAGGAAGAGATATACATCGTTCACGTTGGTGCCGGTTGGGCCGGTGCGGATATGGCACCGCAGGGCCTGCAATACCGGGTACGTGTCGTGCCGTGCCAGAGCCGTTCTGAGATCGATGTTTCGAGATCGCGCCCGCTCGGCAGTCGTCCCGCTGACGATCGCGCCGGCCGCGTCCGTCGGGCCATCCGTCCCGTCTGTTCCCACCGCCGCCATCCAGACATTCGGGAATCCCGCAATAGCCAATGCCGCCGCGACGGCGAACTCCTGCGCACGGCCGCCGCGACCGCGGCCGGTCACGCTCACCGTGGTCTCCCCTCCGGCCACCAGGCAGCAGGGACGCGGCAAGGCGTCCGTTCCACTGATCATGCGCAGCCCGAGAGCGGCCATCTCTCGCGCCGCAATCCGGCTTTCTCCCGTGAGCGGAGCCGGAAGTTCCACCGTGCGGAGCCCGCACCGACAGGCAGCCCGACTTACGGCGGCCAGCATCACGCGATTGTTGCCAATAATTGCATGATGCACGCGACGCCGCATGGACCAGCCTGGCTTCAATGTCTCAGAGGCCCCACCGACATGGCCCTTCTGCAGATAGCCTACGACCGATCTGGGAGTCCGGCGCCACAGCTTATATCGTCGCAACACTGCGATCGCGTCGGCAAAGGTGGTCGGATCGGGAGCCGTCGGTCCGGACCCGATCGATCCGAGATCGTCGCCGAGGACGTCAGACAGGGCCAGCGTGGCCACCGTCGCCTTCGTCGAACGAACCAGGCCTCCTCCTTTGAGAAGCGAGAGATGCTTCCGCACGGTATTGATCTCCTGAATGGTGGCACCGGATCTCAAGAGCAGGCGCGTCGTCTGCTGCTTATCCCGTAGTGTGACACCTGGCACGGGAGCCGGCAGGAGGCTGGATGCGCCGCCGGACAGCAGTACGAGGAGGAAATCACGGGACGTGAGCGTTGCAAGCAGGGCGCGTAGCCTCACGGCAGCTTGAAGGCCGGCGCGATCCGGGACCGGGTGGCCGGCTTCGACGAGGCTGACTTTTTCAATGCGTTCCTTGTGCCCCCACTTCACGACAACCAGACCGCCCTCCAGCCGGCTTCCGAGAAGCTCCTCCAAGGCCTGCGCCATCCGGGCCGACGCTTTTCCTGCCCCGACGGCCAGGACGCGATCATACCGTCGGAGGTCATAGGTTTTACCAGGCACGCGCAGAATCATGCCGTCAAACGACACGGTGCGCAGCAACGCCTGGCGGGCGTCCGCCGCTTCAATCCCTGCGGTCATCATCGTCCGCAGCAATGCAGACGCGGGGGACGCAGGCAGTCGCAGGACCATGACGTGACCGACGGGTTAGGGAGTCTTCTCTTGCTTAAAACAACGGTTGGGGCAGGTTTGACGGGGAACTTTGATTTGATACGTACCCCGTGGCAGCACGTCCTTCTTAAACTCGGGATTCAGCATCCGCAGTTCCAGGTAATAGGTTCCGAATTCTTCGGCCACCGACGTCAAGGCACGCTGTGCCTCTTTCACGTTGATGGTGACCGTTTCCGTATCGACGGGAATATAGAGATCTTTCTTCGTCAAGCCCAGGTACTTCTCAGGCTGCGAATAGATTTCCTTGGCGGCGATGATCCGGGCCACGTAGCGCATGGTTTCACGGGGGCCATGCATCTTCCAGAAGTCCGTGACCTTCTGTTCTTTGATGAGTTTTCTCACGCGTTCTTCGCCGGCATTATAGGAGGCCATGGCCAGAAACCAGTCGCCATGGTGGAAATCCTTCAGATACCGCAAGTACTTGATGGCCGCTTCCGTAGACATTTCCAGATTGCGCCGCTCATCCCGCACCTCATCGCTCTTAAGCTGGTAACGCCGTCCCGTCGATCCGATGAACTGCCACGGGCCGGAGGCTTTGGCTTTTGAATAGGCCGCCGCCACACATTTACTCTCCACGAGCAACATGTACTTCAGGTCGTCCGGCAACCCGGCTTCGGCGAGTTGCTTTTCGGCCGGCGGGAAACAGCGGCCGGTGCGCTTAGCCAGGATGATGCTTTCGCCCTGGTCTTCCAGAAATTGATAAAACTCATATTCAATCCGTTCCCGGACCTGCCAGTTATCGAGCGGAATCGGCTGGCCGGCAAAGGTGAGTTTGTCTGGTAGTTTGAAGGCACTGAGGAAGTATCGCGCACCCTCACGTTGAATCTCGGGCAGGACGACCAGGCGATCTTCCGGCTCGGCAAGCGGGTCGATCGGCTCGAGCAACCTGAACTCGCGTTCAGTGTCCAACTTGGAGCCGTTGATTCCAACCTGGGCAGCGACCTCCGCGTGCCATAGAGCTGACGTACAGAAGAGGAAGGCGGCAGTGAAGAACAAATGCTTAATGGGCGTGGCTTGCATGAGTCTCCTTCAGCGAAAGCATGCTCTCCCGGTCATGGCGGCGCCATGCTATCAGCTCGATGAAGGGGCAGCAAGGGAATGCGATTCTTCTTCATGATAGACTCCTGATTCGATGCGCACTCTCACCATCCTGAATCAAACCATTACGGACTGTACGAGTTGCAGCCGGCTCGTGGCCTATCGTCAGACTGTTGCTCGGACCAAGCGGCGCCAATATATCGATTGGACCTACTGGGGTCGTCCACTGCCGGGTTTTGGAGACCCTCAGGCGCGACTCTATATCTTGGGATTAGCGCCGGCCGCTCACGGCGGCAACCGCACGGGCCGGATCTTCACCGGGGACCGCAGCGGCGACTGGCTCTACGAAGCGCTCCACCGATATGGCTTTGCCAACCAGGCTTCCTCAACCCACCAGGGTGACGGGTTGACTCTGACCGATTGCTATATCGGTGCGGCCGTGCGATGTGCGCCGCCGGACAACAAACCCCTGCCCGACGAGTTTGAACGCTGCCGAAGATTCCTCCGCGAGGAAATGTCTCTGCTGACGCACAAGCAGGTTGTCATTGCGCTCGGGAAAATCGCCTTTGATCAATATTTGAAGATCTGCCAGCTCGAAGGTGTCGCCATTCCCTCGCCTGTTCCGAAGTTCGGGCATGGCGTCTCCTGCCGGTTGCCGAGTGGGCTTCTGCTTTGCTCGTATCATCCGAGCCAACAGAACACCTTCACCGGCAAACTCACGCGCCCCATGTTCCATGCGGTCTTTGCCGCAGCCTGTCGCGAATTGGGCCGGCAAGCGACCAGCCGTTAGGCGCCTCCTATTTCTTTGATTGCGCATCCCAATCGGCCAGAAACTTTTTCAGACCGATGTCGGTCAATGGATGCTTCACCATTTGTTGGAAAATGGTAAAGGGCATGGTGCAAATGTGGCCTCCTGCGAGGGCCGCTTCAACCACATGCTGGGGATGGCGCACGCTCGCCACCAACACATAGGTCTTGAAGTCGTAGTTCTTGTAGATCGTGAGGATCTGACGGATCAACTCCATGCCGTTCGAACTGATGTCATCAAGCCGACCAATAAACGGCGACACGCACCAGGCTCCGGCTTTGGCCGCCAGGAGCGCCTGAGTCGGGGAGAAACAAAGAGTGACATTGACCTTGATCCCCTCTGCGGCGAGGCGCTTGGTCGCCTTCAATCCTTCCGCAATGAGCGGCACTTTGACAACGATATTCTTGTGAATCTTGGCCAGCTCCTTGCCTTCTTTGACCATGGCATCGGCTTCCACACTGACGACTTCCGCGCTGATTGGTCCATCGACGATATTGCAGATTTCGACCAGGACTTCCCGAAAGACGCGCCCCTCTTTGGCGACCAAGGACGGGTTCGTGGTGACCCCGTCCAACAAGCCCAGGCTCGCCGCCTCCTGGATTTCCTTCACACTGGCGGTATCAAGATAGAATTTCATGTCGGAGTCCTTTCCATGCAAAGTGAAGAAGGTACGGCAGACACTCTGAAATATGAATGGGCTCGGTTTGACAGCGTTTTCGGTGCAGGATAGTATCCACGGCCAGTTCGACAGTTGGTATGACGGTCTTGGGCAGGAGATAACATCATGGGACGATCGGCGTGGGTTTTATGTCTGTGTCTCGGCTTCACCGCCTGCGGGGGCGGCAATCCCTATCTCGAAGCCTCGTTGAAGCCCGCCGAACTGCAGGGCAAGGACAAGGCGTGGTTTGAAAAAAACTGGGGCACGCCCGACGGGAAGACCGCCCGCTTCTTCGGTGGTGAGACGTGGACGTATTACCGGATCGCGGGTGGGAAGTCGAGTCTGCCGCTGTTTAACTTTTCGCCCAACCAATGCCAGATCACCTTGAAGTTCGATAAGGAGGAGAAACTCTCAGACTACAGTTATTCCGGCTGTTAGCTGGATTGCTGCTGCGCAAAAGTCAACGCGCATTGGCGACTGCAGAAGCAGTAGGTCTGCCCCCCGATCCTCTCCACAACCGCAATTTTCCTTGGCACAAAAGTATGGCACACGGGATCTTGAACCATTTGGTCCTGATCGATCGCCCGCCCGCCGTCCTGATCCAAGTGGCGCTGCTTAAAGTCACGAATAGCTCGCCGCACCAAGAAATAAAAGATCGTCAGCAGCGCTAGGATGAGCAGAAATCTATACATGGTGGTCCTTCAGGTAAGAGGCCACAATGGTATGGAAGCGACGCCCAGCTGTCAAGCTGCAGTTCTGGATCCCAAAAGACCAACGACCTAGTGAAAGCGCGTGGCGTCCAGGGACCAAATGGCCCATGGTCTTGCGGCCCTATGGGGGATCTGCGCTTCTCAGTTCAGTACTTCAGGAGGATATGCTTCCATTTCGGGCGGTGTTAGAGTCCGCTGTATGAAGACGTGTGACAAATGCCGTGGAGCGATGTTGCCCGAACGGGCGGTGGACTTGGATGCCGGGCTGGCCATCACAGTGTTTGCCTGCTTGAACTGTGGTCGTCGGAAAGCAGCGGACTCCGAACCTCGGCCTCTCACGGCCCGACATTAACGCCCCGATCTATCTCCCCCTTCTGCTATTCTGCTGATGTGAACGCTGCAGAATTCGCCTCTCTGGTTTGCCTACTTCGAGACCAACCAAGCTTCGACGACCGGTCCTAGACCATAGACTCCCAGTGCCGTCCTCAAGAGCAGAATGTCTAGTGAGCCTTCGGCAGACAGGGAATTGCGCGGTCAGGCGCAGCAGAGGCCGGCGTTAGCGAAGAGCCAGCACGTCCATCATGTCGTATAAACCCGGTGGCTGGCGAACAACCCATCGGGCGGCACGTAACGCTCCGCGGGCAAACGTGTCGCGACTACTGGCCCGGTGCGTCACTTCGATCCGTTCTCCCATTCCGCCGAATATGACGGTGTGATCACCGACGATATCACCGGCCCGAATGGTCTGTATACCGATCTCTCCCCTCGTGCGCTCGCCGATCAGTCCTTGGCGCGCGTAGACTCCGACCTCGCCGAGATTCCGGCTGACCGCCTGGGCCAGCACCTCTGCAATTTTCAATGCCGTGCCGCTTGGCGCATCTTTTTTCAGCCGGTGATGGGCCTCGATGACCTCGATGTCATACTCGTCGCCCAGGGCCTTTGCCATTTCGCCGATGACCTTGCAAATGAGATTGATGCCCACGCTCATGTTGGGAGAGAACACACAGGGCACCTGATGAGCCAAGGACCTGAGTTCCTCTACCTCAGACGCCGAGAATCCGGTCGTCCCGATGACCATCGCTCGCCGGTGCTGCGCCACGATGCGGAGATGTTCCAACGTGGCCTGCGGAGAAGAAAAGTCGATGACGACTTCTCCGCGATTCATCAGCGCAGCGAGATCGTCAGTAATTGGCACGCCGGCGCGACCGGACCCCGCCGTTTCGCCCGCATCCTCCCCTAGAGCATGGTGACTCTTGCCTTCCAATGCCCCGCCAAGCGTAAAGGCGGTCGAATCCCGGACCAGCGATACCAGGCGGCAGCCCATCCGTCCGGCCGCCCCAGCCACAACGACTTTGATCATAGGGTATTAGCCTTTTGCGAGTGGACACATCAGATCAGACGGGCGTCTTTCAGCACGCAGGCCAGCTTTTCGCGCGTCTCCTGCGCCATGGGACACAGGGGCAGACGCAACTCAGGATCAATCTTGCCCATCATGCCCAGCGCTTCCTTCACCGGGATGGGATTCGTCTCATAAAATAACGCGGCAAACAAAGGCGAGAGCTGAAAATGAATCCGCCGGGCCTCCTCGACCTGGCCGTCGGCAAATGCCTTCACCAGAGCCGCCATTTCAGCCGGCACAAGGTTGGCGGTGACCGTAATGACGCCTTGGCCCCCCACGGCCATCATGGGCAGCGTCAAGGCATCATCGCCCGCCAGCACGGTGAGACGATCGCCGCAGAGTTGCACAATCTCTGAGGCTTGCTGCACCGACCCGCTGCCCTCTTTCACCCCGACGACGGTTGGAATCGACGACAGGCGCGCAATCGTCGAGGGCGCCATATTGACCCCGGTTCTGCCCGGGATATTGTAGAGAATGAGCGGCAGTGCCACGGACTCCGCCACTGCGCGGTAGTGACGGTAGAGGCCTTCCTGCGTGGGCTTATTGTAATACGGAGTAATCAGGAGGGCGGCATCGGCACCGGCTGCCTTTGCGTGACGGGTGAGCGCAATGGCTTCCTCAGTGCTGTTGGACCCCGTCCCGGCGATCACGGGCACGCGCCGGTTCACGACCTCGACGGTCAACTCGATGACACGGTTATGTTCCTCGTGAGAGAGGGTGGCAGATTCACCCGTCGTCCCGCAGGGCACGATCCCGTTCGTTCCTTTGGCGATCTGCCATTCGATCAAGTCGGCAAACGCGCGTTCGTCGAACTGGCCTTTTCGAAACGGAGTCACAATGGCGACTAACGAGCCGGTAAACATGGCGAATCCTTTACTGAAGGAAGGCCGGAATGGCCTCGCCTCTGATCAAGTCCTCATTCGTTTCGCGCTGACGGATGACATGGATTTCCCCGCCCTTGATAAGGGCTTCAGGAACCCGTGGGCGCGAATTGTAATTCGACGACATGACGAACCCATAGGCGCCCGCGCTCATCACGGCCAGGAGTTCGCCCGGTTCGACTGCGGCTAATAAACGGTCTTTCGCGAGAAAGTCTCCTGATTCGCAAACCGGTCCGACGATATCCACCTGCTGCCTCGTCCGATGCGCCGCCACTTCCTGCACCGGCCGGATGTCATGATAGGAGCCGTAGAGGCTCGGCCGTATGAGGTCGTTCATCGCGGCGTCCACGATGACGAACTGCTTGGCTTCACCTTCCTTCAGATAGAGCGCCTTGGTGATGAGAATGCCGGCATTGCCGACGATGACGCGGCCCGGCTCCATAATCAGCGTGACCTTTAGGTCGCGCACCAGCGGGAAGACGGCGTCGGCCAGGTCCTGAGGGAGGGGGGGTGTTTCGTCGGAGTACGTGATCCCTAATCCGCCGCCAATATTGATGTACTGAATGTTGATCCCGTCTCGCTTGAGCGTCTCGACCAATTTCAGTATTTTCTTCAGGGCCTCGACGAACGGCGTCACCTCGGTGAGTTGCGATCCGATATGCTTGTGGACGCCGACCACATCGATATGACGCAAGGACGCAGCAATCCTGAATTCTTCCATGGCCCGATCCGCCGCAATCCCGAACTTGCTCTTCTTCAGGCCGGTCGAAATGTATGGATGCGTCTTCGGATCGATATCGGGATTAATCCTCAGCGCCACGCGTGCTTTCTTGCCGACCGATGCGGCCACATCGTTGATGGCCTGCAATTCGGCGGACGATTCGACATTGAACATGAGAATATCGGCCCTCAGGGCATCACGGATTTCATCAGGACTCTTCCCGACCCCCGCAAAGACGATCTTGGAGGGCACAACGCCGGCTTTCAACGCCCGGAACAGCTCGCCCCCCGACACGATGTCGACCCCGCTGCCCTCTCGGGCCATGAGCCGCAATACCGCCAGGTTCGAGTTGGCTTTCATGGCAAAGGCGATCACGTGGGGAATATTGGTGAACGCCCGATCATACGCCCGGAAGTGCCGAACGAGCGTAGCATGGCTATAGACGTAGCACGGCGTACCCAGTTCTTTGGCAATCCGGCTCACCGGGACATCTTCACAATACAACTCGCCCTCACGGTACTGAAAATCATGCATCTTAAAAATCCTCGCTGAGCAGTTCGATTCCTGACAGCGACAGGCCTTGCAACGAGGCTTCGAACGCGTCACGGAATTTTCGATAGCGCACTTTGACGTGGGGAATGGCGGCTTTCACGGCGTCCGAATCCACCAGCGCTTTGAGGGCGTCTGGAGTAGCCAGTTTCAGGTGCTCGAAATTGATGATGACGTCCATGCGCGCTTTCTCCGCCGCCGCGCGGATCCGCTGCAGCAGCTCCTGCGCGTTGATCCGATCGAGCGTGCCCTCCAGGTCCACAAACAGCGCGGCAAACTTATCATGCCGCTTCGCCTTGATACTAAGCGTCAGGCCTTGCGACGCTGGGGGATGGTCAAGGCGTTGCTTAATCGCATGTAAGGCGCTGGGTACGAGATGTTCGGTGTCGAAAGTTGGTAGTTTGGCCTGCAAGTCCTTGAGGACCTTGGCCACCGGAGAGAGCCGACCTTTGGGACAGGCGCGTTTCACCAGCTTTCGAAATTCCCGGTTCATCTCCCATCGGGCGATCAAGCGCTGGCTGGTTCCCGAGAGTCGATACCAGATATTCGGCAACGAGTAGAACTGATGGTTGGCCCAATGAAATCCTTCCTGTAATTGCTCGGGCGTCATTCGGCTGGGCTGGAAGACGACATGCTTCCCGTCGTACTTCGCCCAGTCTCGGTCGAAAATCCGCCCGGCCTTCTCGTACCGATCAAAGAGCGCCGTGCCAGGGAGCGGAGTCAAGACATTGAAATACGCGAGCTCGACTTGGTTCTTAGTGAGAAAATCGACGGCTCGTTCGAAGACCGACTCGTCGTCGTTATCGAAGCCAAAGACGATGCCCGGGTTCACCATAATGCCGTAGTCGTGGAACATCTTAATTTCCTGTGCGAACTTCTGCACCCGATTAAAGGGCTTGTTCGTTTCCTCCAGGCAGTCTTCATCCAGGGATTCCATGCCGACGAAGACCGACACGCAGCCGCTCTCCGCGGCCAACTTCACCATTTCTTCATCGTCGGCCAGAAAGAGCGTGGACTGGCATCCCCACTTGAGCTTCAGCGGTTTCAACGCGGCCCAGAGTTCACGGCAGTAGGCCCGGTTGCTGTTATGAAGATCGTCGACAAAGGCGACAATGCCTCCGTCCTCGATTCCAACCCGGATGCGTAAACCGGTTTTGAAGGCTTGCCAGAGCGGCTCGCTGGAAATGCGTTCCACGAGTTCGCTCCGAACCCACCGCTGGACCTGAACGAGTTCCTTGACCACTTCCTGCACCGGACGGCGTCGGGTCATCTTTCCGTTGAACGGCGAGACGCTGCAGAATTCGCAGTCAAAGTGACAGCCGCGCGTCGTAAAGCTGCACTGCCGTGTCATATAGGCGTCCGGACTCAATAACTCGACACGCGGGCTCTTATAGTTCTCCAGCGATGGAAAGGATGTCATCCGATATTCGCGCTTCATACGACCGGCTTCGTAATCCGCCACCAGCTCCGGCCAGAGGTCTTCGGCCTCTCCGCAGACGATGGCGTCACAATGCCGGAGCGCTTCTTCCGGGCAATACGTGGGATGGACACCGCCGAGGACGACGGTCTTGCCCCGCTTCCGGAACTCCCCGGCAATCTCATAGGCCCGCGGAGCGTAGCAGGTCATGATCGAGAGGCCGACCATCTCGCAGGGATGATCAAAATCGATATCGGTGACCGCTTCGTCGACGAGATCCACATCCCACGACTCCGGCGTGTAGGCGGCAATAGTGGGCAGGCTGAGCTTGGGAAACCAGACGGCACGGCGCTCCGCGGCGGTCAGATGATAGGGATTGTCTCTGGGGTACGGGTCGACCAGCAACAACCGTCGCCTGCTGGCGCCGCCTTGGGATTCCTGCGTCTGTCGTGCCGGCTGGATGAGTTTCATGCGGCAGTCCCTCCTGATGTCTGCGGCACGTCTTCGTCAGAGCGCTCTGATCAAAGACCACGGGTTCATCTCTTGCCCGCCTACCGAGTTCCGATCGGTCTCAACGGAGGCAATACTTCATCTTGTCCGACGGGGGCGACAAAGGGAGTGCCATCGCCGAGGACCGGGTCCACCGGGGGCTGCGGCGCACCGCCCTGCGACTCGAGTCGCTTCTGACGTTCGATGACAGGCGTGACGCCCACCATCTCAGGCGGCACCGGTGGTCCGACCACACCGCACCCCGTCATCATGCACGGCCCCAGTACCAGTATCAACATGGTGGCCCCCGGAATGCGTCTCATGCGAGCACCCGCACCCATTCCCGTATCTGCCGGTCGACCTGCTTATACGCCGTGCCACCGATCTGGGCTTTCCGCCCTATCGCGCCTTCGACGGTGAGACGCTGCAGCACGGACGATTCAAACTTTGGCGAGAAGCCTGCCAGGTCCTCGAGGGACAGGTCACTCAGCTCTCGGCCTTGGTCGAGCGTCCAACGCACGATCTTCCCCGTGATGGCATGGGCCTCCCGGAACGGCACGCCCTTCGTGACCAGATAATCTGCCACCTCAGTGGCCAGCATGCCGCCCCCTCGCAGGGCTCGTGTCATGGCTTTGTGATCAATCCTCAGTCGGCGAACCAGTTCTGTCATGACCTCCACAGAACCCTCCGCGGTGTCGAGCGCGTCGAAGAGAGCCGGCTTGTCCTCCTGTAAATCTCGATTATAACTCATGGGCAGCGCCTTCAGAGTAGTCAGCAAGGCGATGAGATGGCCGTATACCCGACCAGTCTTCCCCCGCACGAGTTCAGGCACGTCGGGATTCTTCTTTTGAGGCATCATGCTGCTTCCCGTGCAGAAGGCATCGGGCAACTCAATAAAATGAAATTCCTGCGTCGACCAGAGAATGAGTTCTTCGCTCAGTCTCGACAAATGCATCATGAGAAGCGCCAAGGCCCCCACGACTTCGATCATGAAGTCTCGATCCGACACCGCATCCAGACTATTCTGCGTGACGGCCGGAAAATCGAGCAGCGACGCGGTCGCCTCCCGATCAAGAGGATAGTTCGAACCGGCCAAGGCGCCGGAACCGAGCGGCATGAGGTTAAGCCTTGCGCGAGCGTCCTCAAGGCGCCCTTTGTCACGCTGCAACATTTCCACATAGGCCAGCAGGTGATGCGCCAGCAGGACGGGCTGCGCACGCTGCAGGTGGGTGTACCCCGGCATCGGCAGGTCGCGATGTTCCTCGGCCAGCCGGACGAGGACCCGCTGAAACGTTTGCACGCGACGGGACATCGCCGTGAGCCACTCGCGAAGATACAAGCGCACGTCGAGGGCTACCTGGTCGTTACGGCTCCGACCGGTGTGCAGCTTGCCGCCCAGCGGACCGATGAGTTCGGTCAATCGCCGCTCGATCGCCATATGGATGTCTTCGTCTTCAGGCAGAAACGCAAAGCGGTCCTGATCGAGTTCCTGCTTCACCAGCTGCAATCCCCGCACGATCATCGCGGTTTCCCGCCGACTCAACACGCCCGCCTTGGCGAGAGCCTGGCAATGAGCGATGCTTCCCTGAATATCGTGTGCGTACAGCCGGCGATCGACCGCGATGGACCGGGTGAACGCTTCCACCATGCGGTCCGTTCCCTCGCTGAATCGGCCAGCCCATGCCTTCTTCGCCCCATCTTGAGACGGTTTTTCTCGCTTGCGTTTCGCCGGCGCCATTACACAGACGCTTTCTTCCGTTGCGCCCGGATTTTGAGCCGTAGCGCATTGAGCCGGATGAACCCCTCGGCATCTTTCTGGTTATACACGTCGTCCTCTTCGAACGTGGCGATGTCGAGCCGATAGAGCGACTGCTTCGACTTCCGCCCGGCCAGCGTGCAACTCCCTTTATAGAGCTTGACCCGCGCCGTCCCGGTCACATCCTGCTGCGCCTGGTCGAGAGCGGTCTGGAGCATGTCACGCTCGGGACTGAACCAATACCCGTTGTAGATGAGTTCGGCATAGCGCGGGATGAGGCTATCCCGCAGATGGAGCACTTCTCGATCCATCGTCAACGACTCAAGCCCGCGGTGGGCCACATGCAGGATGGTGCCGCCCGGCGTTTCATAGACGCCGCGCGACTTCATACCGACATACCGGTTTTCCACCAGATCGACGCGCCCGATGCCGTGTGCACTTCCCAGCGCGTTGAGATGCGCCAACAATCTTGCCGGACTCATTTTTTTCCCGTCCACGGCCACCGGATTGCCGGCCTCGTAGTCGATCTCGACTTCACGGGGTCGGTCGGGAGCCTTTTCGGGGGAGACGGTCATCTGAAAAATTTCCTCCGGCGGCGAGACCCACGGATCCTCCAGGATGCCGCCTTCGTAGCTCACATGGAAAAGATTGAGGTCCATGCTATAGGGCTTGGCCTTGGTGGCCGTCACCGGGATGCCATGACGATCGGCATATTCGATCAGTTCGCGCCGCGATCGCATGGTCCATTGGCGCCAGGGCGCAATGATGTGCAGGCGGGGAGCCCGCGCCGTATAGGTCAGCTCGAACCGTACTTGGTCGTTGCCTTTCCCGGTCGCGCCGTGACACACCGCCTCGGCCCCTTCGGCCAGCGCAATCTCCGCCTGTCGGCGGGCGATGAGCGGGCGGGCGATGGACGTGCCGAGCAAGTAGGATCCTTCGTAGAGCGCGTTCCCGCGGAGCATCGGGAAGACATAGTCCCTGACAAAAGTCTCGCGCAGGTCCTCGATGTACACCTTTTTCACGCCCAGCGATTTGGCCTTGGCTTTAATGGCCCGCAAATCCTCGCCTTGCCCTAGGTCGGCGCAAAACGCAATGACCTCCGCCTGATAGGTTTCCTGGAGCCACTTCAAAATCACCGAAGTGTCGAGCCCGCCCGAATACGCCAGCACGATTTTCTTGATGGCTTTCTGCTTCATGATGGAGGTGCTACTTCACGCCTTTCCTGTTCGTCAGGAGCTGAACCAATATGGCCTTCTGCATGTGCAGCCGGTTTTCGGCTTGATCAATGACGACCGATTGCGGGCCATCCAGGACCTCAGCGGTAATCTCTTCGCCGCGATGGGCCGGCAAACAATGCATCACGATGGCATCCGGCCGGGCACGCTGAAGCAGGCGCCCATTGACCTGATAGGGAGCGAGGGTCTTCAAGCGTCGCGCCTGCTCGCGCTCCCGGCCCATGCTGATCCACACGTCGGTGTACAGGACATCGGCTTCTTTCACCGCGATCTGCGGATTCTCCATCACTTCAATGCTCCCGCCGGTTTTCTCGGCTTCGAGGCGCGCCACATCGATTACGTGCTGATCCGGCTGATAGCCGA
>JACVSD010000105.1 GCA_014534095.1 Nitrospiraceae bacterium
CAACTACGGCAGCAGCTCGACGCCGCCAATCACGCCCTGGCCGTCGCCCAGTCGCCCGAGCGGATTGAAGCGCTAACGGCCGAACGCCAGCAGGTCCTGAACCAGATGCAAGCGCACGCTCTGGTGTCGCAGGTCTGGACCGAATCGATCTATGCGCCGGTCCTCTACGCCTATCCGGGCATTGCGTTTCGTCACGCCAACGGGCTGCTGCTGCAAGCGCGCCAGCTGCATCCGGCGAACCCGCATCTCCACGCCGCGCAACAGGCGCTCACAGCCCGGGCCGGTGCCTTCCCTCCTCCTCCCGGCGAGTCAATTCCGGTTCCGCCGCGGACGTCGCTCTTGGTCCCTCAGGTACCGGACGGTACGTATCCACGGGAAGCGGCGCAGCTGCAGCAAGGTCTGCCCTCTCCGTCACCCCTTGCCGCACCGTTCCTGAAGCCGACGTTTCCGCAAATCCAACCGCAAGGCGTACCGCACGGGTCCCTTCACCAGACTCCGTTGCCTCCGACATTCCCGCAGAACGAATTGCATGGCATGCCGCGCGGCTCGTTCCCTCAGACCGCGGTCCCAACGTTCCCCCAGATCCAACCATTCAGCGTACCGCACGGCTCGTTCCCTCAAGGCACCGCGACTCCGACATTCCCGCAGATCCAACCGCAAGGTGTGCCGCACGGGTCGCTTCATCAGACTCCCGCGCCGAGCCAGCCGGGGAGCGGCGCCGCCGAGCGCTTTTCGGGAACCGGACGACGCTAAGCTGCCGCAGAGGTTTCCGCGCTACGCGGCCTTGTCTTGTGGTTCGTGCTCTTGAAGTGTGTCGAGCCAGGCTTTGGCCCGGTCTGCATTGGCTTGGAGAGTCTGGAGGTCGTCGCTCAGTCGACTCAGCGACCGTTGCGACTCGGTCATCCGCACCTCCGCCTGCTTCAATGCGGCTTTCAGCCGCGAGGTCTGCTTGGAATCGGAAGATGGAGCCGGCCGTTCCGCTGCCGGCACTGGGGGCAAGCGCTGGACGGAAAGGGCGAGCTGCACATCGGCAATGGCGTCCAATAAGGCCGACCGCTCCGCCTCGAGCCGTTTCACCTTCGGAGAGCGATTCACGTACAGCTCGGCCGCGTCCGTCAGACGCTGAACGCGTTCGATGAAATCCCGCCTCGATTTCTGAGCCACCTTCCCCTCCCCTTCTCTCTTGTACTCAGAGCAACACGATGCAGGCATCTAGGCATTCACCTAGATGCCTGCCTGCACGCTCTCTGAATCCCTCACAAGAGAAAAGTCGATATTGGAGCGTCAACGGCTCAGCCGATAGGGGCCGCAGCTGCCGAGGCCCCCGGGCGCCGTTCCGATTTCGTCTCAGACTTCAGGGACGCCATATCGATGGAGAAGCGGTACTTCACATCGGACTTGAGCATCCGACCGTAGGCTTCATTGATCTTCTGAATGGGAACCACTTCGACTTCGGCGGTGATGTTATGTGTTCCGCAAAAGTCGAGCATCTCTTGCGTTTCGAGAATACCGCCGATGCAGGAGCCGGAGAAGCTGCGGCGGCCGAAGATGAGGCCGAAGGCTGCCACCGGTAACGGCTTCTCCGGGGCGCCGACCATGACAATGGTGCCGTCGCGGCGCAGCAGGTTGATGTAGGCGTTGATGTCGTGATCGGCAGACACGGCGTCCAGAATGAAATCGAAGCTGCCGGCGTGCTTCTGCATCTCCGCGCTATCGCTCGAAACGACGACCTCATGGGCACCGAGACGGAGCGCGTCCTCCTTCTTTTTGGGTGAATGCGTGAAGACGACAACCTGGGCGCCCAGCGCGCGCCCAAACTTCACCCCCATGTGCCCCAGTCCGCCCAGACCGACAATGCCGACTTTCTTGCCGTTCGTGACGCCCCAATGGCGCATCGGAGAATAGGTCGTGATCCCGGCGCAAAGGAGCGGCGCCGCACCGGCGAGGTCGAGGCTGGACGGCATACGCAGAACAAAGCGTTCGTCCACCACGATGCTCTCCGAGTAGCCGCCATAGGTGACGCCGCCGAGGTGCTTATCCGGAGCGTTATACGTGAGCGTCATGTTGGGGCAGAATTGCTCGAGGCCGGCTTTGCATTCCCCGCAGGTACCGTCCGAGTCCACCATACAACCGACTGCGGCCAGGTCACCGGGCTTGTACTTGGTCACGGCCGAGCCAACCTTCGTCACACGACCCACAATCGCATGGCCCGGCACAAGGGGATAGACCGTAGGCATGGCGCCGCTCCACTCGTTGTGCACCATATGGAGATCCGAGTGACAGATGCCGCAAAAGAGGATCTCGATTTGCACGTCGCGTTCGGTTGGATCCCGGCGGTCGATTGCCATGGAGGCCAGTGGGGATGTGGCATTGACCGCGGCGTACGCCTTCGCCTGATACATGAGTCACCTCCCTATGCTCTGCGGTTAATCAGTGATGAAGCAGATCCCGCCCAGGCACTGCCTTCATGACCCTGCAGAGCCGGATCGTGGCAAGCCGTACCCGCGGCACACGCTTGTTCGGTTCGAGCCAAGGTGCCGCACAATGGAACACTTCACAAGTGCGGCGACCCCTGGCTTCATCAACGAGGGAACCTAGCGCCTTCGGTTGAAGGACAGAGCCAGCCGCTCCTGACAAGCCCTAGCCTGCGCGATTGATGGTTCTCACGGCCAGCGAGAGGCACACAACGGTGAATAGCACGAAAGCACCGAACTCCAGGAGGGCAATGGTCGCCGATCCCGCGCCCAGAAGCGTGAACCGCAGCACATCGACCTGCCAGGTCATCGGGTTCATCCAGGCGGCGGCACGAAACCAGACCGGCAGTTGTTCAATGGGATAGAACATGCTGCTTAGGAACATGAGGATAATATAGGCCACGCTGGTCATCGTATTGAACGAGTCCATGCGCCCGAGCCGGATCGCCAGAATACTGAACAGAAAAAACCACCCCGCCGTGGTGCAGGCCACGACGAACAGTGTAAGCGGCACCCATGACCATCGCACCGCCACGTCCATGACCAACGCCCCCAGCGTTATCACGAACAGAGACCCGAGCGCGCTCAGGAGGACGTTGAAACAGATCTTTCCGACCAGCAACTGCCGCCGCGTGATCGGGTAGGTCAGCAATTCGTAGAAAATGCCCGAGTCCTTATCCATGAACAGTCCCCAGGAAGCGTTCATGGCGATCCCGTACGTCGTCATGCCCAACACCCCGGCCAGAAAGAACTCTGTGTAGCCGACTTCGACACCATGGACGGAAAACCGGCCCATCGTGCGCTCGAAGCCGAGTCCGAAGAGAATCAAATAAGCAACGGGTACGAACAGGTCCCAGAACACGAACGCCAGGTTGGTGGTGCGCTGCCGGTAATCCCGATAGAAGACACCCGCGACGCCGTTCATCGACCGCCCTCCGGCTCGCCGTCCCTATTCCCGATCAACTCGACAAAGATATCCTCGAGCGCCGCCCCACGAACTTCGACTTGCCGAAGCGGCGCCACACTCGCCAACTCCGCCAGCGCGGCCAGCACCCGCGACTCCTCCTGTTTGAAAAGCAACTCGACCCGTTCGCCGTCGATGCGCATCTCCACCGCCTGAAGAGCCTTCAGCTGTGAACCCACATCATGGCCGGATGCCACCGTGAAACTCACCCGGAACATCTCCGTCGAGAGACGCCTCAGATCCTGAAGGCTGCCCGCCGCCAGCGTCTTCCCATGGTGGATGATCATGATGCGGTCGCAAAGCTCTTCGGCTTCGCTCAAGACCTGGGTCGTGAGAAGGACCGCCCGGCCGTTTCGCGCTTCGCGGCGGATCCGGTCCAGAACCCGTCTTCGCATCATCGGATCCATACCGGTGGTGCTTTCGTCGAGAAAGATCACGGGCGAATCCACCATGAAAATCTTCGCGACCTGCACCCGCCGCTTCGTCCCCAGGCTCAAGTCTTGGACCGTTTTCCGTGCCTGCTCCCGCAAGTCGAACTCATCCAGAATGCTTTCCATGCGTGTCCGCACCTCGCTCGGCGAGACGCCATGCAGATAGGCATAGATGCGCAGGTTGTCCTCGACGGTCAGCAGATTGTCAACCGCTGTCTGCTGCAACACGACGGCGAGCTGGCGTCGGACGTCCAGCGCCTGGCGGACCACGTCGTATCCCATAATGCGGGCCTGGCCCGACGACGGCGGCGTGATCGTCGTGAGAATCTTCACGAGCGTCGTCTTCCCGGCCCCATTCGGACCCAGGAGACCGAAGATTTCGCCCGGCGCAACGTCGAACGACACCCCGTCCACCGCATACACCGGCCGAGGAACTCCGCTCTGATAGGATTTGCGAAGATTGTCGACCGTGATGGCTTTCATGACTGCGAGAGCGCAACCGATTCGTGGCCCCACAGTAAGACGAGGACGACTTGATTGCAACCGCGCTTGGCAGGCCCGCTTAACTTTCCTTGCCTCTACCGTACGTCATGCATCCCAGGTGAGGAGAATCGACCGGTGAAATGTCGCCGTTGAGGACGCGATGATGGGCATGCGCCGTCGCCGGCCGCACTGATGAATACGCAGACTCCCCGGCGCGCGACGGTCTGGCTCACACAGTCACCGCGCGACGGATAGAATGTAGAACATCGGCGAAGAGGCAGCAGCTTTTAACGGAGGATGGCACGAGTGAAGAAGTCCGCAGGGAATTCTAAGAACAAGACGGTGATCTTTGACTTGGACGGCACTCTTGCCGACATCGCGCATCGGATGCCCCTCATCGAAGGGACCAAGAAACGGTGGAAAGAATTTTTCCTCGCTTCGACCCACGACGCGCCGATGACACCGGTTATTGAAGTTTGTGCCGCGCTGCATCGCTGTGGCTATACCATTCGCATCCTCTCCGGTCGCAGCGAATCGGTCCGCGCCCAGACGATCGCGTGGCTTGAGCGCCACGGCGTGCCCTACCACTCACTCACGATGCGAGGCAGCCGCGATTTTCGGCCTGATCATGTGCTGAAATGGGCCTGGCTCGAGCGGCTGCGTACGGACGGCGAGGACATCCTGTGTATCTTTGACGACCGCACCAGTGTGGTCGCCATGTGGCGAGAGCGCGGCTTGATGTGCTTTCAGGTAGCCGAAAGTAGCGAGTGAAGGCCGACGTGACATCTTAGCTTACCCGCGGGGTACCTAGGCAGCTGCCTAGCGGGTCGGGCCGCGGCCGTTCGGTAAAGTATTATTAGGATACGGTCAACAGGACTCGTTTAAAAGCAGCGGGCGACCTTACGAACAGTGACACCGGGTCATCGACTAAGGCACAGGTACGGCAGTGAAGACGAACCCTCAAGACGACCTTCTTCTGCATGGTGTCAGAATCACGCACCCGAGCCGCGTCGTGTTTGAAGAAGGGAACATCACCAAAGGAGACGTGGCTCGGTATTATGCGTCCGTCGCGCCCTTGCTCTTGCGAGAGATACACAGCCGGCCGATCAGTTTGCTGAGATGTCCCAGCGGCATCAAGGCGGATTGTTTCTACCAGCGCAATATTGGGTTCGGGCTGGGGGCGGATGTCTATCCGTTTTTATGGGACTATAAAGGCAGCAGCTACAAGTATATCTATGTGAAGGACGCCAAGGGGATCATGGAAATGATCCAGATGGGCGTCATTGAAATCCATCCCTGGGGCGCCACGATCGATAAGATTCATACCCCGGATCGGATGATCTTTGATCTGGATCCGGATCCGAGCGTGCCGTTCTCGAAGGTGAAAGAAGCCGCGCTTGAGATTAAAGCTCGGCTCACCCAGGCGGGACTGGACAGTTTCTTGAAGTGCACGGGTGGCAAAGGCCTGCATGTAATCGTGTCGCTGGCACCCGTCACCCCCTGGGAAGAAGTCAAAGACTGGGCCTCGGCCTTTGCGCATCAGATGGTCGACGAGGCGCCGGACACCTACGTGGCCACCATCACCAAGTCGAAGCGCAAAGGGAAGATCCTCATCGACTTTTTCCGGAACGATTATACCGCCACGGGTGTCGCCGCGTATTCACTGCGTGCACGGCCCGGAGCGCCGGTCGCCGTGCCTCTCGAATGGCGGGAGCTCACCAAATTGGGACGCGCGAACCAATTCGACATGGAGACGGTGCTCGCAAGAATACAAGGGCAACCGGCGGAGACGGCATGGCCCCAGCAGCCCCTGCCGAAGACGACGATACAAGGGATTCCCAGGCATGGCAGAAACAGCAAAGCTATTCCCCATGGAGGCGCTCCTCGTCGGTCAGC
>JACVSD010000049.1 GCA_014534095.1 Nitrospiraceae bacterium
AGTGATCCGCTTCCGGCCGACACGCTGTTCGGAAAAGCCGTGAAAGGTCAGTATGACGGCATCGTGGCCCTGTATCACGATCAAGGCTTGATTCCGCTTAAGCTCGTGGCATTCGGGACCTGTGTGAACCTGACTGTGGGTTTACCGATCATTCGCACCTCGGTCGATCATGGCACGGCGTGCGATATCGTGGGGAAAGGGATTGCCGATCCAGGCAGTCTGTTGGAGGCCGTGAAGCTCGCAGCGAAGATCGCCGCCAGCCGGCTCGCCGTGCACTGAGCCGGCGATTCATCTTTTGGCCTCGCCTGCTGCCAACCGGTCTGCGTTGAACGTTCTCAACTCGAATCAGAAAAGGATTGGATCAGAGATGTCAGGCGATACTTCCAAAGCGCTGGCTGTGGTGCAGGCGCAAATCAAAGAACTGGACGCGCTGGCCAAGCAGACGCTCGTCGATCTGAATACCATGGCGGGGGCCGAACGCGTCGCGAGGTGGAAAGCAAAAACCGCCGGGCTCCTCTCAGAAGCGGTTGGTCAAACAGAGGCGCAGCGATTTGCCGCGTTGCAGCCCGGGCCATCGTTCACGAATGATCTGGTTGAGGAGTTCACGGATCTGATCGAGACCTACCGCACACCGCTGATGACCCTGGCGAAGCAATTGTCGCAAGCTCCTCGCGCCGGGAGTTGACGGGTGGAACTCTCCGATCCGCCCGCCGCAATCAAGCGGCTCGGACAGAACTTCCTCATCGATCCCAACATCGTCCGTAAGATCGTCACGGTCGCCGAGATTGCACCTCACGACAGTGTGCTCGAAGTGGGACCAGGCCGCGGAATACTCACCGATGCACTCTGTCACGCGGCGGGTCGCGTGACCGCCATCGAGATCGATCCTCGGCTGCATGCCTATCTTGCCGAGCGACAACCGCAGTTCCAGAACCTCACCCTTCTCCTGGACGATGCCATGACCTATCCGCTCGAGCAGGTGCCGGCAGGTACGCTCGTCGTGGCCAATCTGCCGTACTACATCTCCACGCCGTTGCTGTTCCGATTCCTGGACCATCACGTGCGATTTCCGCGTCTGGTGCTGATGCTGCAGGATGAGGTGGCCGATCGGTTGGCTGCGAAACCGGGCAGTGGGGTTTACGGCGTCCTCTCCGTGATGGCGCAATACAGCGCCGACATCACGAAAGCGTTTCGGGTATCGCCGCACTGTTTCAGGCCGCGTCCGGAGGTCGGCTCCGCCGTGGTGGTCCTGCGGATGAAGGAACACCGCGACTTGAGACCGGAGGACGAGCCCCGCTTTGGCGCATTGGTCAAAGCGGCCTTCGCCCATCGACGCAAGACGCTCGTGAACTCGTTGAAGGACGAAGGATACGGTCACGAGTCCGTGCAGGCTGCGCTTGCGTCGCTTCGGTTGGCCCCGGCTGTGCGTGCCGAAGTGCTGTCCGTCGCCGACTTCATTGAGCTGACGACACGTATCGCTGCGCACCCGTAGCGACAGCCGTCATTGGGGCTGTAGATGGATCTTGAAGATGACTCGCCGGCTTTTGTCGCGGTTCGGATAGCCTGCCGTCGTGTGAAGCAAGTCTTGTTTGCCACGTCCCGTGGCTGAGCTCTTCTTGAGAAAGCATTCGTATGCCCACGGGAGTCGGGCGCGGATGACGTCCAGTCCTTTCACAAAGACGGCGAAGGAACGGTCTTGGCTCAGCTTCAGATTGAGAATGTCCTCGCCGTGATCGTCGGTGTGCCCTTCGATAACGAACGACTCGACTTCATGGCCGTGCGGGCCGCACATCATCGCGGCGTAGTGCGGCATGGTTTCCTCCAGGAACACCTCGGCGGAAGGAAGGAGCGTGCTTTTCCCAGTCTCAAAATTCAGCATCCCGTCGGGGACGACCACCGTCATCAGACGGGGGTCGTCTGTCTGCGGCTCGACGGCTAGGTGGAGCGGCTTGAGGCGGTGCGCGAGATCGGCGGTGCTCTGCGGTATCGGCTTGGGGTTGCCTTCCTCCACGCGTGTGAGGTGGGCGGCCAATAGCAGAATAAAGATGACGGCCAGTGAGGTCATCAGATCTGCGATTCCGCTGGCCGACGAGCCGTCGGGTTGGTCTTGTAAGAAGGCCGATTTCACGCCGATCTTCTTGCGTCCGTCGTGCCCGTCCGGCCACGCGACAGCGCCGAACCGGATGCCCGATGCTGCCTGAGCCGGTCAAACAGGCTGTCTCGCTCGGCATCCGTAAGCTCGACAGGCCGGTTCGCGGAATGGCTCAAGTCCCGGATGGCCACCATCAGCGGGTCCAGGAGCGGACGCAGGGCCTTCTGCATCTCGTGTCCGATGTCGGCGGCCAGCTTCTCATCACGGGATGCGATCGATTGCGGCCTATTCAGGGCCGCGAGTGACTGTGACACCGTGGTGAGTGCAGCCACCGTGGATTGAAGCTGCTGCTGCACCGTCTGCATCTGTTGATGCGCCGGATCCGTCCGGATGGCGGTCGACATGGTGGCGGCTGGTGCCAGACTGCCGGCAAGGCTCTGATCCAACACCTTCTGTGGAAACATCTCGTCGAGCAAGGACACGGCGGCTCGATGATGGCCGGCCAATCTGTACCACAGAGACTTCTCCAGCAGCATGAACGCATTGGAGCAGGCGAGCCCCACGATCGACGTGACAAATTTTCCGGCGAGGCCGTTGATCAGCCCTTGCATGCCGTCGATCTGCGATCCGGTCGCATGGAGCTTGCTGAGCCCGACCAAGATGGCGAGAAACGTGAACATCAGGCCGATGCCCGTCAGGAAGGACGGTAGCTGGTGGTACAAGCGCATGTTGAGGTGGTTGGCGCAGACCGAGTCAAAAGAGAACACGTCGGCAGCGGCTCGCTGCGCGTAGACTCTCGGCTCAGTGAACCAGGCCGCTTGTTCGATCGCGAGGGTCTTCCGGTAGGACAACCACTCGCCCGCGAGGATCGGTTCCGCGCGCATGAGGCGGTCCAGTTGTTCGAGATCGTCCAGATCACGCCGGCCCTCCGCCGGGTGCGTCGAGTGTTTCGCCAAAGACGGAATGACGATCCATTCATCGCTCCTCTGAAGGCGTGACCCGGCCAGACGTGCCGCACCGGTTCGAGCCCGTTCGAAGGCACGACGGAGATGCAGCGTGCCCCGGATAAGCATCACGCCATGCCAGAGGCACAATGCGAGAATACCGGCGGCTCCGAGCCAACTAAGCATCGGGCTTTGGAACCCGCCCGCCAGCGGCACGTCTTGGATGAGAAACCGCCAAGCCTCTTCTACCATATAGGGTCTCTCATGATCTGATGGCGTCAGTTGGGCAACGCAGAAGCCCTCCTTGGATCTCCAACAATCGTGCCACCAGAAGCCGCATGATTTCCCAGCAATGCGGTTGGAGCCTCGTGTGACGGCAGCGGAGAGAAGAAGGTATTGCCGCCACTAGGCAATTTCTGTCGCAGTAGAACGGCCCGCGCGTCTATAGATATGGTGCAGGAATGCTCTCGAAGCGCTCTTCGACGAAACGCAGAGAAAACGAAGTCGGTTTGAAATGACTTCCCCCCTGTGGTAGCATCCGCCGGCTATGGGTGTGACCACCTCGGTGAAGCGGGGCGAAACCCGCCGCGCCCCTTCTCCCCCCTCTCACATTCAGCGGGAAGTCATCGGCGTGATCCTGATCGCGCTGAGCTTGCTTACGTTATTGAGCCTCTTATCCTTCGTGCCGGGCGAGGCGAAGACCGTCGCAGCCGGCGCGCCGTCCCCCACGCCTCCACGTAACCTGATCGGCTCTTTCGGCGCCGTCCTGGCCGGGGGGTTCTTTTATTTGATCGGCGGGGCCGCTTATTTCTTTCCTCCCCTGCTCGCGCGTCTGGGCCTCCGCTGCTTCTCTCAGGCACCGGTCGGTATCCGGCTTCGGACGGCCGGTAGTTCGCTTGCCGCCGTCTGCTTTTTAAGTGCCTTTCTTCATCTGGAGGCGACGGCGGTTCCGACATTGACGAGCGGGATGGTCTCGCGGGGGATGGCTGGAGGGATCGGAGGACAAGTGATTGCCGAAGGTTTGCGTGCGGTCTTTGCGAGTACGGGCGCGCACATCCTGATCATCGCCGGATTTCTTGTCTCGCTGCTGTTTACGACGCCACTCTCCTTAACTGAGGTCGTCAGCCGAATGCCCGAACGATGGGCGGCTCTGCGCGGGTGGCTTCGCGCCGTGATGCCGGCCCCGTCGGCAGAAGCGCCGCCCGAACCGAGTCCTCGGAGGCAGAAAGCCAGGACGGCGAAGGGCGCCCGTCCGATTGTTGCTGAAGAACCCCTGTCCGCGGTGTTCCAGGATGATGAACCGGCGGAGTCCATCGCCACGCCCGATCCACCCATTATTCAGCCCCCTATCTCGGCGGCTCAATCCGTCATCCACAACGACGGCGCCGAACCGGAGGTCCTGCCGGTTCAGGCCGAGAGCGGAAATTATCGTCTCCCCGATGCGAATCTGTTGCTGAGCGACCCGTCCGGTCCCGTAAGCCGCATGTCAGATGAGGAGCTGAAAGCGCAGTCCGATGTACTGTCTCGCGCATTGGGCAGCTTCGGCATTGACGGCAAGGTGACCGAAGTAAGACCCGGGCCCGTTGTCACTATGTATGAATTTGAGCCGGCGCCAGGTACCAAAGTCGCGCGCATCGTGAACCTGGCCGATGATCTGGCGCTCCATTTGAAAGCGACCAGTTTGCGCATTGTGGCGCCGCTGCCGGGCAAGTCAGTGGTGGGCATCGAAGTGCCCAACCGGTCCCGTGAAACGGTGTCCATGAAGGAGGTGTTGCTGAGCGACGCCTTCCTGCGGGCCCGTTCGAAACTTACGTTGGCGATCGGAAAGGACATCTTTGGGGCTCCGGTGACGGCGGATCTTGCCAAGATGCCTCATCTCCTCGTGGCGGGCGCGACGGGAGCGGGAAAGAGCGTGGGATTGAACACGATGCTTCTGAGCATTCTGTTTTCTGCCAAGCCGAGCGAAGTCAAACTCCTCTTGATCGATCCGAAGATGCTGGAATTCCAGTCCTATGATGGCATTCCGCACCTACTCCGCCCGGTCATTACGGATGCAAAGTCGGCTGCCAAAGGGTTGGGGTGGGTGGTATCCGAAATGGAACGGCGCTACAAGCTGCTGGCGGAGGCCGAGGTCAGGAATATTGACGCGTACAATCGAAAGGTGGCCGGGCTTCATGAAGCCTTCGCGGACCGGGAGGCGCGCGCGGCGCAAGCTGAACTTCCGATTCAGTTCTTGTCGGAGGAAGACCGGTTGTCGGCCGGGGAAACGGCCATTGCGGAGGGCGAGCCAGGCTGCATGCAACCCAAACCCACGCCGCCGGAACCGCTGCCTTTCATTGTGGTCATGATCGATGAGTTGGCCGACCTCATGATGGTGGCGCCCAAGGATGTGGAAGACAAGATCGCCCGGCTTGCGCAAATGGCGCGCGCGTCCGGCATTCATTTGGTCCTGGCGACTCAGCGGCCTTCGGTCGATGTGCTGACGGGGCTGATCAAAGCCAATTTTCCGGCCCGCATTGCCTTTCAGGTTTCCTCTAAAACGGACTCGCGAACCATCTTGGACGCCAACGGTGCCGAAGCGTTGCTTGGCCGTGGTGACATGCTCTATTTGGCGTCGGGCACCGGCCGCTTGGCGCGCTTGCATGGCTCTTTTGTCTCGGACGACGATGTGCGCGCGGTGGTCGACTTCGTGAAGAAGCAAGCCATGCCGACCTATAATCAAGAACTGCAATCGCTCAAGCAGGAAGAGGCGGCGGAGGAGGAGGCGAAGGACGACGTGTACGAGCAGGCGAAGGAATTGGTTCTGTCTTCCGGCCAGGCCTCGGCCTCGCTGATCCAACGGCGTTTGCGGGTGGGCTATCCGCGCGCCGCCCGCATGATCGAACAGATGGAAGCAGACGGCATTGTAAGCGCCGCAGGACGGGACGGGCGGCGCGAGGTGCTAGGCCGCCGAGGTCCGGTCGGAGCGACGGAAGCATGAGGGGCGCGATTCTGGGCCTGATGCTCGGCCTGCTGCTGGTGACACCGACGTCGGCGGCGAATGAAAGCGCTGATGAAAAGGCCCTCCAGGAAGTGCGCGAGGTAGTCAAGCAGCTGCAGGCTCGCTACGAAAAAACAAAGGACTTGCAGGCCGATTTTACTCAAAAGACGAGGATCGAGGGATTCGAACGGCCGGTGGTGTCCTCGGGCAGAGTCTATATTAAGAAACCGGGTCGGCTCCGGTGGGACTACCTCGATCCGGCGAACGAAGAGATTTATGTCAACCACAACGACGTGAAAGTCTATGTGCCCGAGCACAAACAAGTGCTGGTCGGCAAGCTGACCCAGATGGCGGCGTCGAAGGCCCCGCTGGAATTATTGCAGGGCGCGGCGAAGCTGGATGAATCCTTCGAGGTCGAACCGGCGCAAGGGAAGGAGCGGGGCGTAGGGGGGCTTCCCTTGCTCTCGCTCACTCCAAAAGCCAAAGAGCAAGAGTCCACACGCGGCCTCCAGCGGATTGTGGTGGAGGTCTTTCCCAAGACCTATTTCATCAGGACCGTGAGGCTCCAAGAGGCCAACGGTAATGTGGCGACATTCGAATTTTCAGACTTGAAGCCGAATGTCGGGCTGGGCCGGGAGTTGTTCGACTTTAAAGCTCCTCCCGATGTCGAGGTGGTGAAAGCGCCGGCGCTCAATGGTCCGTAGTCGGTAGGGGAAACTAGAAGAACAGCGGTCGGATAAGAAGGACGCAGCCAGCATGACAGTAGAAACAGAAAGCGTGTCTATGGCCCTCGAGCGAGCCGTCGCGGCGTTGGATGAAGAGCGGCTGTCTCGCGAGTACTGGGAACAGAACGAATTCGTCCTGATCAAGCAGTTTTTGCCGCGTGCGTTCGTGGAGAGCATGCTCGTCCCGCTGGCGCAGGACATGAAAGCCGATTTGAATCGCAATTACATCCCCGGGCATAAGAAGGGCGGAAGCGTCAGCTATTACACGGTACAAGAGAAGGGGCCGGCTTTTCTCGATCTCTATCGGTCGGATTCCTTCAAGGCGTTCCTGAGCCGCCTGACCCAGGCCTCACTGACGCTCTGTCCGGACAACGACCCACATTCCTGTGCCTTGTATTACTATACGGAGCCCGGAGACCACATCGGGTTCCACTATGACACCTCTTATTACAAGGGGGCTCGGTATACAATTCTGATGGGCATTGTGGACCGGTCGATTCAGTGCAAGCTGGTGTGCGCCTTATATAAGGACCATCCGACCCGGCCTGTTCGGCATGTCGAACTCATTACCGAACCGGGCGACCTTGTGATTTTTAACGGTGATAAGTTGTGGCACGCGGTCACGCCGTTGGGTGAGGGGGAAGAGCGCATTGCCTTGACGATGGAGTATGTCACCGATCCTAACATGAGTCCGTTCAAGCGCCTGTATTCCAATCTCAAGGATTCGTACGCGTATTTTGGACTCGCTACCGTCTTCAAGCGGGCCTTTCTCACCTCTAAGCGCCTGTCCCTCAGCTCCAAACGCTAACCTATCGAGCCAGCCCATCTTCTTGCGGACGTTCGCTCCCCGGATCCATTGTCCGGCTCATGGCAGTGGAATGAAATCCACGCGGCTTGGCAACCGCATGCGTACCGTCTCCTGCCGTGCCGTTTCGTATGTTTGATAAGACAGGTCGTGGGAGAATTACTGGTGCAGGTGTTTCATGGCAGCCGCGCAGAGGATGATGAAGAACCCCATCCATAAGGCGGCCCGCTGGTATGGGATCGCTTCGTACGTGCCGTCTTCGCTGTCTTCGTCGTCCGCTTTGAAGATGACGGTGTAGAGGAATAGGGTCAGGAGGCACAGGACAAGGAACAACTTGATGAAAAACACCGTAAGATATTTGGCATGGTGCTGGATGCCACTGCCGGTTTGCGAGGTAAGCACTTGGTTCACGTAGTGCAGATTGATGCCGCCGGTGAAGAGGAGAACCACTAAGAGAATGCCGGCCACTTTCTTGTAGTGTTGATAGAAGATATCGGTGATGGGCTTGATTTGGTCTTTCGCCACGGCTTTCTGCAGTCCAGGAGTCACGGCCATGACGAGAAAGGCCAATCCACCGATCCAAATCACAGCGGAAAGCAGGTGAAACCAATGATTGACGATTGGAATAAGGGTGTTGAGGTCCGTGCCGATGCTTTGGAGTGCGTCCACTAATACCCCGTGATGCGTGATGCGTGATACGCGGTGAGTGAGGAGCGGTGAATCACCGGCGATACGACGGACAGCACAAGAGTCCGCTGCTTCACCCGATCACGCATGATCGTTCACCGTTCACTGTCAAATTTGAATACCGGGGCATCGTTGCCGAATCGCTTCTTCCGCAGTTCTTCCATCAACTCCACGGTGACCAGGGACAGGTTATGCTCACGGGCATGCTTCTCCACACCCTTCTTCACCATGGCCCGAAGGAAGTACGGGATGCGGCTCAGCCGAAGCGCCGAAGCTTCATCCCAGGCGACCTCCGACTCCTCTGGAATATTGAAGGCGACTTTAATTTTCTCGCCGCCTTTCGGCGTATAGAGGCACCACTGGTCCTCGTCTAGCCAATCGCCGTGGTCGACGTACGGACGGGCGCGACAACCGCCGCAGATATCGGTGTACTCGCAGTCCCCGCACTTGCCTTTTAGCTGAGGATATCGGAATGAGTTGAACACATCCGACTTCTCCCACAAATCTACGAAGCTCGTCTGGCGGATGTTGCCTGCGGACAGCGGCATGTAGGGGCAGGGCGTGAGTTCGCCGTTGGGCGTGACCCGCGCATAGTTGGTGCCTGCGAGACATCCTCCGCCCATGTAGCCGGTGGCTTTGGTTATCGGCGAGTTGGGGTCCTTCTCATAGGCCAGTCGCTTGAAATGGGGAGCGCAACGCGCCCGGACCAACATTCCTTTATAGTTGTCCTGACAGTTGACCAAATAGCCGAGCACTTCTTCGTACTGGGCGGGCGTAATGTCCGTCAGCTCTTCGCCGCGGCCGGTGCACACCATAAAAAAGACGTTCAGCACACGGGCGCCCAGGTTATGGGCCCAGTCAATCACGGCCGGTAATTCCTGGTAGTTCATGGGCTGGGCGCTAAAGTGCACCTGGAATTGGAGGCCATTGCGCTTGCTGGCTTCAATGCCGGCGAGCGCGGCTTCCCAGGCCCCGGGCACCCCTCGAAACGCATTGTGTTTCCCCGCATCAAGCGAATCGATGCTGATGCCCACACCCATCACCCCGATCTCCACCAGGGCCTTGGCCATCGGGTCATCGATCAGCATGCCGTTCGTCCCGAACACCACCATGAATCCGAGCTTCACCGCATGCCGTGCAATCTCGAGGATGTCGGGACGCACTAATGGTTCGCCGCCGGTGATGACCAGAAGGCAGCCCTTGTTGACGATGGCAATTTGGTCGATCAGCGCGAAACATTCCTGCGTGGAGAGTTCGTCGTCTCCCCCCGCGGCCTTCGTGGTCGCATCGAGATAGCAATGGTCACATTTGAGGTTGCAGCGCTTGGTAAGGTTCAACGCCACAAGGTAGGGCTTAAAATCGTCTACCGTTCGGCCGTCGTAAGGCCCTTCCCCCTTCGGCTGCGGGGTGAAGAACTGTGTGATCTGCTGCTGAACGGAGGCGAGCGCACCCGGCAGCGACGAAAGACTGACCATTGGCAGCGATTTGCCCATTGCGCGAAGCCGTTCAGAGGTATGGAACGAACGCGGCACGGGAAGAGGAGAACCCCTGCTTCCCGTATCCGGCCGTGTCAGACCTAGGAACTCACCTTTCCTGTGAGATTTGCGATCATGTCCTTGAGGTTGCCGGTCTTCATGGCGTCCGCCATGTAGTCTTTGGCCTGTTCGATGCCTTCGTGGGCCACCTCGAGGGTGATGTGTGTGACGCCCAGTTTCACCGCATGCTTGAGAATTAAGGCCTTCGTGCATTCCCGCATGAACCCTTCCGGAGCACGGTCAAGACGGGCCTGGGCCTCGGCGGTCCAGGTATACGGAGAGGCTTCTGAAGGGCCGTGGCCATTCTGGTGGCTTTCGGCTGTCCCATTCCCATTGGCACCGCTCGCGGCGGTCAGTTTGGCCTCGGCTTCCGGCGAAGTCCCCGCGCCCTTGTTGGCAAAGATGGGCTGGTACTCTTCAGATGCCGCTTCCTGAATCATGGGCCCGGCATACTCGAGCGTAATGGTCGTCATCCCGAGCTTGCGTGCGGTCTTCTCAATCCGGGCCTTGGCGCGACGGCGTTGAAAACCGGCCGGCACGGCGCGGATTGCTTCCTTGGCGTCCTTGGTCCATTGCATCGGGACATCGTCGTAGGCAAGGTCGGTTTCTAGGGCCCCTTCGGCATTCGCGGCCGCTTCGAAGATGCTCTTGTCCACCAGCTTGAACCGGTCACCCCCGGCTCCGCAGACCGGGCACTTCACCGGCGTGTCGCCTTTGCCGACGTAGCCGCATCCGTCGCAGACGAAATAGTTCTGGCTCATCCGATCCAGGTAGGCTTGGGTCGCTTCTGAGTTTTTGGGTTTTTCTTCAACGACCTGCGTCATCATACCGCTCAACGTCGAACCCATAAGGTCTTGGGCGACGGAGTCATCTGCCTGCATGGAATCACGGTCAATACCGGCCGCATCGAGGTTGCCTCCCAACGCCCGCATGGCATCCATGGCACCCTTGGGAAGGATGTGACCGACGGCCGTGTCGACCACGGTGTTGCTAATGATCGTGTGCCCTTTTTCAATCGCATAACGGTGGATCGCGGTTTTGGCGACCCCACGGGCGAAAATGGGAATCCGCTCCATGCGCCGGAGGGCTTCTTCCGTCCAGGCAATGGTGTACTCGGCTTGCGTGTCGATCGGCGGCACATACTTCCGATTGGAAATCAGGACGTTGCAGGGTGCCGACCGGAGGAGATTTTCGGTATTGCTGCCGATATCCATATCCTCGTCGCTATGCACGCCGATGCGGCCGACGATGAGGAGGGCGGGGACATCCTTGCGGACGTATTGGATGATCTTCTCGAACGCCTTGCCGTCCAGCAAGGTCGTTTTCACGTCGGTGTCCTCGGCTTGCGCAATTTCTCGGGAGATATCCAGATGGGACTGATAGATCTTGGCCAGGCCGCTGTCGATGATTTCTTCGTGCAGCTTTTCTTGCTCTTTAAAACGGAACACCTTCCCGGCTTCTTCATTCAACACGCCGGAGATGCTGTGGAAGGCGGCATAGTGGAAGTATGGATCGAAGGCCGAGATCGCTTCGACCGGCATATTCATCGCCTTCCCGAGTGCCAGGCCCGTCATCAGGCCGCCGAATGAGTAAGGACTGCCGTCCACTGCCACGACGATTTTCCCGCCCGTTAGCGGTTGAGGAGTCTTGATGATCAGCATGTCGGAGTTACGAACCCGACGGACCACGCGCTCAGTGTTGCTGCCGATCACGCTGTCTTTGACGGCCCCAACCCCTAGCGCACCCATGATCACCAGATCATAGCCGTTCGTGTTGATGTCTTCGGCCAGGACCTTCCAATTCCGGCCTTCGAGCGAGCGGCGCTCGATGGGAAGGTTCGCTTCATTGCATTTCTTATCAACGTAGTCGAGATAGGAGTCGGTAATGATCTGAAGTCCGCGGGTGATCAGCGAATCATGGATTTGGCGCTGGCGATCGAGCTCTTTCTCGTCGTGATATTCCTCCGGCAGGCCGGCTTCCATTTGCTTGAAGCGCTTATCATGCATTTTGGCGGCATAGACGTGACTTCCGACAATCTTGGACCCGAACGTCTTGGCCATGTGGACGCCGACATCCACCGCTGTATTGGAATGGTCGGAGTTGTCGACCGGGATATAGATCGTTTTATACATTCACTTGCCTCCTCCAGGAGCCGTCTCGCCAGGAATGTTCGTCATAAACGGTGGGAAAACCTACCGGTGACATACCAAACCCAGCTCTAAAAAGAGCGCGAATGATAGCACCGCATTTGGCGGGAAAGCAAGAAGCGCCCGTCCCAAAGCCCTTTAGTGTACGGGGTTCGTCACGGGATTTTTCTCGGGCGAAGCCGTGGCCTTCAGCGCTTGCCGCGGCCTGAGAATTTCTTCCAATGACAGCAAGGCATCCCGTCCGGAATTGCCTTCAATCCCCCGGATCAGATTCGCGTCGGCGTACGGTCCTCCTCGTTCACCGCCGGTCTGAGAAAGGGAGCCGGTCCATCGTCGTGGGTCTCGGCTGCCTTCTTTGCGTTCCCAGGCCTTTAGGCAAGCCTTGGCGATAAATTTGTTCAATGGCGCCGGGTTATACAAGAGCTTCCGGATGCTGGTCGGGGTCAGCATCAGGGGATTGTACCCGGGCGACAGATAGCCTTCTTCCAGCAACCGCTGTTCCAAATCCGTGTTGGGCTGAATGCCCAGAAAGAACATCAAGGGAAAGACACGCGCTTCCCCCAGGATCGAGGCGACCATTTTGTACGATTCCACGCTTTGCAGTAAGGTCTCTTCGGTTTCTTTTGGGCTATTGAGCGAGTAATTCAGGATGACCTTCCCCTTAAAGCCGGCTTCCGCCAGATAT
>JACVSD010000066.1 GCA_014534095.1 Nitrospiraceae bacterium
ATGAAAATCTAGTTTCAGCCGACTTGCGGTATGACACGGAGGTGCGAACCATCATGTCTGGGAAGCGCGATATAGGACGGCGTGGCTCTCTCCCGATCATCGTCCTGCTACTGGCAGGCCTCGCAGCGTACGCTCCTACAGAAGCTGCCGACCCGCCTTGCGATAAGTATCCGGCGGCCAAGGAACGTCGTTGCACGGAAATTTGGGCCGAGCTAAACCGCGAAGATGCCGCGGCGATCGCGCAGTTCGGATTGGATCAACAGAAGCGGCGTGACGCCGGCGCCATCAATGCCCAGCAGCATCTGGCCGAGAACATGCTATTCATCAGGCAATCGACCGACAAACGCCTCGAAAGACTAAAAGATACCATGGCGAAAGAGTAGTTAGAGTTCCGTACCGCCTTTAGTCTTATCGGGTACTTTTCCCGCCGACTCCAGAAGATCCCGCCCCACCAGAATCGGCGCCTTGAAATGAATCGCCAAGGCAATCGAGTCGGACGAACGGCTATCGAACGTCTTCACCTGATCTTTGACGGCCACCGTGAGGGCGCCGAAATAGGTACCACCCTGTAACGTAATCACCGTGCGCAGCACCTTGCCGCCATACGCATCCAAAATGGTGTGCATGAGATCATGCGAGAGCGGGCGTGCGAGCCGTTCACCGTTCAAGGCTCCCTGGATGGACACCGCCACCGTGGCGTCGACGAAGATCGGAATCATCCGTCCTTCCGCCTGGAGCAGCACCAGGGGACCATGGTCAGACATGCGCACCTGCACATCGGTAATTTGAATCTGGTCGGGCGCCGGCGCCGCATGCTGGCTCAACAAGGAACCAGGAGAGCACAACAGCGCGGCCATGGAGAGGCAAGAAAGCATCAACCGGCTGACCTGAGTCATAAAGACCTCCGTGGCTGATGGCAAGGTGGTCTACGCGAGGCGCACGAATTGGTTCGATTCCTGCTCCCATCCAATTTGAGTTTCCGGGCCATGCCCGGTGACGACCGTCGTCGCCTCATCCAAGGTATACAACCGCTCGAGGATCGATCGTTCGATCGCCTGATAATCGCCGCCCCACAAATCGGTGCGCCCGATACTGCCTCGAAAAAGCGTGTCGCCGGCTAGGACCACCTTTTCATCGGGCAGATGAAAGCTCATGGACCCCGGCGTGTGGCCGGGCGTATGGAGTGCGATGAGGGAAAGCTGGCCTACCGACAGCTTCTCTTCATCCTGAAGCCAATATTCGGGCAGCGGCACGGGCACATAGGAGACGCCAAAGACCCGACACTGCAATTCCAAATTCTTCCACAAGTCCAGATCGTCCTGATGCAGACAAATGACGGCCCCGTTCGCCTTCGTCAACTCGCCGGCGGCGAGAAAGTGATCGAAGTGCGCATGCGTGTGCAGCAGATGTGTGACTGTCAGCCCCAGCTGTTGTACTTCCTCGAGTATACGCTCGTGGGCGCCGCCAGGGTCCACCACGATCGCCTGTTTGGTGAGTGGATCTCCGATAATTGAGCAATTACAACCGAGGGGTGGCACCGAGAAGGTTTTTCGAATCACGCTCATTGGTCGTATGCTACCGTTGAGCCACCTTAGGGCGCAAGCAGCGGACCGTCTGCATTCGCGTCGGGCCTTACGGTCCAGGTCACCTCGGTGTCGAAGACGGTCCACTCACGCCCCTGCCGGCGGAACCAAACGAGGAAGCCGGCCCCCGTGCCGTCGGGGCGGAGGTTCTCCACATAGACAAGCGCGTGGTCATTGCGCAGCGTCCGTCCGACCCGGGAAAACGCCAGCCGATCCAGCACCGCGCCCCCTTGCGCGGGAATCCGCGCCACCGGAACAGCCGCCCAGACTTCGGGCTCCTCGATGGCCTCACCGGACACAAACCGGTACCGGACAGCAAATTGGAAACGCCCTTCCAGACGGCTGGGCTGTCGATTCACGGCGACGAAGTCACGCGCCAGGTCACCTGGTAACTGGTCGTCGAAATAACCCTGTTCCTCAAAAAGCCCGAGGGTCAACGGCTCTTCGTGGTTGGGAATCAGCCGGGCGGTCGTCAGTCGCTCCAAGAGAACCAGCTGGGTGTCGGACGTCAAGAATTTCTTGGTGACGATCTGATCATAGAGCGCGTAATCTTCCACCGGGATACCCGGCGTGGCATCCCCCGCTGTCAGGGTTCGCTCCGACAGAACACCTGCGAGTGCGACCACAGCGGCAACAGCCGAGAGCAGCTTCATAGCAACGAGGATAGACGTCGCCGCGGGCCGGGTCAAATCGGAAAATACCGGAAAATACCGAAAGCAAGCGTCTCATTCCCTTCTCCAATAATCGATCATGGACAAGTCGAGGAGAAGGATGGATAATCCGCGGCATTGTCTTTAAGGAGATTTGGATGTGCGAAACAGAACTGAATCGCTGAGCCGCCTCGCCATCGCGCTGCAAGCTGTCCTGCTCGCCCTGTCCCTGCACGGCTGCAAGCCCGCCGACTCGCCGTTCCGGGCTGAAAACGAGTCACTGAAAAAACAAGTGACGAAACAGGAATCGTTGCTGAGCTCGCTCCAAGACGGAAACAAAGTGATGCAGCAGCAGATCGATCTGCTGAACCAAGAGCTGCGCGATGCGAAGAAGGCGACGGAATCCGCGCGCCTGGAGACCAAACAGTTGTCGGAACAGCTGGATGCCCAGCTGCGCCAAACCAAACGCATGAGCGTGGAAGTTCAGCGGACCGTCGCGGCCCAAGCCGCGCACAGCATGCGCATCGATGACACGGGCGCCCAGGCCGATACGTTGCCGCGCCCCATGGGCGCCGTGACGAAGGTAGTGGAGGAAGCGCTGGTCCGGAACGGGTATCAGATCAAGGCCGGCCTCAAGACCGATCAAAAGGCCGTCTATGTGACCGAGCGAAAGATTTCCACTCCGGCCTCCCTGGAGGTCGCCGGCTTCCGGAACCAATACCTCATCGCCCTGCAGGCGCTTCCGGCCAACGTGACGAAGCTCACCGTCAAAGCGGAGTTTGAGAAGGTCGCCCAAGGCGGCCGCATTTTGAATGTGAGTCCCGAAGAAACCGCCGAGATCGAACGGCGCCTCATCGGCGAAATCACGAAGGCGCTTGAGGCTCCGAGCAAGACGTAATGAGCCGCCTGTGCATCGTGTCTCTCGCCACCCTGGCCATCACCTGCGCCACCGGGTTCGCCGCCGCGCCGACCTCAGGACCGAAACCGTCTCCTGAGCTGGCCCGCCATCTCGGATCGATTGCCACCTTAGCCCGGCCGTCCCCCGACGTGACGATCCCCGCCGGATTTTTTTTGGTGGGAAGCAAGCGGATCGACAACGATCCCTATGGACACTGGACTCAATTCGACGACACAGAGCTGCCCCAGAACAGCGTCTGGCTGGACGCCTATGCGATCGACCGCGACGAGGTAAGCCTGGGGGAATATTTAGCCTTCTTGCACCAACGAAAGCAGCACCCGCCCGACGAACTGCAAAAGCTCATCTGGCATGTCATTACCATTCACTCGGTCTCCGATCACACGCTCGCACGGTGGCCGATCCTCTATGTGACGTGGCATGAAGCCACCGTGTATTGCGCCTCGATCGACAAACGTTTGCCGACGGAAGCCGAGTGGGAAAAGGCGGCGCGAGGAACGGCCGGCCGTTTGTTCCCTTGGGGCGATGTCGCGCCGGATCAGCGCCGGGCCATGTTTGGCCAGCATCATGTCCACGAAATACCGATCCTGGCGGCGGTGGATTCTCTACCGGAAGGTGAAAGCCCGTACGGAGTGCGGCATATGGCGGGAAACGTGGCTGAGTGGGTGCAAGACTGGTTCGGTCTCGATTATTACGCCTACATGCCCGAGCGAAATCCCCCCGGCCCCACCAGCGGCCGCTACAAGAGCCTGCGCGGGGGGTCCTGGAAGAGCAAGGCCATCATGTTGCGCACCGCCACGCGCAGCGGCGCCCCTGCGGACCAGCGGTCGCCGACCATCGGCTTCCGGTGCGCCCGCTCACCGGGGGTCCCCGCTCCCTAGCGAGACGACAGTATTCCTATTTCTTGATGAGCCGCCGGTGAGGTCGTGCTAGCATGGGCCCGTCTATGGCCCTTTCAACCCACGTGCACGACCTACGGACGCTGGTCCGTTCGAGCCATCCGCTGATCGCGATCGACACGGTGGAAGAAGAACGGGTGCTCACGCTCCTGCAATCCGTGGCCGCCCAGGAACGGATGCCGCTCTTTGAATGGTCCCTGACACGAGGGCTGACGCGGGCGGATGAGACGCCAAGCCTCGGAAAAATGACGGCCACGCCCCTGGCAATGCTGCAGCATCTGAACGGGCTCACCGTCGAAGGAATCTTCTGGTTAAAAGACCTCGTGCCCCACTTGCAGGAAGCGCCGGTGGCGCGGCAACTCCGGGAAGTCAGCCAACAGTTCGGCCGCACTCGTGCGACATGCCTGCTGACCGGCCATCCCATCGCATTCCCGCCCGACTTAGAAAAGATGGCCGTCCATCTCGATCTGCATCTGCCGACGCGGGACGAGCTACAGGCCATGATCGACAGCGTCCTGCGCTCATTAGCACCGCGGACCCGGTTCCCCCGGTCCACGACCGTCGTGCACAGCATGCTGAAGCCGCTTTGCGAGACACCTACCGCGCGCCCAGCGGCGGCCTCCCAGGACGCCGATGCTATCCTCCGCGCGCTACAAGGATTGACGCTTCACCAGGCGCGCCAGGTCATTACCCAATGCGTCGTGGAAGATGGCACGCTGTCCGGAGACGACGTCCGCCAGATCCTCGCTCGCAAGGTGCGGGCAATCAAGGACGGCGGCCTGCTCGAATATTATCCCCTCGAGGATAACGGCTTCGAGCTGGGCGGATTCGGCAATCTCAAAGCGTGGCTGGAGCGGGCCAAGGTGGGGTTCTCGGCCGAAGCCAAAGCCATTAATCTCACCCCGCCGCGCGGTATCATGCTGGTCGGCGTCCCTGGCTGCGGTAAGTCGCTGGCCGCCAAAGCCATTGCCCGGGAATGGCAGCTTCCACTCCTCAAACTCGATGCCGGCCGCTTGTTTGACAAGTTCATCGGGGAATCCGAAAAGAACTTTCGTAAGGCGATCGAGATGGCGGAGTCTCTGGCGCCGATCGTGCTCTGGATCGACGAAATCGAAAAAGCCATGGTCGCGGGCGGCGGCAGCGGCGAAGCCGACGCGGGATTAAGCCGGCGCCTGTTCGGCGCGTTCTTGACGTGGCTTCAGGAGAAACGGCAGGAGATATTTGTCGTGGCCACCGCCAACCAGCTGTCGTCTCTGCCCCCTGAACTCCTGCGCAAAGGACGGTTTGATGAGATCTTCTTTGTGGATCTGCCGGACGATGTCGAACGGGAGGCCATCTGGAAGATTCACTTGCAGCTCCGGAAGCAGGATCACGGAAAGCTCGACCTCGTCAAGATCGTCAGCGCCAGCGATGGCTTCAGCGGATCGGAAATCGAACAGGCCGTCGTCGCGTCCCTGTACCGGGCGCTGCACCGGAAGACGCCGCTCACGACCGATCTCCTCATCGAGGAAATCACGCACACGGTACCGCTCTCCGTCACCCGGCATGAGGACATCGACACCCTGCGGACCATGGCTCAAGGGCGGTTTGTGAACGTCCGGTGAGGCCGATGCGCTACTGGTTCATTGTCGCCGCAACCGCGATCATTACGCTGGTCGGATGTACGGCGCCCCGGCCCGAACGGCCGGAAGCCCTGCTACGGGAAGGCACCCGGTGCTGCCGGTCGGGCGATGCGCTCCCGAAGGGCGAGGCCATTGCGCGCACCGCCACCCGGCTGATCGGCGCCCGGACCATCGAACGCGAGGGTCACCGTATTGCCTATGATTGCGCCGGCGTCGCTCGAGCCATCTATCTCGAACATGGGATCGACCTGTATGAGGGTGGCATCGATCGGCCGACGGTCAACGGCGTCCGGCTCATCCATGCCCACATCCGGCAGCACGGGCGCCTCCACCACGGCCCCGTCGTCCATCCTGGAGACCTGGTCTTCTTTGACAATACCTGGGACCGAAACGGCGACGGCCTCGTCAATGATCCTCTCACTCACGTGGGGATCGTGGAGCAGGTGGAAGCGGACGGGACCGTCGTCTTCATCAGCCGGGTCGCTGAGGCCGTCCAACGTTACCGGATGAACCTGGCACTGCCCCATGTCCATAAAACGGACGACGGACGCATCGTCAATGACTACATGAGGCGCAAGGCAGAACGCTCGCAAGGTAGGGGACATCTTACCGGAGAGCTGTTCGCCTCTTTTGGAACAAGAGCCGGATACTAGACGCCGGGCTGGCTCAACGGCACCACAGTACTCCGCTGGCCCATCATTCCCTTCCGACCAGAAGCCACCTGTCCAATGCAGTCCACTCTCAGGGAAGACCCGAAGGAGGAGCCCTGGGACAGACCGCAACATACTGCAGTGAGTGCTACAACAGGTCACATGCATGGAAGACGACGCTGCCAAAGCGGCCGAGCAAGAGGGCAAGGTTCCTATGACCAAACAGGGAACCTGGAGCACATGCAGCCAACCCGGCACCGTGATCTATACGAGTGACCAGTCCGGTCACCGGCCGTGATCCATCAAAGGGCGAAACGAGGCCGCTCATGCTGAGAGCCGTTGGGCGAGCCTTGATCACATCAGGTCATCTCGCATAAGCGCTGGGAAGCAACGTGCCGCGCGAGCAGAGCGCCGGTCTTCCGACGTGCCGATGAATTCGCTCTCATCGTCCACCTAGAAGGACATCCCGATACCTCGGCGCCGCTGACAGTGCTCCATTCCAAGGCTATGAGATCGCTCGGGCGGGCGACTGACTGAACCCCTACAGCGCCGGCGCACAGCGGCCGATATAATACCTACAAGCGGCGCTGGGTTATTCCCAGACGCCATTTTGGCAATGACCTGGTACAATACTGCCATGGGAACTTCATCCAGACAGATCAGAACCCGAGAAGCGAATCCGCTCAGGCAACGGCTCACGGACGTCCGCCATGGGCTCCTGGGGCTCCACAAGGCGCTGATCGTCGCCGAGCAACTGACCTTCGAGCGTATCTACGGGCGCGTAGACAGCACCGGACAGTTGCTCCAACTTGTGATGAACGATCCGTGGTTTACGTGGCTGCATCCTCTCTCCAATATGGTCGTCCGCATCGATGAATTGATGGAAGAGGAGACGGACCTGACCGTCGGGGAGGTGGCGGTCATCATGACGGAAATCCGCGGGCTCATCAGGCCGTCTGAATCCGGAGATGGATTTGAGCGGGCCTATTACGAGGCATTGCAACGCGCCCCGGACGTCGTGATGGCTCACTGCGAGATCAAGAAGCTGCTGACGTTACCGGGAGTGTAAGATCGACCCTGCACCCTCTGCCATACCGCTCAAAGCGAGCGATTGCCGCGCACCCTACGAGCACGACACTGGATCCACCGCCGGAGATGCTGGCGGTGCGTGCCCCTTCCACCAGCAGAATGAACCGATAACAGAGTCTCGAGAGGACTCGGGTTACCATCGCGGGCCAGAGGCGAGGAGCGAACAAACGTCATCAGGTAACAGGGGCTTAGCGAACAGGTACCCTTGCCCGTACTCACATCCCAGGGACTGTAAGAGTGACCGATGTTCCGCGGTTTCTACTCCTTCGGCGATGATCTGCCGCCCCAGCTGATGTGCCAAGGCAATTATAGTCTTCACGATAGCCAGGGCGTCATCGTCTACGCCTAACCGCCGGATGAACGATTGATCGATCTTCAAGAATCTGATGGGTAACTGTTGGAGATGGCTGAGCGACGAGTACCCCGTTCCGAAATCGTCGAGACACGTATCGATGTGTCGCGAACGGATCACCTTCAGCACCTCCGTCACGGCCTCGGGGTTCTGCATCATGTCCGATTCCGTAATCTCAATCTTGAGGCTGGCCGGGTCGACGCCCGTCTCGGCAAGGACCCGATCAATCAAGACAACCAGGTCCGGCTGCGCACATTGCTGGACCGAGAAATTGGCGCTCATGGTCAGAGGACGAAGGTGCGGGAACGCCTGGTGCCAGGCCTGCAACTGACGACAGGCCTCTCGGAAGGCCCACGCCCCAATCTTGTCCATCAAGCCAAGGTCACGCGCCGTGTCCAAGAATCCGCCCGGCGAAGTCAGTCCAGACTCCGGATGCTGCCACCGCAGTAACGCCTCGAACCCCGCTACTGAACCAGACGCCAACGCGACAATGGGCTGATACGCCAGGCGGAATTCCTCCCGCTCCACGGCCCGCTGCAGATCGGCTTCCAATTGTAAGCGTGCCATGGCCTGCTCATGCATCACCTTGTCGAAGATCACGAAGCCGGCGGGGCCACTCGTCTTGGCGCGGTGCATGGCCGTAGTGGCATCGCGCAATAACTCCTGGCTATTGTGGTAGCCCGTGTGCGAGCAGGCGATGCCTATGCTGGCCGTCAGAAAGACTGGGCGGTCCTCCAACGTGAAGGGTGTCGCAAATTCCCGATGCAGGCGCTCGGCCACTCGCGTGGCATTGCCCGCCGCTTTGAGATCGTCGACCATCAACGCAAATTCGTCTCGCTCCATGCGGGCCACCGTGTCGGCAGATCGCACCCGGCGCAACAGCCGCTGGCTCACCTCAATCAGCACGCGATCCGCAGCGGACGGGCCGAGGCTCTCCTGAATGACGCGGAACCCATCCAGGTTCAGGTACAAAACGGCAAATGAATGCGCCGTCTGGCGCTGGGCCTGTAGGAAGATGCGCTCGAGACGGTCAAGAAAGAGGGCGCGGTTCGGAAGACCGGTGACTGGATCGTGGAAGGTTTCCAGAAACAACCGCTGCTCCGCTTGGCGTTTCTCTGCAATCAGTCGTTTCCGCTCCAACACCTGCGTGATCGCATGGCCGAGACGCGCCAACCGGTCCTTTAAGAAATAATCTGCGGCGCCGGCCTTCATGCACTCCACCGCCATCTCTTCGCCAATGCAGCCGGACACGATGATGACGGGAAGATCGAGGCCCCGCTCTTGAAGCAGTTGCAGCGCTTCCAGTGCAGTAAACTGCGGCATGGAATAGTCGGCCAGAATGACATCCGGCGGGTGCTCTAGCTCCCGGAGATAGGCCGCCTTGGAGTCGACGCGACGGCAGACGACATCGAACCCCCCTTCTCCAAGCGTCTCCAGGACGAGTTCCGCGTCGGCAAGAGAGTCTTCAAGCAGGAGAAGGTTGAGTGTCTTCAACATGCGGGTGGATGGCTAACGCACCAGAGTGGCCTTCGCATTGCAACGTCCGGACGAGGTAGGTCTGACTCGGAGCCAGTATAGGAGGAGACGAGGAAATGACCAACAGATTGTTGAGAACCAGAAGTCAGTACGGGGGATTCATCAAATTGCAGAGGGGAATGTGCTTGACCGAATCAACGAAGAGGACCCGAGCGACTGCCTGACCAGGCAAAGGCGCGATGGACTATTTCTGCCAACCGGGGAGATAGGCGTTCTCCCGACACGAACCCCTAGACAGCTTTGGTCACCCGTTCCAGGCAGGACCACCACTGCAACAGGACCACTGAATTTGTGCCGGCCAGCCCTTCGGCCGGCCCGGTCTGTCCATATCCTACGGTTTCATGCACCTCCGTAAAAGCAGGCAGGCTAAGCGCGCAGGGCGGATGCATCCGCTCCTCCAATGACGAACGGAAGACCGGTATCACATGGCATTCAGGCCTCTAGAGCCTGCCTTCATCCAACTCGATCACATCCGCCCACGTCGATACAGGCGGTAACGAGTCCAGAGGAACGCCTCGCTTTCTCGCAATGTCTTGGAGCCGTCCCTGAAAGCGCTGCCGCGCCGCCTCGTCTTTCGGCCCGGAGGAAAGCAAACCCTGGGACCATTGCGCGATCTCTTGATCAGACGGCTTAGAACCATGCGTGTGAACCCAATCCAGCAGCTCTTCATCGCTCCCGCCGGCCAGTACCCGTTGCTCAAAGGCCTTTGGGTCGATCTTGAGAAAATCGACGAGGTACTTGTCGAATCCCACGGTCATGTAATTGTAGTCCTGGATATGACCCGCGTTGCGTAGCCGGATCTTGTCGATGAACCGTCCGAGATGCGCG
>JACVSD010000182.1 GCA_014534095.1 Nitrospiraceae bacterium
ACAGTGTTTCACCAGCCGCTGCGCCAGACCGAGGGGCTGGTCAGCTCGCTGCTCGGGCTGATGGGGCTGGACCTGCCGGTGCCCGACCATTCGACGCGCCGCGTCATACTCGGCCCAGTTCTCAATTTTGTACCGGGCCTTCGGGATCCTGTGACGACGCGGTTCATTCGCTTTGTACGGCATCAGCGCCCTCGGGGTCAGCGGGCGACCTCCATACTCATCCGGCCTCCTCCGCGACAGCCCCGGCGGCTACTGATACGGGGAGACGTCCATCTCATCAGAGCACTGCCGCGCCGGAACCGGGGACGTCCATCTCATCACGCTGATACTCGGTATCGAGAACAGGGAGAAGCGGTCCATCCTTGACAAATATGTCTACAATGTCTATAATTCTTCGCGCCAGCACCATGGAGGATGAAATGGCACAGTGGCAGACTGCGGAAGCGAAGCAGAGGTTCAGCGCGATGGTCGAGGCGGCGGAACTAGAAGGCCCACAGGTCGTCATGCGACATAAGGATCCTGTTGCTGTCCTGCTCTCAGCGGATGCCTACCGTGCTCTGGTCCGGGAAGCGGGGGCTAATTTCGGGGCGCTGCTGGCAGATTCTCCGTTCGAACCCGGCGATCTGCACGGCTTCAAGATCAGCCTCAATGGAGAGGATGACCAGGATCGAGCCGAGACCGAGGCGTCCGTGACGCTCAAACGCGCGGCCCGCTGAGCGAAGATGCCGAAGGAGATCCCACCGTTCTACGTTGTCGATACCAACGTCCTGTCGAATCCTGGTGACCTTCGCGATGAAAATGTCGTCGAATGGATGCGCCGCAATGGCACCCGCATCTGCGTGAGCGTCATTACCGTCACCGAGATGCGGCGTGGCCTCATCATGCTGCAGCAAAAGCTGGCCAGGACGACCGACCAGAAGGTCGCGAGGAGAGATCGGGAGCGTCTCGAGCGCAAGGTCGCCTGGTACAACAAGGTGGTCAACCAGTTCAGTCTCCGGATAGTCCCGATCGATCTGCCTGTCGCCGAGAAATGGGCCGATATCTCGGTCAAGTTTCCGTCGGTCAAGGACGGCGATCGGATTATCGCGGCCACCGCTCTGGCCAAGGGATACGGCGTTGCGACAGAGAACATGGGTGACTTCAAAGCGGTGGGAATTCCGGCGATCGCTGTGGTCAATCCTTTCGATCCGAACACCTGGAACTACGACGAGGCCGATCCCATCGATGCCGTGATTCCACCAAAGATGTGATGGACAGCAACAGAAACCGTGGGAGTGCACCGGAAGACTGCCAAGGAGAAGGTGGTGAGAACTTGTTCGCCGATGGGGCGTGCCGACCGGTGCTGCGCGGGACGGCGTGTTGCACGGATACATAAGATTGTCACAGAGGAAATACAGCCAAAGCAGCATGTTAGCCTGCGAATGACTTTGTGTCGCAGTCTCGTTTGGAGGAAATGTAAAAGAATTTACCGGATTCACGCCCTAGATGCGAATAGTTCCCATCTTAAATGGATAATTTGCTTCAACTATATCCGTGCAACACGCTGGCGTGCCACCGGGGCTCGATCTGGCCGCACTCGTTCTTGTCGAACTCGGGGTCGATTCCGACC
>JACVSD010000119.1 GCA_014534095.1 Nitrospiraceae bacterium
AGAGCACCAACGAAGGCCTCCTGCGCTGCAACACTTCATAACAGGACAGGATCTGCCCTTCTTCCCCGGGATGCGTACTGCCCGCCACGATCAGTTCCTCCCCTTCTGAAAGAAAGAGGGGCTTCGCCGGCGCATCAGCTTCAGTCTCGCCGGCCAGCGGCTGATCGAACTTGATGTTACCGGTTCGAAGCACCTTCTCGGGGTCGGCGACCAACGCTCGCATCCGTGATGCGTCCCGATCCGATTGCATCAGGCAATAATTCACGGTGAGCAGCGCACGGCGGATCAACGGACGGATCATCCGATACCCGCGAAAGGAATTGGATGAGAGCCGGCCGTTGACGAGCAAAGACGGCACGCCCCGCCGGGACAACGCCCGCAGGAGGTTCGGCCAGAGCTCTGTTTCGACGAAGAGAAAGAGGACCGGATTGAGATGATCGACGACCCTGGAGACGACCCAAGGGAGATCCAAGGGTGCATAGCGATGTTCCGCCACGCCGGCAAGCCGCTGTTCCACGGCTTCGCGCCCGGTCTCGGTGACGGTCGTGACAATGATCCGACAATCGGGCCGGCGCGTATGGAGTTCCCGAACAAGCGGGACGGCGGCCACGACCTCCCCCAAGGATACCGCGTGTACCCAAATGACCGGCATGGTGGCTTGCATGCCGCTGCGTACGGTCTCAGTGGAAAACCCCAGTCGCTGAGGGAGGCCGCGCCGGCAGCGTTGCTTGGCCAGTAAGATCAGAAGAATGATCGGGGAGGCGGCGATCAGCAGCACGTTGTAGAGCACATACCACATAGACGTTAATCGTTATTCGTTATCGAGAAACAGTGTGGTTGATCGAAGCGTTTGTTTCTGATCTTACGCGATGAACGAAGAACGAAGAACCTCCGCATCTCCCTCGGCCGTGATCCTGTTGAGAGATTCTTCCAACTCCACCCGCTTCGCTTCCAATTCCGCGTCGGTCGCGTCGGCCGACACCCAGATCGGCGCTCCGCAGAGATATAACCCGCGGCTGAAGGGATACGGAAGCTGAAATCCGTCCCAACTCCCAAAGACTTTTTTTTTGAGCAACTAAACGTTACCGGCACAATGGGAAGACCGGTGACCTTTGCTAAGCGAACGATGCCTTCTTTCGCGACCTGTCGAGGGCCTTTAGGGCCATCGGGAGTAATGACAAGGTCCTGCCCGGCGCGCCCCAATTCGATGAGGCGGCGGAATGCCGCCCTCCCGCCCCGTGTCGTAGAGCCCCTGATCGGGTGAAGACCGAATCGAGCCACAATGCGATGGATCAACTCACCGTCTCGGTGCTGGCTGATAAGTACGTGCGCGCTCTTGCCGCGGTACGCCAACGGCATCATTAACTGCCGGCTATGCCAAAACGCAAAAATGATGGGCGTGCCTTGTCGATGGAGTGCGTCGACGGGCCCCATCCCCCGAATGCCGGTACGAACCGACATGCCCAAGAGCCGAATCACGCCTGCACCTAACGGAGGAATCAGCGCCAATTTGAGCCGGCCTATCATTCATCGACCTGATTTCGGATTCGTTACGCTTACGATCTCTGATCGTGCTTCGCCGATTCCCATAGTGTAGCGATTCACGTTACGCGTCTTCCATCTGAAATTGCATCGCGTGCAACCGCTTATACACCCCGTCGCGCACCAGTAAGTCCTCATGCGAGCCGACCTCCGCGATACGGCCACGATCGAGCACGACGATCCTGTCGGCATTCTGGATCGTAGACAGCCGGTGAGCGATCACCAACGTGGTCCGGTGGTTCATCAAATTGGACAGCGCGAACTGCACCATGCGTTCGGACTCGGAGTCCAGTGCGGAGGTGGCCTCATCTAAAATGAGCAGCGGAGGATCGCGAAGAATCGCGCGGGCAATCGCCAACCGTTGGCGCTCTCCTCCGGACAATTTCACCCCGTTCTCTCCGATGCGGGTCCGATACCCGTTCGGGAGCCGTTGGATAAATTCATGGGCATAGGCGGCTTTGGCCGCTTCGATGATTTGCGCTTCGGTCGCGTCGAGCCGGCCGTACGCAATATTATGCGCCACTGTATCGTCGAATAGCACCGTCTCCTGTGAGACGATGCCGATTTGATTTCTCAGAGATCGAAGGGTGTAGTCGCGAATATTTTGACCGTCGATAAAAATGCCCCCTTTGGTCGGCTCATAAAATCGGGGCACCAGACTGACCGTGGTGGTTTTGCCGCTTCCGCTGCTGCCGACCAACGCGACGACTTCTCCTGCGCGAACCGACAGATCGATACCGTCGAGCGCCGGCACATCGGCGCCTTCATACCGAAACGTGAGCTCGCGGAATTCCAACGAGCGGGTGAGCAGGGGCAACTCTTTGAGCCCTCGGCTCTGATCGTACTCATTGTCCAGATCCAGGACGGCAAACACCCGATCTGCAGCGGCGAGCGCCTGCTGAATCGTATTGTTCGCGCCGGCCAAACGCCGGATCGGCGTATAGGCCATGAACATGGCGGCAAGGAATGAAAAAAACGCGCCCGGCGTCATCGTCCCTTGGATGACCAGCCACCCACCGTACCAGATAATGGCGGCGACACCCAATACACCGATCACTTCCATGTGGGAGGAAGCCAAGGAGGAGACCTGAATCGATTTCATCGTCGCCGCCAAATAGGCTTGGTTACTGTTCCGAAAGCGAACGCCTTCAGCCTCTTCGCGGCCGAATGCCTTTACGATTCGGATTCCGGCAAGCGACTCCTGAAGGGTGGACGCCATATCGCCGATTTTCTCCTGTCCATGCGCCGCCAGTTTCCTCAGGCGCCGCCCCATCTGGATCATCGTATAAAACGAAAGCGGAACGACAATGGCGGAGACCGCCGCCAATTTCCAGCTCTGATAAAAAATGACGCCGACCATGGCGAGAAAGGTCAGCCCTTGTTGAAAGAAATCCTTCAGTACACCGGCCACGGCGTTTGCCATCAGATTGACATCGTTGATCACGCGGGACACCAGACGCCCGGAGGTATTGGCGTCATGGAACCGGACGGGAAGCCGCATCAACTGTAGATACAGTTCCTGGCGAATATCGGTGACCACATGGTTGCCCACATAGTTCATCAAATAATTTTGTCCATAGTTGAAGGCGCCCTTCAGCGCCGCCACAGTCAAGATCGCAAGCGGCAACAGGACCAACAAGGTCTCATCCTTGTTGATGAAGATGCCGTCCAGCACCGGACGGACCAGCCAGGCGTACGCCGCCGTCAAACCCGCCACAAGTGCGGAGCAGACAAAGGCGGCCGCCAGGCGTATGCGGTAATGCCGAAGATAGCTCAACAGTCGGAGGAACAAGCTCATGCCCGGCACTCCCGGAGAATCACCGTCGCCGCGCGTTTGGATGCTCCCGGGGTCCCGAGGGAATCTCGAACTTTGTGCAGCGCCTCCCGCATCCGGCCAAAGGCCGCACGGTCGCGCAAGAGACGGGAGGCTTCTGCGGCCAATCGTTCGGGCGTGACGTCGTGTTGGATCACCTCGGGGACAATACGTTGTCCGGCCACGATATTGACAAGTCCGATGCAGTCAATTTTGATCAAACATCGAGCGACCCAGTACGTCAACCAGGAGGCGCGATAGGCAATGACCAACGGCGTGCCGACGACCGCGGCCTGCAAGGTCGCTGTGCCCGAGGCGACAAGCAACAAGTCCGACATGGCCATCACCTCGTTCGGCAAATCTTTGAGAATCTGTGGTTTGAGACCGCTTCTATCCGAAAGTTCTTCAATAAGCTCATCTCTGATGGAAGACGCTTGCGCCACAATGGGTCGTATTCCCGGATGCAGGGAATCCAGCTGCGCGGCCGCACGCAACATCGGCTGCAGCAATGTCCGGACCTCTCGTTCACGGCTGCCTGGAAGGAGACCCAGGATCAGCGCATCGTCTGCGACGCCGTAGCGCCGGCGCAGAACCACCCGATCATACGTGGACGCCACGGCATCCAACAGCGGGTGTCCGACAAACTCACAGGCAATTCCGGCTTGCCGAAACAGCGTTTCTTCAAAAGGCAGGATAACAAGCAGACGGTCGACGAAACGCGAGAGTTGCTGCATTCGTGCCGGATGCCAGGCCCAGACCTGCGGGGCGATATAATAGACAACCCGATGTCCCGTCTGTTTGGCCGCCTTTGCCAAGCGCAGGTTGAGGCCCGGATGATCGATGAACACAACGGCATTGAGAGTCGCCTCAGCCAGAAACCGGGTAATGGCTCTGTAGTTGTACGCCGCGGTCAGGAGCTGGGCCGGACCCGGCAGGCCGACCATATCAAGCCGCCGGATGCCGGGAATTAAACTCACGCCGGCTGCGTGCATTTTTGCCCCGCCCACGCCGACCAGGTCAACATCCGGGCACAGGGCTTTCAATTCACGGGCGAGATTGGCGCCATGCAGATCCCCGGACGCCTCACCGGTCACCAGTAAAATACGCGGCATGGCTCTATGAGGATAGAGCGGTAGAGGGCTGGGAGTAACGTAGCCCCGTCCCGAACTTTCTTTCTTACCCCTCTACTCCTTTCCCCATTATTCCTATTCTGCGGTGTGTCGCTGGACGAACATTTCGATCGCTTCCAACACGCGATAGGCGAGCCCCAGCGCCGCCGCCCCGTCCTCTGCCGTGACCAGGGGTGAAGACCCGGTCGCAGCGGCGTGAAGAAACGCCTCCAGCTCCAATTTGAGCGGTTCGTCATCAACCGTTTGAACCGGTTCGATATCGATTTCGGGCCGATTGCCACGTCCGGTCCGGCGCCGAAGGATGGCCCCCTGCCGGGCCTGATAATCGACCGTGACATAGGCATCCCGCTGAAACAGCCGTAGCTTGCGCATTCTCGTGGTGGAGACACGGCTGGCGGTCAGGTTCGCGACGCACCCACTTTGAAACGCAATGCGGGCGTTCGCGATGTCGATCGTCGAAGAGAGGACGGGAACTCCCGCGGCCCGGACTTCTTCGACCGGCCCCGGTTGAAATGACAACACCATGTC
>JACVSD010000034.1 GCA_014534095.1 Nitrospiraceae bacterium
CATGATCTGGAAGCCCCAGGCATGCAGCTGCCGCACGAGCAGCACCAGCGCGACCTTTGAGGCGTTATCGACGCGCGTGAACATGGATTCCGCGAAGAAGGCGCCGCCGATGGCGACGCCATAGACTCCGCCCACCAACCGGCCACCTACCCAGGCCTCGGTGGAATGCGCATAGCCCAGCTCGTGCAGTGTGACATAGGCCTCAATCATGGCGGGCGTGATCCAGGTGCCGCCCTCCGGATATTGCGGTCGCGGACCGGCGCATTCGACCATGACGTCACGAAAGCACCGGTCGAACGTGATGGTGAACGCCTCTCGGCGAATCACCTTTTCTACACTACGCGGGACATGGAGACGGGCGGGAAAGAGGACCGCCCGGGGATCGGGCGACCACCATAAGATGGGCTGGTCATCGTTGTACCAGGGAAAGATGCCGTGCCGGTACGCTTCAAGCAATCGATCGGGTCGGAGATCGCCGCCGATCGCGAGCAGGCCGTCCGGCGTGGCCCGCTCCACTGGAGGAAAACGAAGATCGGTCCCATGAGCAGATAACCGCACCATACATCGCGAAACCCGATGGCACCAGCAGGAACGGATCTACGCCTTCGACTCCGCGGACGCGAGAATCGGCTGGAAAGTCGGATCGGCGTCGAGCACCGCTTTCAGGAGTTCGGTGTGAAGGAAGTAGCGCCAGACATCGTCGTGCTTCCCCGGCACTTCGTCGAACCACTGTTTCGCTTCAGTCAAATGGTGAAGCATTTTGGCTTTATCGCCGTAATCCGGCATGAAGATCATGCTATAGGCCATCGTATATTCCGCGAGAAATTTATCGAGAGGCAACTCGGCATAGGCCAGGGACGCTTCCGCGTCGGCATAGGCTCGCAGGCTTTCCGGGTCATGTAAAATCCGGTTCCAGGCCACCTTATTGATGCGGGACCAGGCCAGCTGAAGCAGGGCCTCGGCTTTGGGTGTCTTTCGACTATCCGGAATATCTTTGAGCAGCGCTTCAAACGTTTCGATCATCGGCCGCTGGTCATTGTTCCATCGGTAGGCCACACCAAGACGGAAGCGGCTGTCTAATTGTTCCGGGTGGGTCCGAGTCAGGGTCTCCAATGCGGGCAGGATGCGGTAGAGAAAATCGGCCGGCGTCGGTTGGGAGAAGCCGCCCATTTCCATCCCATTGGAAAGGTCCAGCCGTGCCGCGCCTGCGTAGATGTTCCAATAGAACTCATTCACCACCAGCGACAGAGCTGGATCTTTGACCGTCAGTTTGTGCTCATTGGCGGCTTCACGCAACAACATGGCGTAGAGATTTCTCGTCAGCACCATGAGGGCGTCGACCTGGTTGGGGTCGATGATCAGGACGCGGTTCAACAGCGCGACCCGGTCGCGCAGCTCGGGAAACGTCGCGGCGCGGGCCGCAGCGGCCGTGAGCGTGCCGGGCTGATCCTCCGGTCCCCACCAGACCAATGTATCGGGTAAGGCACGGCTCAGTTCGGTCGTAAACGGAATCTTCTCGGCGACCATTCCTTGGGCGTCGGGTTTGGTGGCGATCGGCAGAACGAACACGGCCGCATCGCCTGGAAACCCGTGCTTTTTGAGTCCGGTGAAGACCACCCATTGTGTGGTCACGGACTTCACCGCGCGCCGGGCCCGCTTGATCGTGTTGGCCCATTTAACCGTGCCGGCGGCGTAGGTCACCGGCGACGTCAGAGGATCCTGGTAATGGACGGTCAATTGCACCAGCGTCGTCGGAACTCCGATCACCGGTCCATCGGACTTGAGCCGGAAGGAGCCGGCCGGAATGGTCTGGTGCCTGGCGACGGTGAGACGAAGACCGGTTCCCGGAGGTGACACGCCAAGCGCGTCCATCACGAAGGCCGTGGCGGGGAAGCGCGGCAGGTCATCTCCGTAGAACACCAATGGACCGGTGCTCGGCCAGAGAACCTCCATGCCGAGATCCGTGCGTGTGGTCGCTGATGCGTGCGCCGCGGTGAGCTGCTGCCAGCACGCGTCGTATGACGGATCAGAGGCCGGCGGGTAGGCCGCGCGACCTCTCGGGGAAGCGGTCACCAGCCGGTACTGACAGCCAAAATCCAATTGCCCGACCGTGAGGCGGTCGCCTTTGGAAACGGCTTCCGCGTAGCGACGGGCCACGTCAACAGCGGCGGGAGTGGCGGGGCTTTTCGAGGATTTTTTCGCAGTGGCGGCGGTGGCGTGTTCCGTCGCCGCAAGCCCGAAAAGGAGACCGGTCAGCGCCCCGATGAGGACCCAAGGGTGTGTGTGAAGTTTGGTGCATATCATAGGAAGTTCCGTCCCTGTAGAAGGTCCAAAAAAACGCGTTACTCTAACATGGGCTTCGAGCGATTCGAAAGGGTGTACGGGACTCACCTCACGGTGCGGAAGGCGCGGGGGGAGGAGGGGTTCCGGGCTGATGGAAGTGTACGAGCGAGCGAATATAGCGGAGCACGTCACGCTGCTCATCGTCCGACAGCCGGTCTTTCCAGGCGGGCATCGCCGTGCGCGGGCGTCCTTGGGCGATCACTTGCAGCAGGTCCTTGTCGGACTTCGCGGAGGTGGCTGCGGAGATGAGGTTGCCAGGGCGGGGGGATAAAAACGGGGCCTTCGCGCCGTCGCCGCGACCCTGCGGACCATGGCACTCGAGGCAGTGCTGTTCATAGAGTCGCCGGCCTGTGTCGGTGGTCGGCACCAAAGGAGTTCCGGCTGGTAAGGACGCGGCGGTCGCGGCTAGGGTCAGGACACTACTGGTGAATATCGCGATGCGCTTCATTCCCAGCTACTCCACGACGATGATGCCGTTCATCTCATGGCCCGGCATGTCGCAGAGATAACGATACTCACCCGGGTTCGCCGGCGTAAAGTGGATTTCAGCACGACCCTCGGCGGGAACGATGACACGCTTTAAACCATCTGGTCCGAATTCCGGCGCCCCGTTGCCCGCGACGTGAAAGCTGACGCCGGTGAACAGATTGGTCGGTGCAAAGGCATGGAGTTCAGAGTCCTGATTCCAAAAGACTAGCCGGGTCCGCCGGTGCTGATGAACGATCGTTCGTGCCGGCATAAAGGCCCGACCCTGCATCACCACCTCGACTGTTTCCTCGGGAAGTGACCCATCTCGCGCGCCGGCCATGGAGGGCACGCACACCACTGAGATGAAGCAGACGGTGATGAGTCTCAGCGAGATCCGCATTCGAGATTCATTCCCTCAGACTGGTCCAGGTGATCGGGGGTGTGGCCACTGCGTTATTGCCCAGCAACGGTGTTGAGAATGCGGGCCCGCATGCGCGCGCGCTCCTCCGGCGATAAGGTCGGAGTCGGTTGATGCCGACAGAGCGCCACGGTTTGACGCAGAGATGCGACAAAATCCTCGCAATTCGGGCAGGCGCCTAAGTGTTGGCGAATCTCGTCGCAAATATCGGCGGTGAGTTCGTCGTCGATGAAGGCGGACAGTTGGCGCAGAATGTCGAGACACCGCCCTTTCTCGTGTTGATGAGGCTCTGCAGCGTCTCTCGTCCGCGCCGACGTCGTGCGTTTCGCCATGGTTGTCTCTTTGCCTAGGCCCCTTGCCCATCAGGGACGGGCCGGGTATCCGCCATCCCACGCGCGCTCAGTTCCTGCCGCACAAACAAGCGGGCTCGATGCAGCCGCGATTTTACGGCTCGTTCGTTCAGGCCGACAATGGTTGCGACTTCCTTGGCGCTGAGACCTTCCATGTCCCGCAGCACCAGCACCATCTTATACTTCTTCGGTAACTTGTTGATCGCGGCGTCAAGCGCTTGGCGCAATTCCTTGTTCTGCAACGCTTCCTCGGGTGTCTGGCCCTCCATCGGGATCTGGAGCTTGAACTCACCTTCGGAAGTGGGAATGAAATCTTCCAGCGACAGTTCCCTCTCCGGCTCACCTTTGCGTTTGCGTCGCATCCGGATGCAGGCTCGAGCGGCAATCGTATAGAGCCAGGTTGAGATCTGCGCGTCGCCACGGAACGTGTGAAGTCCTCGATAGGCATTCAGAAACGTTTCCTGCACCAGGTCCTTGGCCGTTTCGGTTTCACCGCACAGACGGTTGGCGAAGCGGTAGAGGCGATCGACATGGTCGCGATACAGCTTGTCAAAGTACTCCGGCGTGGGTGATGCGAGGGGCCGTTCAGGTTGATGGACCGGGGGCAGAGCGCTCATCCGCCGAGTCTACGGAGGGACGGAAAAGAGAGTCAAGGAACCTGACAGGGCGGTGGTGAGTTTACTTGAATCGATGAAAGGCAACCACGCTGCCTTCGCTGTTCAACTCCACCGTGATGGGGTGACCTTCCCGGAGCCCGGTCAGGGCAACTTTGCCCCTGTCAGTGGGATAGATCTGTTCCCCGTCCGGCGTCCACAGCGTCACGCTGCTGTGCTCCGATGTCGCGAAGTGTAGTGGGCCAGTTACGAAGCGGCGCGCCGGAGCGACAGCTTGCGCGGAACCAAGATCCGCCACCATATGGCGGTTATGGATGTGCAAGGTCATGACCTGTCCGACCTTCGCGTTTTTGATCCCGATCTTTGCATTCACATTCACGATGCCGATCGGCGTGCGGAAGAAGATGAAATTGGATTTAAGCTTGGACACCGTCCCACTCAGCAAGAGATGGGTGTCCGAGTCGCCCGGGGGCAGTTGGCCCACTTGCAGATCGAATTGCAGGTCGCGCAATCCGACGATGGTGTCGGCGTCGTCGGCTTCGAGAGTGACCAAGTCGCCGTCATGCCGCGCGTCCAACGCTTTAGCGTGAGGTCCATAGTGGAACGACTTTTCTCCTTCGGGAGTCCATCGCCGCACGGTTTTCCCGTCCCGGTCCCCTGATTTTAGAGGCCCGCTGAGATAACGGTGCACGAGCGCCCCGTCGGTCCGCTTGCGGATGTCGACGGCGACATCGGCGCCGTGGACGAAGAAGGTCACTTCTTGGGAGGCGCGCAAGTCCTTCAATGTGGTCTTGGAACTGAGGGTCAGCAAGCCGACCGGGGTCCTGAGAAAGACAATGCCGGGCTTGGTGCGCCAGATGGCTCCCTTGAGTACGATGGACGGATTGACTTCGGTAGGCGCCGCCGTGGTGACGTCGGAGGAAGTGGAGTCCGCGGAGGATGCGCCGTCCGAGGAAGTGCTTTCCGAGGAGGTCCCCGCCGAGGACGTGCCTTCCGGGGAGGTGCCGTCCTGGGAGGTCCCAGCTAGGGAAGTGTCAGCCGGTGAAGTGTCAGCCGGGGAGGACGTGCCGTCGGGAGGTTCGGGAGGAGTCGGCTCCTCGGCCGTGAAACCGGAGGACGAGAGGGTGACGATGCAGGTCGCCACCACGAGGCACAGGCTGACCAACCACCGTCGATGGAATGCCGTGCTCAACATTGAATGGTCACGTCGCGAAGTTTGGAGTGGTTGACGAGGTGATTCGTGCAACGGGTTTGATGTCTCGTCACGGTCATAAGCGAATAACATGGGCCTCCCAGAGAGGTCAACCGCCTCCCCACGACGGAGAGCAGGTAAAACGACCCGTCATTTTTTTCGCGCGAGCAAACGCATGGGCGTTCCGGTAAAGCTGTAGCTCTCGCGAAGCTGATTTTCAAGGAACCGCATATAGGCGGGGGTAATATCTTGCGGATGCCCGACAAACAAGGCGAACACCGGTGGTTTCGTCGCGACCTGGGTCATGAATGCCGACTTCGTCACCTTGGTGGGCTTGCCTTTGCGGACCGGCAGGGGGTGCGTACTTAGAATGGTTTGTAGCCAGGTATTCAAGGTTCCGGTGGGAATGCGCTTAGTAAACATCCCGTGCACCTGATTGATCGTCGGGAATAACTGCCGAAGCGACTCGGGCTTCAGCGCCGAGCCGTATAACACCGGGGCCCACGTCAGGAACGGGAACCGGCGGTGGAGTTCCAGTTCGTATGCCTCCCTCGCCGCCGCATCACCGGTACGAAGATCCCATTTGTTGACCAAGAGCAGGCAGGCACGCCCCTGCTTCAGAATAGCGCCGGCAATCTTGGTGTCCTGCTCCGTGACGCCCTCTTCTCCGTCCAATAAGAGGACTGCGACGTCGGATCGGCCGATCGCGCGAAGTGAACGCATCACGCTATAGCCTTCGATGCCGGCATCGATCCGTCCCCGCCTTCGGATACCGGCCGTGTCCGTGAAGATATAGCGTTGCCCGTCATAGGTCACCAAGGAATCAATCGGATCTCGTGTGGTGCCGGGGATATCGCTGACCACCACGCGCTCTTCGCCGAGCACCGCATTGACGAGTGTGGATTTGCCGACGTTCGGACGGCCTACGATGGCGATGCGGGGAAGTGGGGTCAATTCAGCCGCTTCGTCGGCCGCCGGCAGCAAGGGATAGAGTGCGTCGAGCAAGTCGGAGACGCCGATGCCGTGCTCGGCCGAAACCGGATACAGGTCATCTTTACCGAGCCGGTAGAACTCTGCGACGAGCGGTTCGGCTTTGGGGGTGTCAATCTTATTGACGACAAAAAACACCGGTTTGGTCGTGCCCCGCAGTAGCCGGACGACTTCTTGATCAGCCGGCATGAGCCCGGACCTGCCATCCATGACGAACATCAAGATATCCGCTTCGGCAATCGCCAGTTCGGATTGGCGTCGAATCAGCGCCAGCATCCCGTCAGAGGCCGACGGTTCCAGCCCTCCCGTATCGACCAGCCGGAATTTGCGGTTCCGATAAGATGCATCTGCGTAATTCCGGTCGCGCGTGACCCCGGCGACGTCATCGACGATCGCCGTCTTGACGCCCAGGATTTTATTGAAGAGCGTCGATTTGCCGACGTTGGGCCTCCCGATGATCGCCACCAGCGGCATGGGCGCGTCGGAGGAGTAGGGCAGCGTCGCGGTGGTGGTCGGGGAGTCGCGGGTGTGTTTCATGTAGGCGTGGACCGTAACACAGGATTTTTGGCAAAGACAACCAGCGTGCGGTACACTCGCCGCTATGACGGCATGCTGTGTAGATTGGAACGAGGTCGACGATGTGTTGCTCGACATGGACGGCACCTTGTTGGACCGGCATTTCGATAACCATTTTTTTGAAGAGGAATTGCCCCGCCGGTATGCCGCACTACACGGCCTGCCGTTTGAGACGGCACGTGAGCGGTTGATGGCGATGTACCGCTCAGTCGAGGGAGAGCTTGCCTGGACTGATCTTCACTATTGGAGCGACCGTGTGGGTCTCGACGTGGTGGCCCTGCACAAGGAATTGGAACACTTGATCGGCTTTCTGCCCGGAGCGGAGGAATTCTTGCGTTTCCTTCGACGGCTCGGCAAGCGGATTACCATCGTTACCAATGCGCACGCCGCCGGCATCTCCCTCAAAGCCGCGAAGACGGGACTCGATCGCCACGTCGATCGCATCGTCGATGCCTTCGAGGTGGGATACTTGAAGATGCGCCCGGAGTATTGGCCGGCCTGTCAGCGCTTGTTGAAGTTTGAGCCAAGCCGCTCTTTTTTCATGGACGATGATGAAGGCTGCTTGATCGCCGCGCAGCAGTTTGGTGTGGCGCATCTGATCCACAGCGCCAAATCGAGCTCGCAGCTTCCGCCCGCTCCTCTGACCAGGTTCCGTTCCGTCACAGGGTTTTCCGCACTGCTCGATGAACGATCGGTGGCCTAGCGGCCGCGCTCTTCTCTTAGGATGAGACGGCGACACCCCGATACATTTCACCGCCCAATCTCGGCACGCTCTGCATGTGAAATCGATCCAGCCGGACGGTCATCAGCCGTGCCTGGTCGAGGAGCCGATCAATCTGCCGGTTCAGATGGCAGCCGCAGCCGAGGATGTTTTGAATGGGGTTGAGACGATCCTGCCAGCGCGCGATTATGGGATCGTCACTTCTGCCGTGCTCCAGAAACAGGAACCGGCCATCCGGTTTTAGGACTCGGCGGACTTCTTCGAGGGCTTTGACCGGGTCCGGGATCGAGCACAAGGTCCAGGTGCTCACGACCGTATCAAAGGTTTGCGGGCGGTACGGAAGCCTCTCAGCGGTGACAGAGTCAATCACGACGGGAAACGGAAGCGTGGCGCGACGTTGTGCCATCACCTGTGGAAGAAGTTGGACCGGGTCCACGGCATGCAACTGCACGATGGTGTTCGGATAGAATGGGAGGTTCAAGCCCGTGCCGATACCAAGTTCGAGGACTTCACCCCGGGCTTGTGCCAGCCACTCGCTCCTGAGGCCGCGGAACTCTTCGCCGGCCATGATCCATTCCATGAGGCGAGGGAAGACATATCGCCCGTACAGTCCCATCGCGCGCAGTATACAAGACCTTCGGAGCGGAGGCTCGGAATCTTGTGGCCCCTGGGGGCCTGTGTTAGAGTCCTCCGTTATTTTTGTGGCGATAAGAGTATGAACAAAACCTACGATCACCACGCCATCGAGACGAAGTGGCAGGCTTACTGGGATGAGCACCGGCCGTTTCGGGCGGTGAACGATCCGTCCAAGCCCAAATTCTACTGCCTCGATATGTTTCCCTATCCCTCGGGGTCGGGTCTCCACGTCGGACATCTGGAAGGGTACACGGCCACGGATATCGTGTCCCGCTACAAGCGGATGCGGGGGTTCAATGTGCTGCATCCAATGGGGTGGGACGCCTTCGGCCTGCCGGCTGAACAATATGCCGTGAGGACCGGGGTGCATCCCGCCATCACGACCGCTCAAAACATCGCCACGTTCAAACGCCAAATGAAACGGGTGGGCCTTTCCTACGATTGGGAGCGGGAACTCAGCACGACAGATCCAGACTATTACCGTTGGACGCAGTGGATCTTCTTGCAACTCTTCAAGAGGGACTTAGCCTATGTCGCCGAGGTGCCGGTGAACTGGTGCCCGGCGCTGGGCACGGTCCTGGCCAACGAGGAAATCGTCGACGGTAAGAGTGAAGTGGGCGGCTTCGACGTAGTCCGCAAGCCCATGCGGCAGTGGATGCTCAAGATTACCGCCTATGCCGATCGACTGCTGGAGGATTTGAAACTGGTCGAATGGCCGGCCAGCACGTTGGAGATGCAGAAGAATTGGATCGGGCGATCGATCGGCGCGGAAATCGACTTTCGGCTGGCTGAGACCCACGGCGCCATCCGGGTGTTCACGACGAGGCCGGATACGCTCTTTGGCGCCACCTACATGGTGTTGGCTCCGGAGCACCCGTTGGTCGATGTGGTCGCCAGCCCGGACCAGCGGCCTGCCGTGGCCGCCTACCGCGAGACGACCGCGCGGAAAAGCGATTTGCAACGGCAGGAACTGGAAAAGGACAAGACCGGAGTGTTTACGGGAGGCTATGCCGTCAATCCGGTCAACGGCGAACGGTTGCCCATCTGGATTGCCGATTATGTGCTCATGAGTTATGGCACGGGGGCCATCATGGCGGTGCCCGCGCATGACGAGCGCGATTGGGCGTTTGCCCGGCACTATCATTTGCCGGTGCGCGAGGTCATCGCCGGAGGCCATGTTGCGGAGGCCGCTTTTACGAACACCGATCGCGGGACCGTCATCAATTCGGCGACCCCTGACGGGAGTCTTTCCTTGAACGGGCTGACGCCCTCCGAAGCCATTCCGAAAATCACCGACTGGCTGGCGAAGCGTGGCAAGGGAGCCAGGGCTGTCAGCTATAAGCTCCGCGATTGGCTGTTTGCGCGGCAACGATATTGGGGAGAGCCCTTTCCGATCAATTGGGTGGAGGGGGAGGTGCGTCCGCTCCCGGAGGAACAGTTGCCGCTCGTCCTTCCGGAGACGAAGGACTTCAAGCCGTCAGGCAATGGCGAAAGCCCGCTGGCCAACTTGGAGACCTGGCTCGCGACGACGGAGATCTCAACCGGGAAGCCGGCGCGGCGCGAAACGAACACGATGCCGCAATGGGCCGGCTCCTGCTGGTATTACTTGAGATTCATCGATCCGAAGAATGCCCGGCAGCTCGTCGATCCGGAAAAGGAACGGTATTGGATGCCGGTCGATCTCTATATCGGCGGCAGTGAACATGCCGTGCTGCATTTGCTCTATGCGCGGTTTTGGCACAAGGTCCTCTACGACATCGGGGTGGTCAGTACCCTTGAGCCGTTCAAGAAACTGGTCCATCAAGGCATCGTGTTGGGTGAAGATAACCAGAAGATGTCGAAGTCGCGCGGCAACGTGGTCAATCCTGACGAAATGATGGATCAGTTCGGCGCCGATGCGGTGCGGCTCTACGAGATGTTTATGGGCCCCCTAGAAGCCATGAAGCCGTGGAGCACCAGAGGCGTGGAAGGCATCACCCGTTTTCTGGAGCGCACCTGGCGTCTGATGGTGAATGAGGAAGGTCGTGTCTCGAGTGCCATTGTATCCGGAGCCCCCAGCCTCGATCATCAACGCTTGCTCCATCAGACGATCAAGAAGGTGACGGAAGATATCGAAGAACTGCGCTTCAATACGGCGATTGCCCAAATGATGGTCTTTACCAATGAAATGACTAAAGCCGAGCAGCGGTCGCGATCCGTGATCGAGCCGTTCGTGTTGCTGCTGGCGCCCTTTGCGCCGCATGTCTCTGAAGAACTCTGGACCATTCTCGGCCACCGGCCCAGCGTGGGACAGCAGCCTTGGCCAGTCTTCGACCCCGCGCTCACCGTCAGCGAACGGCTCACGATCCCCGTTCAAATCAATGGCAAGTTGCGCAGCAAGGTCGATGTCGCCCATGAGGCGCCGCGCGAACTGGTGGAGCGGCTCGCCCGTGAGCAAGTGGCCGAGTGGCTGCAGGGCAAAGAGCCGAAGAAGGTGATTTACGTCGACAAGAAACTGATGAACTTCGTCGTGTAGTGCGCTCGTGTCGATGAGCGGTGTCGGAGTAATGAGGGATCGAGTGCAAAACGAAGCACAGTTCCGTGAACCTGCACTCAGTTCGGCGACGGCATGATGGCGGCCAGGCGGGCGTTACAGCTTTCTGCGGTCCTGATTTGCGGGCTTCTGGCTGGTTGCGGCTATCAGTTTCGGGTGGAGGGAGCCGGTCCGACCATCGGTGGAGCATCCACGGCATCCGCCTCCGCCTCTCAGCCGCCGCCCCGTCTCATCATTCGAACGTTGGAAAATCGGAGTTTTGAACCTAATCTCGAGACCCGGTATACGAACTATCTGCGCCATGAGTTTGCAACGGGAAGCGGGGCGCAGGTGGTGCCGGATTCCGAAGCGGCTGATTTGGTGCTGACCGGTCAGATTCTGTCCGTGATCGTGCCGACGCTCAGCTTTACGCAAACCAGGACGTTGGAAAGCCGCACGGAAGTCATCGTGCTGGTGAAGGTGGAGGAAACGAGGACCAAAAAGCCGGTCTGGGTGCAAACGGCGAAGGGAGCGTCCGAGTTCTTCATTACGCCGGATCTTCAGTTCAATCGGGCGCTACAGAACCGAGCCATGGAACAGGCCGGGCAATTTGCGGCGTCCGATTTGGCGGCTCGTTTTCTGTTGTATGTCGAGTCCGGCGGGCTCGCCAAACCGACCCGGGCGTCTGCTACCGCGACGCCTGCCGCACAATAATTATCGGAAACCAGTCTATGGCGGCGAGTCTTCCTTCCTTGCAGTTCGAAGCCATGTTACGGCAGCAGCCTCTCGCTCCGGTGTATCTGATCGTGGGAGAAGAGGATCTCTTGCGCGATCGCGCCGTGGGGGCGTTGAAAGCGGCGGTGTTGGGAGACAATCAGGATTTCAATTGCGACGTGTTCTACGGGGACGAAGCGAGTGGCGCCGACATTGTGACCTGTGCCTCGGAAGTGCCGGTGTTTGCGGAACGCCGGCTGGTCATCGTGAAGACGGCTGAGAAATTATCCGCTCGCGATGGTGAGCCTCTTCTGAACTATCTGGCCAGCCCGATGGACGCCACTACCCTTGCGTTCGTGAGTGCCAAGCTCGATGGCCGGCTGAAACTTTCGCAGACTATGGCCCGTGCCGGGGTGGTGGTGGATTGCGCGCCGCTTCGCGAACCGCAAGTACTCCCATGGATCGCGCAGGAAGCCGAGCAGTTGAATGTGCGTCTCGACCCCGAGGCCCGTCACCTCTTAAAGGAAATGAGCGGCGGATCGCTCTACGGCATTCGCCGAGAACTGGAGAAACTGGCGTCGTATGCGGCTTCCGGGCGTCCCGTGACGGCAGCGGATGTGTACCTGCTGCGAGGGATGGAACCGGGTGCCTCGGTGTTCGACTTGACCCTCGCCGTGGCGGAGAGCAGTCGTGGAAGGGCCTTGTCCATCCTCGCAAGAAACCTTGAAGCGGGCGAGGCTCCGCTGCGTATCCTCGGATCGCTTGCCTGGCAATATCGCCGCCTGTGGAAAGTGAAGGAACTGGTACGCGAGGGCGGCCGAGACGGTGAGGCGGCCCGGACGCTTCGGATGGATCCCGCCAAGGTCCGGACCTTCCTGGGGCGATTTTCAGACGAACATTTGCAACTGGCGCTCCACCTGTTTCTTCAGGCTGACGCTCAGCTCAAAGGAGCGGGCAGCAATCGTCCTAAAATGGTGCTCGAACGACTGCTTCTTCGTCTTTGCGGCACGGTGTCAGGTCAGACGACCCGCGAGTCAACGCGTCGACCGCCTGCATCGGCAGGACGCGGTGCGACGCGAGTGGTATCGAACGTGCGGACGATTAGGCGGGGGGATTCGACAGGCCGTTGACGCGCAGCGTCAGGCGGGAAATGCGGCGAGAACCGGTATTCGGCTTCAAGGCACCCTTGGACACGGCTTTCCGGATGGCGGACGAGGCTTCGCGCAAAAACGTCTGCGCCTCATCGGCCTTCTTCTCCGTCACCGCCGACTGAACTTTCTTGATCAGCGTCTTCACTGAATTGATCGTGGCCCGGTTGCGGTCATGCCGCCGTTGGGCCTGGCGGGCGCTTCGAATAGTGGACTTATGAATCACAGGCATCGTACATTCCTCCTCGAAAGAAGGTGACATGTACCATAGTGCCTTGTTGATCGTCAAGGAATAGCCCGGCGAGGAGACCCGACATGGTGAAGATCATTGCGCGAGACCGACTTATTTTAGCGCTGGATGTGCCGTCGGTTGTCGAGGCCGACCGGTTGCTGGACCGACTGCAGGGACAGGTCTCTTTTGTCAAAGTCGGACTCGAACTATACACGGCGGCGGGACCCGAAATGATCAAGCGAGTCGTGGAACGCGGCATGCGGGTGTTCCTCGACCTCAAGTTTCTGGATATTGAAGAAACAGTCCGCCGGGCGACGGCGCGGGTGGCCGCCATGGGGGTAGAGTTCTTGACTGTCCATGCCAACCGCAAGGCGCTCAGTGCCGCCGTCCAAGGCCGCGAAGGGTCGTCGCTCAAGTTGTTGGCCGTTACGGTGCTGACCAATTTCGATAGCCATGATTTGCGTGAAATGGGCGTTCAACGAAGCGTCCAGGATTTGGTCACGGCACGTGCACTGCTGGCCTCGGAAGTGGGCTGTGACGGCGTGGTAGCCTCTGGAGAGGAACCGGCCGCCATCCGTCAGAAGGTGGGTCCGCGGTTCTTAATCGTGACCCCGGGCGTGCGGCCGGCCGGTAAGGGGGTGGACGATCATGCGCGGGCCACGACACCGACCCAAACCATCGCCGCCGGCGCTGATTATCTCGTCATCGGCCGGCCCATTCGCGACGCGGCAGACCCTATCGCGACTGTGACCGACATCGTGGCGGAAATGCAGGCCGCCTTTGATGCGCGTCGCGTCTAGCCTGCTGTTGCGGCTACGATCGCACCTTTGCTAAGATCCGCTTTCTTTTCTCGCCCATCGTGGTGGGTGTAGCTCAGCTGGTTAGAGCGCCGGATTGTGGATCCGGAGGTCGCGGGTTCGAAACCCGTCACTCACCCCACTCCTTCTCACACGCAACTCATTGAATGTCAGATTATCCAGGCGATCATACGGAACAGGCCCGGCGATGAAGGGGCCTGGTTGCGCGGGAGTTGTCGAATACGTCGCACTAACCGCTCCCAATGACGGAACGCTGAGGTGATCCAGGGCTTTCTCTGGCATCGGGCCGTAAGAGTCAGCCGTCAACAGATGAGGAGGCAGTAGTCCCGGTAGCCACTGGCGGTTCGCCGTTCCAGCCGGGAACAGTGGAGCGTGCCCTATTGTAGAAGCATTGCAACGCGACCGAGAGCAGACGTGCGGCGTTACGGTTTATGATGATGATGTTTACGGCCTTTGATTCCGTGCGTGGTCCGAAACGACCGTCATTCGTGCTCTGCGCGACATGGTGCTGACGGGCGCTCATGTTATACGGCTCGATGGCACGTTACCGCTGTACCCAGGGACGGATTCGCCGGTACACCCACGGGGGAACTGGATCCGGGTTAGCCCATAACCCCTTCTTGGTGACTTTGGCCACTTCCTCGGCTTGCCGGAGCGCCATGTCTTTCGGCGCATAGTTGCGCGACCACCAGCACCAGCCATTGAGCACGAGCTTCTGATTCAGATTTCTGCCATCCGGCAACAACACATCGGCAACGATGTGCTGGTCCCTGTCCCTTGCACGTTTCACTATCGCGACCTGTTTGCCAACGGTCAAGTCGGATGTGGCGTCTTTCGCCTGCCGGCCAAAGGGCTGACCTTTCTCGGGGCAATCGATGCCATGGAGTTCAATCCGTTCCAGACGCCGGGCGAGGAGTACTTCGATGGTATCGCCGTCCACCGCCGCGACCACCCTCCCGGCGAACATTTCAGCGAGGACATGAGAAGGTGACAGGAACTGCAGTAAGACGATCAGTAAGAGGAGCATGACAGATAATGGTGGTGTCGCCAGATTGAGACCGCTAGACAGAGTGATGCGTCCTACTCGGTGAACCAGAAGGAAGAAGGGAGGAACTTGTGTCGCTCTGGCGAACCCAAAGCACTGTCTTTTATCCATCCGCTTGTACATGACAAACGTTTTGTTATCCACCCGCATGGACTAGGCATTGCCATTGCCATGCTCTCTGGTACCGAGCGGGAACCTTCTCTTAGGCCCTAAACTCGGTGCGACCGCACAGTTATGCAGGGCTCTCAGTCCTCGCTTCAGACAGACAGTGTAAGTCGCTATTGCATGGTTAATCCCTGCTCGGCCTACCAGTCCTCTCGGTCCTGCCACCGTGCCCTGCATGGCGTGCCGATCTTGGAGCGATGGTGACGTCGCCGTGGGCCGCTCCGCACTGAAGTGTTCTTATAGATCCGTAGATCAGACGAGCGCCATCTAGGAGATCCCTGGTCGCACGACCGGAGCCGAGGCGCTGTGAGAAGTGTTCGCCCGCACTCGAGCGAAGCACTGATGTTTCTGATCTCGGTGGGTCCCTAGCCTGTGGCTGATCCGTGCTGTGCTGCCTGGCTACCAGGGCGAACTAGAGGGTTTACTAGCTAACACGCTATGCGCTGTGCAGTACATTGCGCGCCGATATCAGGAGGTCAGGTTTCCAGGTCTCTCAAGGACTTCATAGG
>JACVSD010000100.1 GCA_014534095.1 Nitrospiraceae bacterium
GGAGCAAGACCGGCTTCGCGAGGCGCAATCGCAACTGGCCGCTAACCTTGAGCAGGAGCGGCAGCGGCTCAAACTGGAGGAAGCCGAAAAGGCCCGCCTCGCGCAGGAGCAAGACCGGCTTCGCGAGGCGCAATCGCAACTGGCCGCTAACCTTGAGCAGGAGCGGCAGCGGCTCAAACTGGAGGAAGCCGAGAAAGCCCGCCTCGCCCAGGAGCACGATCGGCTTCGGGAAGCGCAGTCGCAACTAGCCGCCAGCCTCGAACAGGAGCGGCAGCGGCTCAAACTGGAAGAAGCCGAAAAAGCCCGCCTCGCCCAGGAGCAAGACCGGCTTCGCGAGGCGCAATCGCAACTGGCCGCCAGCCTTGAACATGAGCGGCAGCGGCTCAAACTCGAGGAAGCCGAGAAGGCCCGCCTCGAACAAGAGCGGGCGGCGAAGGAAGAAGAAATCAAACGGTTAACGCGCACGCAGCAAGAGTTGTCACGTTCCCTGCAGGACGAAATTGCCAAAGGCACCATCACGATTCAACAAGTACGGGACCGCTTGACGATCAACATGGTCGACCGGGTCCTGTTTGATTCCGGTCAGGCGCAGATCAAGCCGGCCGGCATCAAAGTCCTGAAGCAGGTTGGTGATGTACTGAAGACCGTGACCGACAAACAGATCAGGATCGAAGGTCATACGGACAACGTGCCGATCAGCATCAAGCTCCAAGACCGGTTTAAAACCAACTGGGAACTATCAACGGCGCGTGCCACTACAGTGGTGCGCTATCTCATCGATCAGGGCGGCGTGGATCGACAATACCTCTCTGCCGTGGGCTATGCGGAAACGCATCCGGTCGCCAGCAATGAGACCGATGAAGGCCGCAGCGCCAATCGCCGAATCGAGATCATCCTCTATCCGAAGGATCTTCAGCAGGTCACCAGCACGCTGACGAACGGCGCCGTCGCTCCATGACGCTTCGCGTGCACGATGCCTCCAACGGCATCGTGCACCCGTCGGCTTAACCGCCGCCACCTCCAGCCAATCCGCATCCGCCTCCCCCAGAATCCTGGCTTTCCCCTATCCAATCCTTCGGGTAAGATGAAGAGGCAGCTGGCTTGTTGTCTTTGAGGTGAATGATGATCCGAATCACGCTGATCACGATATTGCTTGGGCTGTCTCCGATCCTTTCGGCCTGCGACAGGGCTTACATGGCCACCATGGAACAATTGGGTTACCCGAAACGGGACCTGCTCAGCAGCCGGGTCAAATCCGCCCGCGATGCGCAGGAGGAAGCGAAACAAGACATCCAAAGCGCATTGCAAGCATTCGGCAAAGTGGTTTCTTATCAAGGCGGCGATCTTGAGGCGACTTACGAGAAGCTTAGCGGCGAACTGCACGCCAGTGAAGCCAGCGCGGAAACGGTGCGAAAACGAATTAAAGAGGTAGAAAGTGTGGCGAAAGCCCTGTTCTCCGAGTGGAACACGGAGCTCGACCAGTATTCCAGCAAAGACCTGCGTCGAAAAAGCGAAGCGAGGTTGAACCAAACGAAAGCGCGGTACAACGACATGCATGCCGCCATGAAACGCGCTGAACAGCGCATTGATCCGGTCTTGAAACCCCTGCAGGACCAGGTGCTGTACTTAAAGCACAACCTCAATGCTCGGGCCGTTGCCGCGATCAAGGGTGAACTCGTGAAAGTTGATGCGCAGGTCGATCAACTCGTGAAAGACATGAACCGCTCTATCGTGGAAGCGGATAAGTTCATTCAGTCGATCGATAAGGAAGACGCCTAATAGCCGGGCGATACCTCTATGCGCTTGGGACAGCGACGGGAAAGCGGCAATGTAGATGACCGCCGGGGCTTGGGGTCGGCCAGAGCAGGCGGGTTGGGAATCGGAGGCATTCTCCTCGTCCTGGCCGTGAGTTATGCGACAGGCACGAATCCCCTCACGATCTTCACAATGGTCGAGGGTCTGCAAGAAGGGACCCGAGCTCCAGAGGAAACGCGCTCAAGCAGCCCGCCGGCAGACGAACTTGGCAAGTTTGCGTCTATTGTTCTGGCGGATACGGAAGACACGTGGCGAGCGCTCCTCCCCCAAGTAGGTGGCTCCTACGAAGATCCCCGGCTGGTTCTCTTTACCGGGGTGGTGCACTCGGCCTGCGGAACGACTTCTTCGGCCGTCGGCCCTTTTTACTGCCCGGCCGATCAAAAGGTGTATCTGGACCTCTCCTTCTTCGATGAACTCTCTCGACGTCTTGGCGCCGCCGGAGACTTTGCCCAGGCTTATGTCCTTGCGCATGAGGTCGGCCATCACGTGCAGCATCTCCTTGGCATTGGGGAGCAAGTGCACCGGCTTCGACAGCAATCTTCCGAAACGGACGCCAACAGCCTCTCCGTTCGCATGGAACTCCAAGCGGATTGCCTGGCAGGTGTCTGGGGCCACCATGCAAACGTGGATCGCCACCTCATCGAACCCGGCGATTTTGAAGAAGGGCTGCAAGCAGCAGCCGCCATTGGTGATGATCGTTTGCAGAAACTCTCGCGGGGGCATGTGCAGCCGGAAAGCTGGACTCACGGCTCATCTGAGCAACGGAAGAGCTGGCTACGGCGGGGTCTCGATTCCGGCGACCCGACCGCCTGCGACACCTTTGCCGCAACGGCACTCTAAGTGTCATCCAGGTAGACCGACTGCCATGAGCATGAAATATGGCAAAGTGGAGGAAGGGTGCTACTTGGATGTAACCGACTCGTGTAGTTTTTTCCCGGCTTGTTCGGCTTTCTCTCCTAATGATTCGGCCGACCGTTTCAGCTCACGTCCGACCTTCTTCGGCGTTTCACTTTCTTCCAACTTTTTGACCACACCCGTGACCTCCTTGCCAAGTTTGTCTGCCAACTTTTTGACTGTGGCACCGACTTGATCCACGACGGCGGAGTGCTTCGCTTTGTCGTCGTCGGCTACCGCAAGCGCACCGCACAGCAGCGTGCCGGCAGTCAGCAGGGCGGTCACGAATCGAACGCTTCTCCAGGGCATCACGACACCTCGCATGTCATCTTAGGCTCACGGCTCGCGGTCTGGCTGTTCGAGCCTACACACCGCACTATACTGTGGAGAGAATCATCGTAGAAAGGATAATTATGCGGGCACATCATGCATCCGTCTATACAACAATGCTAACCGCCACTTTGGCCGGGTCGGCCATTCTATGTGCCATGCCGCTTAGGGCCGAGGTGTCACAGCCGGCGGCCATCGAACAGGATACGTTCCAGCGCATTAGACAAGCGACCGTCGGCATTCTCGAGGATACCCAGGACCCGCGCACCCCCGACAAGCCTGGCAAGATTACGGTGAAAGGAACCGGTGTTCACCTGCGCGACGGGTATGTGATCACCGCCCGCCATGCCGCCGAAAAGCAGGAACCGACGATGGGCACGGTCATCCGCAAACATGTCCGGGTGCTGACCGCTGATCTTCATGAACTCCCCGCTGATCTGGTGGGGGACAGCGCGTTCATGGATGTGGTGCTGTACCGCGTGGCTGAGCCGCATCGGCCGAAGTTGCCGACGGGAACCCGGTTTGCAAAATCCGAGAGCACTCCCGGCCTCGAAGTGTTTACGGTTGGCTATCCACTTGGCTGGGGACCCACGATGGCATTCGGACGCCTTGGCAACACCAACACATTCCTTCAGACGGTCGATACCCGTCTAATTCAAGCCGATCTATCGGCTTGTAACGGTAATTCAGGGGGTGGCCTGTTCAATAGTCAAGGTGAAATCGTCGGCATCATGCATGCGATCATTCAAACCGAGAAAGAAGAAACGCAGGCCCACTGTAGCCGTATGGCCTTCGCCATCCCAGCGACGTTCGCCGAGCGGATTGTGAACGGGCTCCTCGCCGGAAAACCGCTGGCCTTCTCGAAGCTGGGCATCCATTTGACATCCGTCAAAGATGGCACCAGATGGCGCATGGCGGTCAAAGACGTGACCGACCCGGCCAAAGCCGCTGGGATCCAAAAACATGACCTCATCATTGCAGTGGATGACACCGAAATCCTCGATGCCGCGCATCTGAAGAACTATTTGATGGAACGGACCACGCCCGGTCAGCGGGTGGCCGTCAAGGTCCGCCGCATCGATGCGGATCTTACCTTCACAGTCACGTTAGGACCGGGATGAGTGCGCGGGAACAGCTTGGTACCACCCGTTCGATTCAATCAGGGTGACAGGTGCCTCATACAAGCGGCTGATCTGCTCCGAGGTCATGACTTCGAATTTCCGCCCATCGGCTACGATCCGACCTTCTTTGAGCAGCACCACCCGCTGCATCTCAGGGGGTATCTCATGCAGATGGTGGGTGACGAGCAGCACCGTCTTCCCTTTGTGCATCTGCGCCCGCAAGAGGTCTAGGTATTGAAAAGCGGCCTTTATATCGAGCCCACTCGTCGGTTCGTCGAGGATCAACACGGGCGGATCATGCACGAGCGCTCTGGCAAGCAGAACGCGGCGCTGTTCCCCTGCTGAGAGATGACCATATCGACGCGGTGATAGAGACTCGATGTTCAATTCTTTGATGACGGCCCATGCGCGTGCGATGTGCGCGTCACTGAACGTCTGGTACGCGTAGGTGTCGTTGCTTGCGTAGAAGCCGGACAGCACGACGTTCAAGCCCTCCGCACAGATCAAATAGTCCCGTTGCAGATCATAAGACACGATTCCAAGCCGCCGGCGGACGTCCCATACGTTGCCGCCTTCTTCCTCGAATAGACGAATCCTCGTCTGATCCAAGGGAAGCGGATGCACTTCGCCCGCTAGAAGTCTGAGTAGGGTCGACTTACCCGCCCCGTTTGGACCCAGGATCGCTGCATGTTCTCCGTGACGCAAGGCGAACGAAAAGTCGGTAAAGACGCAGGTGTCAGCCCGATAGACGGTGGCATGTTGGATGTCCAGCACAAGATCTGACATAGCCATGGAACGATACACTGGTCAGGAGGTTTGGCCTGGGCCGTCAGTAACCAGTGTGGGTGTGGCTCTATAGAGGTTACGTGGCGGCGAGGAAAAAGGCCCCCCTCGCACGACTACCCTGACGGATTTGAGGAAACGTTGGGGGCTCCCGTCTTAGCGGAGCTCCGGTTCACCGAGGCGCCAATCTTCGGCGTGTTGGTGGTCACGTCTGCGTTCTGGGCACGGTGGAGGAGCGCGTGATCCATCAGCACGAGCGCCACCATGGCTTCGGCGATAGGCGTGGCTCTAATCCCGACGCAGGGATCATGGCGGCCGTTCGTTTCAACGGTCGTCGGGCTCCCCCGCTTGTCGATCGACCTGCGAGAGACGCGAATGCTGGACGTGGGCTTGATGCCGATGGTGACGACGATATCCTGGCCAGTTGAAATGCCGCCCAGAACGCCGCCGGCATGGTTGGTCACGAAGCCGTCCGGCGTCAGTTCGTCGCCGTGCTCGGATCCACGTTGCGTCACCGACCCGAAACCGGACCCAATCTCAACCGCCTTCACCGCATTGATGCTCATCATTGCTGCAGCCAGGTCGGCATCCAGCTTTCCATAAACGGGGGCGCCCCACCCCACCGGCACCGACTCGGCCACAGTGGTGATCCTCGCGCCGACCGAGTCTCCGGCTTTTCTCAGCTCGTCCATGAAGGATTCCAGATCCGGCACCACATCCGCGTTCGCCGAAAAGAACGGATTGCCGCTCACGGCATCCCACGTCCTGAAGGGCACGGCAATAGGTCCGAGCTGGCTCAGATATCCCCGGATCAGAATCCCATACTTCTCGCGCAACCACTTTCTGGCGATCGCCGCGGCAGCCACGCGCACGGCCGTTTCTCTCGCGGAAGCCCGTCCGCCGCCGCGGTGGTCACGGATCCCGTACTTTTGCCAATAGGTATAGTCGGCGTGGCCGGGCCGGAACGTATCGATCAGGTTCCCGTAATCGCGGCTGCGCTGGTCTTCATTGCGGATTAACAGAGCGATGGGCGTGCCGGTGGTACGGCCTTCAAAGAGGCCCGACAGGATCTCGACCGTGTCGGATTCCTGGCGCTGAGTGACGTGGCGGGAAGTACCCGGCTTTCTCCGGTCGAGATCCCTTTGAATGTCCTCAACAGAAAGCGCCAGGCCCGGCGGGCACCCATCCACTACGCACCCGATGGCGGGCCCATGGCTTTCGCCGAATGAGGTGACGCTGAAGATACGGCCAAAGGTATTGCCCGCCATCAGATCAGGCCCTCTAGAAGTTCACTGACACAGCGGACCGGTTCTTCATCCAGCTACTCGACGAGATCAAGCTTGATGCGTAACTCCTTCAACTGCTCCGCGCTGACGGTAGAAGGCGCCTCGGTCATCGGACATTGGGCACGCTGCGTTTTTGGGAAGGCGATGACATCCCGGATTGAGTCGGTATCACCCAGCAGCATAATGAGTCGATCAAGGCCAAAAGCGATTCCCCCATGGGGCGGGGCGCCGTAGTCGAGGGCGTCGAGCAGGAATCCGAACTTCGCATGTGCTTGCTCTTTAGGGATGCCCAAGAGATCGAGGATCTTCAGCTGAATCTCACTGCGATGGTTGCGAATGCTGCCGCCGCCGATCTCGTTTCCATTCAA
>JACVSD010000015.1 GCA_014534095.1 Nitrospiraceae bacterium
ATGTATTGTCGGGGGCAGCTCGTTGAAGGAACTAAAGGTCCCTAATTGGCGGTAGCATGAGGAGACACTGTGGTGGTCCCAACGGGATTCGAACCCGTGTTTAAGCCTTGAGAGGGCTCCGTCCTAGGCCAGGCTAGACGATGGGACCATCCGTCTCCGACCGTCCGACCGTAGCATACTGCGTTTTTAGTTTGCAATGACGTCACGGTGCGAAGCTCTCGCCTTGCTTCCCTTGGCCCGTCGGTTTATAAGCAGCGGATGCGACGACAGGACGACACACACCTGTGTCACCCGCAGGCCATGCGGACGGTGTTCATCATGGGTCTGTGTATCGTCGTCGGCCTTGCAACCGGTGGTTGCGCACCGCGATCTCGCTCGACAACGACCCTTCAGCGATGCCCTGACACGGTTCAGGCCACCCTCACCCACGACAAGCCGACCGTCACAGTGCTTTACAATGAACCGACGCATGATCAGGCCGGACACCCTATGACTGCACTCAGCAAAACGACCATCTATTATGATGTCGGCAATGGTCGGATACGCGCGAAAGAAATTCCGTCCACGGGACCGTCAGGAGGAGGACAAATTTCAGAAACGATTACTATCCCCATACCCCAGGACCGGCAGGCGGTGCGGGCTAATATTTGCGTCACGGCAACTGACCGGCATGGTCACGAAAGTCAATGAACTGGTGAGTCGATCATACCGCCGGCGCCGACTCCGCCTTGACAGGCAAAGGCCACAGGCCTAGCCTGTGCATTAATTGACCCCGGATCAATAGAAGTGTGGAACGACTGGGCCCAATGATGGACGAAACGGTTGCAAGACGAAAATCAGAGCCGGCTCCCGGCCCTGATGGTCCGCTTGCCGGGAAACACAAACCTGGAATAGAACTCTTGATCGGCTCCAACAGATTTCGCAATACCAATGGGGTGGTCAAGATCCATGGAAAGGAGCAACTCGTCCTCGAAGCCAAAGACGGGGTGCTCTACGCGACCATCGATCTCTACAATGAAGCCGGTGCACATGTCGCCCATATTCGCCGGAATGTGATGGTGTTGAACCAGACAGGTCAGTTTGCCATTGATCTGCAGGGGATCGGAATCGATGCGCCAGATCAGGCGCCGGCTGTCCGCATCCATGACCAGCGAACGGACACCGTCGTCTTTGAAGCAACCGTGACAGCCGAGAACAGAATTGCTATTACGGCCGGACGCTTCTGCTCGCATAAAGGCACGGCGGTCGAAATTACGCCTCATTACTGCAGGATCGGCTGCGGGACGACGCGGTTCGGCGATATTGTCGAGAATCGTGGAGGCACCGTAGTTCTCGGATGACGTGCCTGTCTGGCCACAGGACTTGACCGCACCTGCTTAATCCCGTCCTCGCGTTCACTCGAACGGCTCATCGTTGCGGAAACAGAAGAACCTTTTGCCATCGGCAGGGGTTTCAATAGAATGCTCGTATGGCAGACATCATTAGACCCAGCATACAGGCCTTCCTTGTTTGTGACCAGGTCATCGAAGACAGCCTGACCAAAAAAAAGAGCCTCATCGGTATCTTTACCCATCTTCAAGCGGTGGCCTTCCCGTTCCAACACCAACAGATGGGATTATATTTCTGCTTGACCGATGCGGAAGGCACCTATCATTTCGACATCGATCTCGTCTACCTCAATAACGAACAACTGGTCTGCCGAGCAACCCTGCCGAACATTACCATTGCGGATCGTCTCCAGATTTCAGACTTCGGCATCAATATTCCATCATTGATTTTCCCCGCCCCTGGGCGTTACGAGTTCCGGCTCCGGATGGAAGGCCACCTCATCGCGCAGAAGGACTTTAATGTAATTCAGATGCCCACCCATCAAACCGAATCTGCACCCTAGGCCCACTGGCTCGGCACCACTTCTCCGCTGCACCGGTCTGTGGTAGAACAATTCGCACAACATTGAGTCATCACGTGTGGCCCTTCTATGTCGAGCCCAACGACTATGGATCCATCCGACTTTATCCGCGACATCGTGGCGGCCGACCGGGCCGCCGGCAAACACCAGGGCCGTGTCGTCACCCGGTTCCCTCCGGAACCAAACGGGTATCTCCATATCGGTCATGCCAAATCAATCTGTCTGAATTTCGGTATCGCGGCTGAAAACCCGAGTGGGGCCTGTCATTTGCGTTTCGATGACACCAATCCTACAACCGAAGAGCCCGAGTATGTCGAGGCCATTCAGGAAGACGTCCGCTGGCTCGGCTTCGATTGGTATGGAAAGATGTTTTTCGCCTCGGATTACTTTGAGCAGCTGTACGCCTTTGCCGAAACCCTGATTCGAAAAGAGAAGGCCTACGTCGACAGTCTCACCGCCGAGGAGATGCGCCAGCATCGCGGCACGCTCACAGAGCCGGGGCGCGACAGCCCGTACCGAACCCGGTCCGTCGCCGAGAACCTCGATCTTTTTCAAGGCATGCGAGCGGGCAAGTTTGCTGACGGGACGCACGTCCTGCGCGCGAGGATCGACATGGCCTCTCCTAACATGAACCTCCGGGATCCGGTTCTGTACCGCATCCGCCATGCCGCCCATTACCGGACCGGCACGGCCTGGTGCATCTATCCCGCCTACGATTTTGCGCATCCGCTGTCAGACGCCATAGAGGGCATCACGCATTCGCTCTGCACCCTGGAATTTGAAGACCACCGACCGCTGTATGACTGGGTCGTCGCCGAGAGCGAAGCCCTTCATCGCCCGCAGCAGATCGAGTTTGCCCGACTGAATGTGTCCTTCACCGTCATGAGCAAGCGCAAGCTTCTGGAACTGGTCTCCAAGAAGCTCGTGACGGGCTGGGACGACCCCCGCCTGCCTACCATCAAAGGTCTCCGGCGGCGCGGCTATACTCCCGAGGCCATCCGTGCGTTCTGCGACCATATCGGAGTCGGCAAGCGGGACGCCGTCGTAGAATTGCAGCTACTGGAACATTTCATTCGGGAAGATTTGAATCGGCATTCGCCTCGCGTCATGGCGGTCTTACGGCCACTAAAGGTCATCATCGACAACTATCCTGAAGGCACAGTCGAAGAGCTCGAGGCCATCAACAATCCTGAAGATCCATCCGCCGGAACGAGGCGGGTGCCGTTCTCCCGCGTCTTGTACATTGAGCAAGACGACTTCAGGGAGGATCCGCCCAAACAATTTTTCCGTCTGTCTCCGGGCCGTGAAGTGCGCCTGCGGTATGCCTACATCATCAAATGCGTCGGAGTCTCTCAGGATCCACAGACCGGCGCCGTGACGGAACTCCATTGCACCTATGATCCGGAGACCAAGAGCGGATCGTCACAGGAACAACGCAAAGTGAAAGCCACGATTCATTGGGTATCCGCCGGCCACGCCCTCGAAGCCGAGGTCCGTCTATACAGCTCGCTACTTGCGGCGGATCTTGCCAAAATACCGCCGACCGGGGATTGGACGCAGTATCTGAATCCGCATTCGCTCGAGCGCCTTCACGGCTGTCTGGTTGAGCCAAGCCTCACAAAATCTCAAGCGGGCGCACGGTTCCAATTCGAGCGTCAAGGATACTTCTGCGTCGACCAGGATTCTTCCGCAGAGGCGCTGGTCTTTAACCGGACGGTATCGCTCAAAGACGCCTGGGCGAAGATCGAAAAGGCTCAGCAGAGTCGGTAGCACGTTCATCCGCCGGCCGGCGGCACATGGCTGAGCTACGCCCGCGCCTCCCTTTTCCATTCATCCACAGGCGCTCATTTGCACTTAATGCACGCGGGCCTCCGTCGGCTCGAGTATACTGTGGCGATTGCGCTCATGTACCCGGATTGGAGCGCGGATTGGAGTGTAGAGGCGCCAGCAGCCATCCTACGGAGGTCGCTATGATTGAATGTCGTGAACACCCTAGAATCGCCATCGATCTTCCGGTATTTTTCTCTACCAACCACAATACCGACATCCGGCAAGGCACGGTTTTCGACGTCTCGGCTGGCGGCTGTGCCGTGACCAGCTCGGTCTCAGTCGCTCCAGGGACCGGAGTGAGACTGCTCATACGGGCCGTGGAATTAGGATCGCCGATCACCGTGCAGTCGGCTGCGGTCCGGTGGGCGCGTCATGGGGAGTTCGGTGTGGAATTTCTCGACCTCGCCGAATTGGATCGAAATCGACTCCAGCGATTGTTGAATGCCGCCTCGTCTATTTCCATCCGACAGAATTAAAGCGATTCAGCACGTGGTCATCTATAGATCTTTTTCCGTTCCGCCCCATGATGGTAGACTTGCCCCATGAAGTGTCCGCTTTGTAGGCAACAGACGGCCTGGGCCGCAAACCCTTGGCGGCCATTCTGTTCCGAACGCTGCCAACTCACGGATTTGGGGACGTGGGCCGCCGAGCAATATCGAATCGCTGGTCCGTCCTTAACGCTGGACTCCTCCGAGGATACCTCCTCAAGCGCCCAGAACGAACAGTCAGACCGAGCCGGTCAGGACGACTAACTGCCAGCGCAAGTCGTATGTCTTGAGCCCGGTACTCTTGGCCTAAGTCCTGCACAGTCCTAAATCGTTAGAGGCACAGAGCCTTCTTCTGATCCTGTACGCGACCTTTACTGTCACCAAAGAGGACAACATGTCTCGGACCGAGGCAAATGGCGCACCACGTCCCGGTATCTCCATGGCAACGAAAAAAACTAGAGTGAGGGCGACGCGGTCGACCAATGCCCATCACCCCCATGAACAGCCGACCAGAACATTAGTGGTCGATGTCGGAGCCACCGGCATCAAAGCAACTTTGGTCAACGATCTTGGGATGCCAGTCGGGCAACGCGTGCGCCGAGAAACCCCGCCTTCCGGGAGCCCAGGAGAGATCATCGACGTCGTGGTCGCCCATTCAAAACAATTCGAATCTTTTGATCGAGTGGCGGTCGGTTTTCCCGGCGTCATAATCAACGGAATTGTGACGCAAGCGCCAAACTTGGCACCCGAATGGCAGGACTTTCATATCGCGGAGGTGCTGCAGGCCAGATTGCAAAAGCCGGTTCGAGTCGCCAATGATGCCGATGTACAGGGCTTCGGCGCGATCTCGGGAACGGGAGTCGAACTCGTCCTGACGCTGGGGACGGGTGTAGGGACTTCCTTGTTCGTGGATGGACGGCTCGTACCGAATCTGGAGATCGGAAAAGATAACCTTCGGAATAAGGCCTTACAGAAGGTCGGGAAAAAAAAGTGGAACAGGCGCTTGTCCCGGTACGTGAAAAAACTCGAAAGTATCTTTCACTTCACCCGTCTTCATATCGGTGGCGGAAACTCGCAAAAGGCAGACCTGGGCCTGCTTCCGCCCAATGTGACAATCGTGTCGAATATGAATGGCTTAATCGGCGGGATCGCGCTATGGCGTTACGGCTCGGAGAAGCCGGTCGAGCCGCCCAGCGAAGTGCGGAAGGAGCATCCCACTTCCGCTCAAGCATGTGTGACGTAGGGACCTGGGGCCATATGGCTGGGGGACTAGGAATCGAACCTAGGTAGCCGGCTCCAAAGGCCGGCGTCCTACCGCTAGACGATCCCCCAGCGCGGTACGGAGCAGCTCATCTGGATGATCAGCGTGGAATGGGTTATTGGCTGGGGGACTAGGAATCGAACCTAGGTAGTCAGATCCAGAGACTGACGTCCTACCGCTAGACGATCCCCCAACCAGCGCTCACACTAATATAACGATCTCCACCTCGTCAAGATCGGCCGTGTTCGCTAGGCGTTGGCCGGAGCGTGCGCCGCTCGAGCCACAGCTTGCCGCAAGCGGAACAACGTCCGTTCTCGACCTAAGACTTCCATGACTTCAAATAGACCCGGGCTGGCCGTACGCCCGGTTAAGGCGACGCGGACCGGTTGGGCGAGCTGCCCCATCTTGATGCCCTCTTCTTCGACCAGGGCCCTGAAAGCTTGTTCCCACTCCTGTCTGGAAAAAGCGGGAAAGGCCTCGAAGCGAGAGACCAGCTTTCTCAAGAGCGGGACGACGCCCGGGGTGAGATACTTGCTTGCGGCCGCTTCCTCAAAAGCCGTCGCTTGTCCAAAATACGGTCTCACCCACTCCACCATCTCTACGAGCGTCTTGGTTCGTTCCTTCACCAGCACCACGAGTTGAGCTAGCCAGGACCCAGAGACGGCCTTCAATTCCTCGCTAAAGCCGGCGGCTGCCAACAGGGGTACGAGTGCCTCAGCCACCTCGCTGGGCGCACTCGCCTTGATGTATTCCGCGTTGATCCAGAGGAGCTTATCGGGGTTGAACACTGCGGGTGAGGTCTGCACATTCTTCCAGGAAAACTTTTCAATCAATTCTTGACGGGTAAAGAGCTCCTGATCCCCATGCGACCACCCCAGGCGCACAAGATAATTCACCATCGCATCCGGCAAGTAACCCATATCCCGGTACGCCATGATAGAGGTGGCTCCATGTCTCTTCGAGAGTCGGGCCTTATCGGATCCAAGGATCATTGGCAGATGGCCGAAGCGGGGAACTGGAAAGCCCAGCGCTTCAAAGATGGGGATTTGGCGCGGCGTGTTGGTCAAATGATCATCGCCGCGGACCACATGTGTAATACCCATCAACGCATCGTCCACCACAACGGAAAAGTTATAAGTTGGATAGCCGTTGGACCGGAGGATGATCAGATCATCCAGCACCTGGTTGTCGAAGACAATGGTCCCTTTAATGAGATCCTCAACGACGGTCTGGCCTTCGTGCGGCGCTTTGAACCGCAAGGCGGCATCGTGGGGAGGATCCATGAGGCCTAAGTAACGGCAGCGGCCATCATAGCGGGGGGAAGCTCCCTTGGTTTCTGCTTCCTTCCGCCGGGCCTCGAGCTCATCCGGCGTGCAGACGCACCAGTAGGCCTTTCCCGATTTCAACAATGCCATGGCATGGCTTCGATACACGTCCATTCGGTCGGTCTGCCGGAACGGACCCTCGTCCCACTGCAGGCCCATCCATGTCATGCCGTCAAGGATGGCTTGGATGGATTCGTCGGTGGAACGACTTTGGTCAGTGTCTTCTATGCGGAGAACGAAGACTCCACCATGTTGGCGGGCAAACAACCAATTGAATAGAGCCGTACGCACCCCACCAATGTGGAGAAAACCGGTGGGACTGGGAGCAAACCGTACGCGAACCTGCGTCATGCCACTCTCATCGATGACTCAATGGGGTATCTATAGCATGCAGCAAAAAGGCTTGTACACAAGGCGCGATCCAGCCGACATGCGCACAGGTAAAACTGCCGCCGGACTTGCAGCTCTACATGGATAGAGGTGTGATGAGGAAAGAACGAACGTGCCTCTCGGCTATGGATCAATGTCCTTCTTTCACTAGGTTCTTGTTGACGGCGGGGATTTCAACGACGATATCTTTTGTCCCATTGGGGACACACTGGCAACCCAGTCGCGATTGGAGCGTGGTCATGGGGGCCTCCTCGAGTTGATCGAATTCATCGTCAGTGCCTTCATTGCAACTCTCGAGTCCCTGCTTCACGATCACATGGCAAGTGGAGCAGGCACACACGCCTCCGCACACGTGTTCTAATTCCACGCCATTGCCCATGGCGACGTCGAGGATGCTTCCTGGTAGGCCGGTGGGACCATATGGGATTCGGGATGGATCAACGGCCACTTTTGTTACGTCCCCGTCCGGGGCGATATAAGTGATCGTGTAGGCGGTTTTTGGAAGCTCGTAGTCGGTCTTTTCAATGTATGGATTAGTTCCACCCATGTCGCCATCCTTTCAATGTCGCACTCCGACAGGATCGGTAAGTTGACAGCTTGAAAACCCACGTGTTATCTTAAGTCCGACCATCCAGATCGGAGATCATTATAGTCTCCGATCTTTCAGATCGGCAATAGGCAATGCTTAAGATATCAAAAAAAGCCGACTACGCGCTCATGGCTCTCCAGCATATCGCGTCGGTTCAGTTTGGCGATGTCACCCCCGGCCGCGTGGTCAATACCAAAGAGATCGCCGAAGAGTACAACATTCCCGTCGAACTGCTCGCGAAGGTCCTGCAGACGCTCGCCAAAAACGGGCTCATTGAAAGTCATAACGGACCTAAGGGAGGCTATGTGCTGGCCCGGAAAGCTCAGGAAATTACGATCGCTCAAATTCTGGAAGGTATAGAAGGCCCCTTGGGAATTACGGATTGCTCGCATGAGAAAGAGGGAGACCTCTGTCTCCAGCGTGAACACTGCAACATCCGCACACCGCTGCTCAAGGTCCAAGACAGCATTTACCAACTGCTGAACAATATGACACTGCAAGACATGATGGGTGGCACGCCCCTCATAACCATTCAGTCTTCCACGGGACAAGGAGTCGCACGATGAAGCTGCCAATCTTCCTGGACAATCACTCAACCACTCCCATGGATCCGCGAGTGCTGGAGGCGATGCTTCCTTACTTCGTCGAAAAATTTGGGAACGCCGCCAGCCGCAACCATGCATTCGGCTGGGCAGCCGAAGAAGCCGTGGAGCACGCGCGAAAACAGATCGCCAAGCTGATCAAAGCCGACTCGAAAGAGATCATTTTCACCAGCGGCGCGACGGAATCCGACAATCTGGCGCTCAAGGGTGTCCTCGAAATGTACAAAGAAAAGGGGACGCATATCATCACCTCTTCAACGGAACATCGCGCCGTCCTCGATACCGCGAAGGCGCTCGAAGGCAAAGGGCTGGCCACCGTCACGTATCTCCCAGTCGACAAGCAGGGAATGGTGCAACCTGAAGACGTAAGAAAGGCCATTACCGATAAAACCATCCTAATTTCCGTCATGCTGGCCAACAATGAGATCGGGACGATTAATCCGGTCCGGGAGATTGGCAAAATCGCGAAGGAGAAGGGCGTGCTGTTTCATTGCGACGCCGCCCAAGGCGTGGGGAAAATTCCCGTCGATGTGCAGGACATGGGTATCGATCTCCTGTCGTTTTCGGCCCATAAAATGTACGGGCCCAAGGGCGTCGGCGCCCTCTATGTCCGAAAAAAGAACCCACGGGTGCGTATCGTCGCGCAGATCGACGGCGGCGGACATGAGCGCGGCATGCGATCCGGCACGCTTCCGGTTCCTCTCATCGTGGGATTCGGCAAGGCTTGCGAACTCTGTGAGCAGGAGATGCCTGCGGAATCGGCCCGTTTGGGCGCCATGCGCGACCGCATGCAGGCTGAAATCATGAAAGCCTTGGAGGAAAGCTACCTCAATGGGCATCCGACGAACCGGTTGCCCGGCAACCTCAACATATCGTTTGCTTACGTTGAGGGGGAATCCCTGCTCATGGGCATGAAAGAAATTGCCCTCTCGTCCGGTTCAGCCTGTACGTCGGCGACCTTGGAGCCGTCGTATGTGCTTCGGGCGTTGGGAGTGGGGACGGAACTCGCGCACTCCTCCATTCGCTTCGGACTGGGGCGCTTTAACACCGATGAGGAAGTTGATTACACGATTAAGAAGGTTATAGAGATCGTGAACAAGCTCCGTGATATGTCGCCGCTCTACGAAATGGCAAAGGAAGGTATCGATTTGAAATCCGTGCAGTGGGCGGCCCACTGACCAAGATAGCCAACGAGGAGGATAACCATGGCCTATAGCGACAAAGTCGTCGATCATTTCAACAATCCCCGGAACATGGGCAGCTTTAAGAAGGACGATGCGGATGTCGGCACAGGCATTGTCGGCGCCCCTGAGTGCGGCGACGTGATGAAGCTGCAGATCAAGGTGCAGAATGACACCATCGTCGACGCCAAGTTCAAGACATTCGGGTGCGGCTCGGCGATCGCCAGTTCAAGCCTGGCCACAGAGTGGCTCAAAGGCAAGACGCTGGAAGAAGCCCAAAAGATCAAGAATACCGATATTGTGCAGGAGCTGAATCTTCCGCCCGTCAAGATCCATTGTTCGGTATTGGCGGAAGACGCCATCAAAGCCGCTCTGGCCGACTACCAAAAGAAGGCCGACGGGGAGCCGATCGAGACCAAGTAAGGCCACGGAAGTAGGAGGAAGGATTTATGGAGACCCCGAATACTGAAACCCAGGCTCCGGTCATCACGCTCAGTGATGCTGCGTTGAAGGAAGTAAAGCGCCTCATTAACGTCCAGGGCCTCACCGACGGAGGACTCAGGCTGGGAGTTAAAGGCGGCGGCTGCTCCGGGTTGAGCTACACACTCAACTTCGACGAAAAGATTGGTCAATACGACCAGGTCTATGAGTTCGACGGAGTGAAGGTGATCGTCGATGCAAAAAGCGCTATTTACCTCCAAGGCACCCAGCTGGACTTCCAAAAAGATCTCATGGGCGGCAACTTCAAGTTCGTCAATCCCAACGCCAACAAGACATGCGGCTGCGGGGAATCATTCTCGGCCTAGCGGCTACATGCCGCCATCCTGCAGCTTTGCCGAACTGCCTCGGTCCCTGGTCAAGAGTGTAGGAAACATGGAGCCTCATACCCACAGCACCGGTGCCCGCGAACTGCAAATGGCCCGCAGCATGTGCTGGCACTGTCAGTCTGAAGTCGCGGGCGAGTATTTTTGTGATCGGTGTGTCAAGGTTCAACCGGTTTCCAAGGATACGGATTACTTTACCTGTCTCGGATTCCCCCGGCGACTGGCCCTTGATCTACAGCAATTGGAGGCGAAGTTCTACCAGTTGAGCCGCGCCTTTCATCCCGACTTTTATCAAGCGAAGAGCCCAGAGGAGCAGTCCATCAGCTTGAGTAACGCGGCGACCCTCAACACCGCTTATCGGACCTTGCGTGATCCTATCCAACGGGCCGAATACTTGCTCGACCTGGAAGCTGGATCAGTCAAGGACATTCGGACCTCCCCGCCGGGCGATCTCTTTGAGCAAATACTGGATCTCCAGGAGACATTGGACGACTACCGCGAGAGTCAGCGCGAGTCAGCACAGGCGGAACAGCTTCGCAAGAAACTCGTCCAAGAACGGACGTCGCTCGAGCAACGTCAACGTGACATGGAAATCCAATTGCAGCAGCTCTTCACCGAGTGGGATGCCCTTCAAGACCGCCGGGAAGCGACCGACGATAGCCGGCGCGAGCGCGAGCGGGTTCTCAAACGTATGCGGGAACTGCTCTCCAACCGCACCTACGTCAAGAACATCGTCAACGATCTCGTTGCAACAATCGAGTAATCAAAATGGCACGTATTGTCGGTATCGATCTCGGCACGACCAATTCCCTCGTCGCGTTTATGGAAAAGGGCGAACCCCGTGTGATACCGGGTCGCGCAGGCCGCGCGATGGTGCCCTCCGTAGTGGCTCTGACGGATAACGGCTTGATCGTAGGGGACGCGGCGAAGGAGCATCTGACCCGAAATCCGGAGCGAACCGTGTATTCCGTGAAGCGCTTCATGGGCAAGGGGCTAGCCGATGTGCAGGATGAATTGGCCTATTTCCCCTACGCACTGACGGAACAGGGCGGAGTGATCCGGATCAGGCTCGGTGAAAAAAGTTACTCGCCGCCTCAGATCTCCGCCATGATCTTGAAAGAGCTCAAGCAACGAGCCGAGGCCCATCTTGGTGAAAGTATCACCAAAGCGGTCATCACAGTGCCTGCCTACTTCAACGACAGCCAGCGGCAGGCAACGAAAGACGCCGGCATGATCGCCGGGCTGGAGGTGCTGCGTATCATCAACGAGCCGACCGCCGCCTCGCTCGCCTATGGGCTGCAGCAGCGCACCCAGGGTACCATTGCCGTATACGATTTGGGCGGCGGGACGTTTGATTTGTCCATCCTCAAGCTCAAAGACGGCATCTTCGAGGTTCTCTCCACGAACGGCGACACCCATTTAGGAGGCGACGACTTCGATCGACTGCTTACGGACCTTGTGGTCAACGACATCCGGACTCGGCAGGGAATCGATCTGATGGCTTACCCGGATCATATGCAAGCCGTCAGACTTGAGGCGGAGCAAGCCAAAATCCGGCTGTCCGACAAGGAAAGCACGGACATCAGGGTCGACCTTCCTGAAGGTAAAGGACCCTTTTCGCGCGTCCTTACCCGGACCGAGCTCGAGGCGCTGTCCGAACCACTGATCGAACGAACGATGGGACCGTGCCGGCTGGCACTGAAAGATGCCGGGCTAAGTCCGCGAGACATCGACGAAGTGGTGCTCGTCGGCGGGGCGACGCGCATGCCGCTCGTTCGCCAACGAGTGCAGGCCTTGTTTGGGAAGCGGCCGCACTGTGACCTCAATCCCGATGAAGTGGTGGCGTTGGGGGCCGCGGTGCAAGCCGATATCCTAAGCGGGGGAACAACCGACATGTTGTTGTTGGACGTCACGCCCCTCTCACTTGGAATCGAGACGATGGGTGGAGTGATGAGCAGCCTGATCAGGCGGAACACCACAATCCCCGCGAGTGCCAAAGAAATGTTCACGACTTATGTCGACGGCCAAACCGGTGTCGACATCCATATTCTTCAAGGCGAACGCGAGTTGGTCAAAGATAACCGTAGCTTGGCGAAGTTCAGGCTCAAGATTCCTCCCCTCCCCGCGGGAGTCCCGCGCATCGAGGTCACTTTTTTAATCGATGCCAACGGCATCTTAAACGTGTCGGCTAAGGACGTGCGGACCGGAGAGATGCAATCCATCGCCGTCAAGCCATCTTACGGGCTGAGCGACGAGGAAGTGGAACGGATGATTGGCGAATCGTTCCAGTTCGCCGCCGACGACCTCAAAGCGCGTCAACTGATTGAGGCGAGAACGGAAGCCGATGCCCTCTTATCTGCGACGGAGAAAGCGCTCAAACAAGGCGGCCATCTCGTGGAGGGTCCGGAAAAGCAGGCGATACAGCGCGCGATCACGGCGCTGCAAGCCGCCAAGTCACACACGGATCACAAACTCATCCGCACCCGCATGACGGAGCTCGAGACGGCTACCCATCATCTCGCCGAAGTGCTCATGGACACGTCTCTGAAGGAGGCGTTGCAGAATAAGAAGCTCTCCCAAATCACCTAACGGGCAAGCACACGGGGACCCAGTTGACCGTACTCACAAAAGGATTGCCCCCCAGGAGTTCTCATGGATCTAACGTGGCAGGACAAGGAAGAAATCGCGATCCGCTTAGTGGAGGCCCATCCGGATGCGGACCCGCTCACGATCCGCTTCACCGATATGCATGCATGGATAATCGCGCTGCCCGGTTTTAAGGACGACCCGAAGAAGTCCAACGAGAAACTGTTAGAATCCATTCAGATGGCCTGGCATGAGGAATATCAAGACTCCAAGTCCTGACCGCATGCCCACCTAGAGCGCTCCCTCGCCGACGGGAGTTCCTTCCGGGATCTGGTCCATCTTATAGAAATCGGTGGGGTCAAGCCGGCGTTGCGCCGCCTGCGTGGGTTCACTGCCTTTGGCAAACAGCTCCACCGTCCCCTGTTGGGCTTCACTGTCCTGCTCTGATTCCAGGAGGCCGGTGGACGAATCGACTTTGACGAAGGTGACGCCCTCGGGAATTTCAAACGGGACGACGGGCAGCTGATTGAGCGCCTGTTTCATGAAGGCGATCCAGATGGGCAGCGCCGCCCGAGCCCCGGTCTCACTCTCGCCCAACGATCGCCGATCATCGAACCCGACATAAACACCTGCCACCAGATTCGGCGTCCCGCCGATAAACCACGCATTGATATAGTCGTTCGTCGTGCCGGTTTTGCCGGCCACGGGACGATTCAAAATCCTCGCTGCTTGGCCGGTCCCCTTCTGCACGACATCTTCCATCATGTTGGTAATCAGGTACGCCGTTTCTTTGGCGACGACTTCGCGAGGTTGTGGTTCCGCGGTCTGGAGCACCCGGCCAGTGCTATCTTTCACCATAGTAATGGGGAACGGATCGACCCTGGTGCCCTTATTCAAGAACACGCCATACACCGACGTCAACTCCATGAGTCCGATCGAGGACGAACCGAGGCCCAGAGACAGATCACCGGGGAGCGGACTCGTCACTCCGATCGTGCGGGCCATGTCAATCACATTACGGATGCCCACCTTGTCGAGCAACCGGACCGTCGCCAGGTTATGGGAATGCGTCAGGGCCTCACGGAGGCTGACCATGCCATGAAACTTCCGTCCGTAATTTTCCGGCTTCCAGACCTTGTCTTCTTCTTCCTGCTCGTAGACGACCGGCGCATCCAGAATCTGCGTCGCCGGACTCATCCCCTGGCTCATGGCCGTCGCATAGATCACGGGCTTGAAGGCGGACCCTGGTTGCCGATGCGCCTGCACGGCCCGATTGTACTCGCTACGCGTAAAATCGTAGCCGCCAACCATCGCGCGGATGGCTCCTGAACCGGGATCGATGGCAACCAAGCCGCCTTCCACAATCGGTGTTTGCTCCAGCGTGAAAGAGACCGTATCTTTGACGATCTTCTTGACCGCCACCTCGACGACATCCCCCGGCTTCAACGTCTGTTTCAGATTGGGGTTTACAACGACATCGGCCCCGGGATCCAACCCTTTGAGTTGGCGTTTCGCCCAGGCCATGTCATCGAAAGCCAGTAGGCCCGTCACCGGTCCAACCTGGATCACATAGTGATCTTTGCCGAGCTTTAAGACAACGCCTTCTGCAAACTCGCCGACCTTCAGCGGATGGTCCAGAGGAAAAGAGCCGGGAGCCGGAAGGGTGGCGAGATCAATTTTACGCCGAGGTCCGCGCCACCCCTGCCGTTTGTCCAATTCCCGCACGCCGGCGGCAAAGGCGGATTCGGCCGCTTTCTGCATAGGCACATTCAGCGTCGTGAAAATCTGCAGACCGCCCTTGTACACCATCGCTTCGCCATACTTCGCCATCAACAACTGGCGCACATGCTCAACAAAATACGGAGCGACATGCTCGCTCCCGGGCCGATGGAAGTTCAGCACCTCCGCCGCGGCGGCTTCACGCTCGGCCGACGTAATGAAGCCCGCTTCTTCCATACGCGACAGAACGTGCTCCTGCCGTTTCTTCGCCCGTTCATAGGCCGTAAAGGGTGAAAACCGGTTCGGTGATTTGGGGAGGCCGGCCAGGAACGCCGACTCAGCCAACGTCAAACGGGTGACGTCTTTGCCAAAATAAGACTGGGCGGCTGATGCCACCCCATAGGATCCTTGTCCGAAATAGATCTGGTTCAGATAGGTCTCGAGGATCTGTTCTTTGCTGGACACCGCTTCCATCTTGTACGCCAGGATCAACTCACGGACCTTGCGATCATAGGATCGTTCGGAGGACAGAAAGAGGGAACGGGCAAGTTGCTGGGTGATGGTGCTGGCCCCCTCCACTTTCCGCCCGCCATGCCGGACATTGGTCCAGGCCGCCCGCAGAATGCCAATATAATCGAGACCGGGATGCTCGAAAAAACGGACATCCTCCGTGGCAATGACCGCCTGCTTCAATGTTTTAGGGATATCGGCGAGCGGCGTCAGAATGCGTCGCTCGATAAAGAATTGCCCGATGGGTTGCCGGTCGTCCGCATACACGGTCGTGACCAAGCTCGGCTGATAACTTTGCAGAAGGTCCAGCGAGGGCAGATCCTGTGAAAACTGCCAGATCACGGCGCCCACCGCCGTGACGCCGGCGAGACCGACCGCGCCTATTCCGACCAGCGCCACCTTCCACCATCGCCAGTGCCGGCGTGGCCGTTCTTGTATCTCAATAAACCGCTCATCGCGTGGCATCCGGATACGGCTCCTGTTTTGGAATTCGGCAGGTGCGGGGTGGCGAACCAACCTTACAATGCATCCCCCCAAAACTCAAGCTACGGCCTTCTATACCCCTGCCTACCGTTGTGTCCCTCAAGATTCTGAGAAACGTGCCGAAGACAGACTTTGAACGACATCCTCATCGAGACAACACCGCCACATAGCGGGCGACCTCCAGCGCCATACAGTCGGAGAAGGCAAGCATGGACATGACACGTCACAGAAAGGACCTCTTGCTCTTGCTCGTATTCGTGCCCGTGTCGCTCATCGTGTGGTTCGCCCTCGATCAAATCGACGCCCGGCTCCGGGCCCGCGTAGGCAACGAAATGCGAACGGTGTTGGACACGGCGCAACATGGTTTGAAGACCTGGATGCACAGCCGCAAGACAGCGATCGCCGCGTGGGCGGAATCCCCAGAAGTGAAACGGACAGTGGCGGCGCAACTGCGGGTGCCACGGAATCCCGAGTCCCTGCGACGGTCCGCCGGCCAGCATACGCTCCGCAAACTATTGGCTCCAGCGATGCAGCAGCGCGACGACATGCTGGGCTTCCTCGTCCTCGCCCCGGATACCCTGCAGATCGCAGCCTCCATCGATCCCCTTGTAGGCGGGATCGATGCGCACCAGCAGGATCCGGCCACGATTGCAGCCGCGCTAGCGGGGGCGACCACTCTCGGACCGCTGATCCCGACGACCCGCGGTCGGGAATCAGACTACCGCCTGCCTGGCTCCGCTGAAACGCCCTCCATGTTGGTGGCCACGCCCATCCGCAATGAGGATCGGACGGTTATGGCCGTTCTGGTGTTCCTTCTTGATCCTTCCAAAGACTTTTCACACGTGACCCGGTTGGCCCGCATCGGCACGACCGGAGAAACCTATGCCTTTACACAGGGTGGGCGTCTGCTTACGGAAAGCCGGTTCCCTGAGCAACTCCGTGACATTGGCCTCCTTCCGTCGGGACAGACGGAGATCGTAAGACCCTTACGCCTCGACAGCCGAGACCCGGGAGGCAACATGATCGAGGGATTCCGTCCCCGCCTGTCCCGCACCGACCAGCCGCTGACCCGTATGGCGGAGAGCGCTTTAGCTGGGCACTCAGGGATCGACTTGGCCGGCTATCGCGATTATCGCGGCGTGCCGGTGGTGGGCGCATGGACCTGGGATAACGAGTTACAGATCGGGCTCACGACAGAAATCGACGTGGCGGAAGCGTATGAACCGTTCGTCATGATCCGCCGGATTATCGTCGCGATGCTCAGCGTGCTGGGAATCGCCATGCTGATTGTGGCGCTCGCCCTGGTCCGGCGCGCCAGGGCGCTCAGCCAGAGTTTGGAGAAGCAACGGGCTGGAGAAGAAGCGCTGCGACTGAGCGAGGCTCGCACCCGACTCATCATTGACACCGCTCTGGATGCGGTCATCAGCATGGATTCTTCGGGACGGGTGACGGAATGGAGTCGGCAAGCGGAAACGATTTTAGGATGGAGCCGCGCCGAAGCGCTCGGCCAAGAAATCGCGTCCCTGATCGTGCCCCCGCAGTATCGCGAAGCCCATCGAGCGGGGCTCCAAAGGGTCCTGGCCACCGGCCATTCCAAAGTGGTGAACACCCGCACCGAGATCACGGCCCTGCATCGAAGCGGGGCAGAATTTCCGGTCGAACTCGCCATCACATCGCTCACGATCGACGGGCAAGTGTCCTTCACGGCTTTTCTCTCCGACATCCGTGATCGCAAACAAACGGAAGAAGCGCTCCGGATCAGCGAAGAACGATTTCAGTTGGCCATCCAAGGGTCCAACGACGGCATCTGGGACTGGCATGTGCCGACGAATACTGTGTACTACTCGCCGCGATACAAAGAACTCCTCGGCTACCAGGATCATGAGATGGCGAACGTCTTCGACAGTTTCCTCGGGCCGGTACACCCGGACGATGTGGCTCGGGTCAGCGAAGAACTCACGGCTCACCTGCAGAGCGGCGCGCCCTATGACGCCGAGTACCGCTTGCGGACCCGGTCAGGCGCCTATCGGTGGTTCCGCGCGCGCGGCCAGGCCGTCCACCAGACCGATGGCCGGGCGCTCCGCATGGCGGGGGCCATTACCGATATTACTGAGGCCAAGCTGGCGCAGGAGGCCCTCGCGAAGGCGGCGCTCGAAATGGAAAGCCGCAACCGGGAGGTCGCCCAGGCGCGAGACCAGGCATTGGCCGCCACCAAAGCCAAAAGCCAATTTCTCGCCTCCATGAGCCATGAAATTCGGACGCCGATGAACGCCATCATCGGGATGACCGACCTCCTCGTCGAAACCGCCTTGACCGACGCACAAGCGGACTACCTCCGGCGCCTGAACCGAGCAGCCCTGGCCCTGCTCGATTTGTTGAACGACATCCTGGACCTCTCCAAGATTGAAGCCGGTCACCTGGAATTGGAATCGATTGCTTTCCATCTCCCGGACCTCATCGAGGAAACGGCGGAACTGCTCGCCGTCAAAGCGCAGGCAAAAGGCTTGGAAGTGGTCGCGCACATCCATCCGACGGTGCCCGCGCTCGTCACCGGGGATCCCACCCGTGTCAGGCAAATCGTGGTCAATCTGGTCAGCAATGCGGTGAAGTTCACCGAACAAGGAACCATTACCATCGATGTCGCGCCGGAAGCCAGCAACGACCGTCACTTGCTGCATCTGCGAGTCATTGATACCGGGATCGGCATTCCGAAGGAAAAGCACCAGCTCATCTTCGAAAACTTCACTCAGGTCGACTCGTCCACCACACGACGGTACGGAGGCACAGGTTTGGGGCTCGGCATTACGAAGCAGCTCATCGAAATGATGGGAGGACGAATTTGGGTGGATAGTGCTGAAGGACTCGGCAGCACCTTCCATGTATTGCTCCCGCTGCCGATCGCGCGCAATCCGGAAGCTGCGGCCGCGCCCACGCTCAGTCTGACCGGGCAACGCATTCTGATCGTGGACGACCATGACACCAATCGATTAATCGTCCGTGATATGGTGGCCAGTGCGGGTGGGGAAGCCCTGGAAGCCTCCGACGGGCCGGCCGCCCTGGCGCTCTTGCGGCGGCTTCACACGGATCAGCAACGCGTGCATCTCGTCATTCTCGACGGGCAAATGCCGGGAATGGACGGCTTCGAAGTGGCTAAGCGCCTCCAGGCCATGCCGGAATGGTCCGCCGTGCCGGCCATTATGCTGACGTCCGACTACCGGGAAGATCTGATGGAACAAGCGAAGGCTGCCGGCCTGCGGGCCTGCATCAGTAAGCCCATTCGCCGGAAGACACTCTTCCAGACCATGTCCTCCCCCTCAGCATGGACACCCTACCGCCGCGAGCCGGCACGACGGCCGCTGCCGCCATCGTTCCGGTCGGCACACCGGCCCGCACCGCTTCTGGGTCATTCCGCATTTTACTGGCCGAGGATCTGGAGGATAACCGGGAAGTGATCAAACTGTTTTTGCGAGACGGCCCTTACCTGGTGGACGCGGTCGAGGATGGTCTCCAAGCCGTCACCAAGTTTACGAACGCCACGTACGATTTGGTCTTCATGGATATTCAGATGCCCGTGATGGACGGGTATCAAGCGACAAGGGAAATCCGTGAATGGGAGCGAACGACCCAACGCGTCCCCACGCCGATTATCGCGCTCACCGCGAACGCGTTCCAGGAAGAGGTGGAAAAGAGCCTGGAAGTCGGCTGCACCGCCCATATGACCAAACCGATCCGGAAAAAAACACTCTTGGCGGCGATCACCCGGTTCGCACAATCGAAGCAGGGGGAGGAGGTCCGCTCATGAGCCCCGAGAAGGCCGCCATGCGCTTTACCGTCACGATTGAACCGGAGTTTGAACCAATGATCCCGCGCTTCATGGAGAATCGAAGCAAGGAACTGGCCGCGATGCAAGCCGCGCTGACCCGGCAGGATTTTGAGAGCATTCGCCGTCTGGCTCACGGCCTCAAAGGGGCGGGCGGCAGTTACGGCTTTGACGGCTTGAGCACGCTCGGCAATGAGGTTGAGCAGGCCGCCAAGGCCGCCGATGAGACAGGTGTGGCGAGCGGGCTGAGCTCAATTGCGGCGTACTTGACCGGCGTTGAGGTGACCTTTGGCACATACGACCGGTGAGGGCGACGGTCGCGAGGGACCGGCTGCGTCAGCATTCAGCGACGGCCGGCCCGTCCTCTTGATGGCGGAAGACGAGGAGGACACCGCCAGTCTCATTAGATTCCTCCTCGAGCGGGCCGGCTACCGAATCATTCATGCCGAAGACGGCCGGCGCATGCAAGCCATGGTGGACGAGCTACCGCCGCCCGATATCGTGCTGCTCGACATGATGCTGCCCTTCATCGGAGGACTGCAGATCCTCGGCCATATCCGGCACAAACCGCACTGGCAGGGCGTCCCCGTGGTGATGCTCACGGCTGACGCCTCCGAGCGTGACATGCAGCGGGCGCTGGAGGCCGGTGCCCAGGACTACATCATCAAGCCCTTCAACCCGCGAGAACTCACGACCCGCCTGCAGCGGTTCCTCAAGCAGGCCCCGTGAGGACTGGAAAGGAAACGGTTGCCGGTTGACCATTCCAATCTCCTTCATCTCGCATCCATCACAACGGTTGGCATCAGCGCGTTGATTCTGCTGTTGCTCGGATGGATCATGATCTTACGCGTGCTCCGCCTTGGCACCGAACGGCGCTCGCGCCGAATGACAGCAGTCTGGCGGCCTGTACTGGCCGAGTGTCTCATCGAAGTACCCGAGCACGTGCCATCCGTCCACCCGCGGGATCACCTCATCTTTCTGTCTCTCTGGAACCATTGCTTTGAATCCATCCGGGGAGACGCCGAAGCTCGGCTCATCGAACTCGCGAGACGATTACATTTTGACCGCATCGCACGCGAATTGTTACAGGCAAGGACTTTGCGTCGGCGCCTCTGGGCGATTATCACACTCGGCCATCTACGTGAACGCGCCGTCTGGGAGGAGTTGGCGGGCCTATTGCGTCATGACAACGCCTTTCTCTCTTTTGTCGCAGGGCAGGCCCTGCTGCAGATCGACATCCACGCCGCGATTCCACTGTTGGTTCCGGTCATCAGCCGCCGCCGAGACTGGTCTCCCTTGAAGATTGTCGGCATGCTGAAGGCAGCGGGCCCCGATCTGGCGGCGGAGGCCATTGCCTGCGCGGCCGTGCAGGCCCCGCCCGAAATCAGCGCACGCTTGATCCGGCACCTCGCCTCTACCAGAAGCCTGCGCGGTCTGCCGGTTCTCCGTCAGTTTCTACGGGAGCAGACGCCGTCGGACGAAGTCTTAGCCGCCTGCCTGTTCCTCTTTGGCGAGTGCAGCGACCCGGCCGATCTGCCGATCCTTCGCCAGCATCTGTCACATGTCACCTGGTTCGTCCGCCTCCAAGCCGTCATTGCGCTCGGCAAGGCGGGCACGGAGGAGGACGAGGAACGCCTGGTAGGCCTGTTGGACGATGCGCAGTGGTGGGTGCGCTATCGAGCCGGAGAAGCGCTGCTGAGCCTTCCGTCGATGACGGGCGAGAAGCTCGTTCGCCTACAAACCAGTCTCACGACGCTGGAGTCGCAGGAGATCGTGGCTCCATTGTTGGCGAAATTCCGTACCGCCGCCAACCATACGTGGCATGCTGCGTAAGCTACATCGTCGCGCCGGACGGCGTCCGCCCTTTGTGGAACGCCAGCTTGAGCGGTCCGGTGACATCTCCCAACACTACGAATCCCGGTCCTTGGCTGTGGATCGCGCCCGGCTGGTCTGCTTGAAGCAGGATCCAGGACTGTGGCACAGACACGGTCAGCCCTGCGAGCCGTGACGGAATGTCCAAAAGAAGGATCCGGCGCGCCCCATCCACCGCCACATCGACGCCCACCTCATCGCGACTCGCCCACCAGGCGCCGAATTGGCCGACTGAGGCAAACCACGCCATATCCTTGACCGCCGCGACAAAGCGCTTTTCAAACTCGAGCTTGTGTCCCAGGATATTGGGGTGGATCAGCACGATCACACTGCCGCCATAGCGGGCAATTTTTCGCGCCAGTTCTACTGCTTGCGGCAGGCGAGCACCCATCTCGGGCAACTCTTCATCTTCGATGGTCACCGGAAACTCGAAGATGTCAGCCTCCGTCTCCTCTCCCCGGTGCATCATCAATCGATACGGCAAATGCGTCAGCGAATTATTGGCGGTCGCTGAGGAACTATATTTGTAGCCGGTCGCCATTAACGCCTCGGGCAACGCCTTCGGATTAGACAGCTCACCGGGGCGAAAGGACAGCACGGATGCCCCGCCTGAAAGCTGTTCGATGAGAAACTTGCTCACGCGCAGTTCCCCCAGAATACTGCCGTTGGCGGCGGCGGTGCGTGCCATGACGAAGGGCGTATACGTAGGATACTGCTCCGAACCGGATCCCAGCGGAAAGGCGAACAACACCTTGGAATGCGCCACCGAGTGACTCGCGAGTTCCATACCAAGCCTCTGCACGTGCCGCATGTCGCGAACACCCTGCTCGTTAAAAAAGATCTCGTCGTTAAAGTCCTTGATGTACTTCGTCTGGATGAAGTAGGTGCCGACGATGTCCTCGCTCCGTTCGAACTCGGCATAGCGCACGGCATTTCCCATGGAGGCCTGGGCATCGATATCGTGCGTCAACAGCACGGAGAGCCGCCGTTGATAGGGCACGGGATGCAGAAGCGCGGCGTCCGGTTCCCCCGCCAGATACATCTCTCGAAGAAGCCGGAGCACAACGTCCAAGACCGGTTCGAACCGGTTGTCATAACTCTCGGCGATGCCTTCATCACGAAGATTGTGGCCCTTAAGAATCAAAAACCCGACATCGAGGCCGAAGCCGTACGTATGCCCCGTTCCGTACGACCGCTCGATGATCGCGGCGCTTCCGTCCTCATACCGCGCGAGCGGCTCTTCTTTCGGTTGTATGAACGTGTCGGTGCCCAGTGGCAGCACGCGCTTCGATCGATCGCCGAGCCGGATCACGGTCTCCTTAGGATCCGTGAATGACGCGAGCAGCGGAGATTTTTGAGACAGGCGAATCACATAGTGATCTTGAGACGTCTGCACGTCCTGAAACCCGAAGACCTCTTGCAAGCCGCCCCCGAGGATGCCGGTCCCGATCAGCGTGCCACCTCCGCGCGGATGTGCCGCGAGCCCTTTCAGCGCGTCTGCCGTCAACACACGCCCCGAGATGGTCGGATAGACCATGACGACCCGGTGACGCAGCGCCTCCCGATAGTCTTCCGTAACCATGAACGGCACGCCCAGAGATTTGAGCCCATGAGCGAGTCCCAACCAGTTGGACTTCCGATCGGTCAACAGAATGGCCAACCGACTCGGACTCCCGACGCCATACCGGCCCAAACCAGTTGGGGTAGGAACGGGAAGGACGCTCGGGGCGGTGGGGCCGTTGATGTTCGGAAACACGTGCAGGTGATCGGCCGGAACGATGTAATTGGCCGACACGGTGACCGGAGGGGGAGTGTGCAGAGCCAACCCGATGGCCCCGGCCAGGCTCACTAGACCGACACTGACGGCAACCACCCCTCTCCTCACGTCATCCTCCCCTTGGCATGATCACTACCGACCATTCGAACCTGGCTATTCGAGCGTGGACCGTGACAACGGCGCGAAATCAGGGCCGTCAAACAAAGGCAACGGAAGGCCCACTCATTTGCACCTTCCAATATCGGGGATCTAAACATCATCGCGTGCGAAGACGAACGCGAATTCACAAAACCCCGCTCGCAAATAACCCCTGGCACTAGGACGTTGGCCACCCAGCCCTTTGTCGACGCTCGTATGTTCAATCAGGCAGCGCCCTATACCCGTCCAGATCATGGATGACGACGCCGGCGAGGCTCAACGTATCCACCCGGGCAAAGACCTCGCGTATGGTGTCACGGACATCGCGGCGCGAGCGGCCGGCGAAGGTAATCGTGTCGGGTCGCACGGTATGCCGGTGATGGATGCGAAACCACTGGATCGGCTCGTTGGATCGGGTCTCCGTCGGTCTCCCAAGGACGAGAATCCGGCGCGCCACATCGAGGTAGCCGTCGGCCAGGTCGGCACGGAGCTCCGGCTTCAAGACAATATGGCGCTCGACCGGCAACGGAATGGTCTCCAAAGC
>JACVSD010000172.1 GCA_014534095.1 Nitrospiraceae bacterium
CCGAAGATCGTGCGCGTAAACGAGAAGAACCGGATCGTCGAGACACGTTGATGGCGCTGCATAAGCTGTCCTTGTGCGAGCTGCAGAAGAAATTCACCGCCGGGGAAGTGACCGCCTTCGAGATCGTTCGGGCGTATTTTCTGCGAATCAGTCAGGTCGAGCCGAAGGTCAAGGCCTATGTGACTCAGGACAAGGAATCGGCGCTGGCGCGGGCGGCTGCCTTGGACGACAAGCTCAAAGGGTGGCGCAAGACGCAGCCGATGACCGGGATGCCGCTTGCGCTCAAGGACAACCTCTGTACCGACGGAGTGCTGACAACGTGCAGTTCCCGCATGTTGCAAAATTTTGTCCCGCCATACGATGCCACGGTCGTGGCCCGGCTGCGGGCACAGGACTATATTTTGTTGGGCAAGACGAACCTTGATGAGTTCGCCATGGGGTCCTCCACCGAAAATTCCGCCTTTGGTGCCAGCCGGAACCCATGGAATCTGCAGTGTGTGCCGGGTGGATCGAGTGGCGGATCGGCGGCGGCGGTGGCGGCCGACGAGTGCGTCGCGGCCCTCGGCTCCGACACCGGCGGATCGATCCGCCAGCCGGCGGCCTTCTGTGGTGTCGTCGGACTGAAGCCGACGTATGGGCGCGTGTCACGGTACGGATTGATTGCCTTCGCCTCTTCCCTGGACCAGATCGGACCCATCACCAAAACCGTTTCTGACGCGGCTTTCCTCCTGGGCGCGATCGCCGGGCACGATCCTCTCGATTCCACATCAGCCGACCGGGCGGTGCCGGATTACATGAAGGCCCTCAAGAAGAAGGATGTGAAAAAGCTTAAGATCGGTGTGCCGCGGGAATTTTTCGCGGAAGGCCTAGACCCCGAAGTTCAGTTGGCGGTGCTCGCCGCCATAGAAGAACTCAAGGGGCTGGGCGGAGAGATCAAAGAAATCGCTTTGCCACGGACCGATGCGGCCGTCGCGGTCTATTACGTCTTGGCCACCGCAGAAGCGAGTTCAAACCTGGCGCGGTACGATGGCGTGAAATTCGGTCTGCGAGCCAAGGACACCAAAGACCTGCTGGATCTCTATATGAAAACGAGGCAGGAAGGATTCGGTCCCGAAGTGAAGCGCCGAATCATGCTGGGGACCTATGCGCTCAGCTCCGGCTATTATGACGCGTATTACAGCAAAGCCCAGGCCGTTCGGACGCTGATTTGCCAGGACTTTGAGGCGGCCTTCAAGGAAGTGGATCTCATTGTGACGCCGGTCACACCGACGGCGGCTTTTAAAGTTGGTGAAAAAAGCGACGACCCGTTACAGATGTATCTCTCCGACATCTTCACGATTTCAGTGAACTTGGCCGGGCTGCCTGCCATTGCCTTGCCATGTGGGATGACCAAAACAAACCTCCCGATTGGATTGCAGATTATCGGGCGTGCCTTTGAAGAGGAAACGATGCTGCGGGCCGCCCATGCGTATGAGCAGTCCACCCAGTGGCATCTCAAGCGGCCGATCGTTCGGTAGGCTGCGCGAAAAGGGGGCGGTATGTCGTTTGTCGAAATGGCGGCTGCTCTGGCCGCCATCGCGTTTGCGATACTGGTCGGATACCTCGTGCCCGTGCTCATTCAGTTCCGGAACACCGTGGCCGAATCCCACACGCTCGTTGCGAGATTGAACCTCGATCTTCCGCCGCTGATCGCCGAACTGCGCACCGTGAGCCGGAACTTGAACGACCTCGCTGAACAGGCCCGAGGCGGCGTCGAGCACGCTTCGGTCATGCTGCATGCCATTGGAGATGTGGGTGAATCGGTGCAGGAAATTCATCACTTCGTTCGCGGATCGAGCGGCACGCTGCTGACCAATATGGCCGGCCTGGTGGCCGGATTCAAGGCGGTCACACAAGTGGTGCGCGATCGCATGACACCTGAGGGAGGAGTGCACAATGGCGGATGAACGCGAATCATCGGCGGCAGTTCTGTTGGCATTTCTAGGAGGGGCGGCGCTAGGGGCCGTGGCGGCGCTCCTCTTGGCCCCGCAGTCGGGGCGCGAATCCCGGGA
>JACVSD010000081.1 GCA_014534095.1 Nitrospiraceae bacterium
ATGCTGGGGCAGACTGCCCCGCTTATGACGGGAAAGTCGCAATGGATCGTTGGCTGGTTGCTGGTCGGTCGGTTCCGTCTCGGCGGCGATTGCTTCGCGCACGATGCGTACCATCTTTGCCAGTTCCACGTGCGAAACGGACAGCGGCGGCAGCAACACGATGACATGGCCGAGCGGACGGATGAGAAGGCCCCGTGCCCGGGCGGCCGCCGCGACGCGATGGCCGATCCTGGATTCGAGCGGATAGGGCCTCTTGCTCGATCGATCTTGGACCAACTCGATCGCAATCATGAGTCCTTGCTGGCGGATGTCGCCTACAGCAGCCAGTGCTCGTAGCGGCATGAGCAGCTCCTTGACGTAGCCTATTTTGCTTCCTAGTGAAGCCAACACCTGCTTCTCCCGAAAAAGTGCGAGATTCGCCAAGGCCACGGCGCAGCCCAGCGGATTGCCCGTATAGCTGTGCCCATGAAAGAAGGTCTTGAACTCTTCGTATTTGCCGAGGAACGCCTGGTAGATGGCATCGGTGGTCAGCGTCGCCGCAAGCGGCATGTATCCGCCGGTGAGCCCTTTACTGACGGCCATTAAGTCGGGCGTCACTGCTTCCTGTTCGCAGGCGAACATCTTGCCAGTCCGGCCAAACCCTGTCGCCACTTCGTCGGCGATGAGCAAGACGTCGTACCGGGTACAGAGCGCACGGATACGTTGAAGGAATCCGGGCGGCTGCGTGATCATCCCGGCAGCCGCTTGGATCAACGGCTCGATGATGAACCCCGCCAGCTCCCGGTGACGTGACTTCAGGAGTGCTTCAATGGGATCCGTGCACGCGAGCCGGCAAGACGGAAACGTGAGCTTGAGCGGGCAGCGATAACAGTACGGCGGCTCCGCTTCGACCGTAGGAAACAAGAGCGGCTTAAATCTCGAATGGAATAATTCAATATTGCCGACGCTCACGGCTCCAATGGTGTCTCCATGATAGGCGAGCTTCAGGCGGAGGAACGTCTGCTTCGGACCGGCACTGGGATGTCGTTGCTGCCAGTATTGCACCGCCATTTTCAGCGCCACCTCAACGGCCGTGGACCCGTTGTCGGAGTAGAACACTCGTCGCAGTCCTTTTGGTGCAATCCGGATCAGTTCACGAGCCAGTTCGATTGCCGGGCGATTGGACAGACCAAGCAGTGTTGAATGGGCGATCTTGTCCAGTTGCCGAATGAGGGCGCGGTCGAGCGCAGGATGCCGATGACCGTGGAGGTTGACCCAGATGGAGGAGGTGCCGTCGAGATATTTCTTGCCATGGGTGTCATAGAGATATGACCCTTTGCCGCGCTCGATGATGAGCGGTTCTTCCCGCTCCCATTCCTGCATTTGGGTGAAGGGATGCCAGATATAGGTGCGATCCCAATCAGCTAAGGTCTTGCTTCGGGTGTGTTTTGCCATGGCGGGAGATCGGTCAGCTGTGAGAGGAAAGACTATGCGTGTCCGAAACGCGCGCGGATTATACGAGGTGCGCCATTTCTTTGACAACCTCCGGAGCAGTTACTATAATGAACCGATTTTTTCCCTGACATGAGCTAGGATTTGCAAAGCCTTATACGCAATTTCTCTATCATCGCCCATATCGATCACGGCAAATCAACCCTCGCTGACCGGATCCTCGAAGCTACTGGTGCTGTCACCGCCCGAGAGGCCAAAGAGCAGATTCTTGATGCCATGGATCTCGAACGTGAGCGCGGCATCACGATCAAGGCCCATTCAGTAGCCATCCGGTACCGGGCGAAGGACGGACAGACCTACGCCTTGCACTTGATCGATACGCCGGGGCACGTCGACTTTACCTATGAAGTCTCGCGGAGTCTCGCGGCCTGCGAAGGGGCTCTCTTGCTGGTCGATGCTACCCAAGGCGTGCAGGCGCAGACCATCGCCAATGTGAACCTCGCGATGGCCAACAACCTTTCCATTATTCCAGTCATCAATAAAATCGATCTAGCGAGTGCGGATGTCGAGGGGACCAAGCAATCCATCTCTGAAGTGCTCCAGCTTGACGCCACTGATGCAATGCCCATCAGTGCGAAAGAAGGCAAAGGGGTCCCCGAAGTGCTGGAGGCGATCATCGCCCGCATCCCTCCGCCCTCCGGCGATCCCAACGCACCCTTGAAGGCGCTGATCTTCGACTCCTGGTTTGACAACTACCAAGGTGTCATCGTTCTGACCCGTATCATTGATGGCGCCGTCCGGCCCGGCATGAAGATCAAGGTGATGTCGAATGATCGCGTCTTCGAGGTGATGGAGGTGGGACAGTTCTCGCCGAAGCGCACGAAGGGCACGCAACTCCTGACGGGTGAAGTCGGATACTTGTGCGCAAATATGCGGGAGGTGGCCGATGTCAAAATCGGCGACACCCTGACTGACGCCGTGCACCCGACGAGTACGCCGTTCCCTGGCTACAAGGAAGTGAAGCCGTTGGTCTTCTGCGGTTTGTACTCGACCGATACGGCCAAGTACGAAGATCTGCGGGATGCGCTCATCAAGTTGCGATTGAACGATTCCTCGTTCGTCTATGAGCCCGAGTCGTCACTCGCGCTCGGTTTTGGATTCCGTTGCGGCTTCCTGGGGCTTCTGCATATGGAGATCATCCAGGAGCGGTTGGAACGGGAGTACGGGCTGACCCTCATCACCACGGCACCCACGGTGGTCTATCGGGTCACGACGACCAAAGGGGACGTGCTGGAGATCGATAATCCGTCCGAGCTGCCGCCTCCCAGCAGCATCCAGTCCTTCGAGGAGCCCTTCATCCTGGCCACCGTGATCACCCCTGAACGGTACATGGGGGCGATCCTCCAGTTGTGCCAGGAGCGGCGGGGGATTCAACGGAGCATTCAGTTTCTCGATCCGACCCGTGTGCTGATTAGCTATGAGCTACCGCTTAATGAAGTCATCCTGGATTTTTACGACAAGTTGAAGTCCCGCACGCAGGGTTACGCTTCGCTGGACTATGAAGTGCTCGGCTATCGCGATTCCGATTTGGTGAAATTGGACATCCTGCTCAACGGCGAAGCAGTGGACGCTCTGTCGTTCATCACCCATAAAGACCGGTCGGCTCAGCGCGGCCGGCAGATGGCTGAAAAGATGAAGGAGTTGATTCCCCGCCAAATGTTCGAAATTGCCATTCAGGCGGCGATCGGAACCAAGGTGATCGCCCGCGAGACGATCGGGGCGATGAAAAAGAACGTCATTGCCAAATGCTATGGCGGCGACATCTCCCGTAAGCGGAAGCTGCTTGAAAAGCAGAAAGAGGGGAAGAAACGGATGAAGTCCGTCGGGGCGGTCGAAGTCCCACAGGAAGCGTTTTTGGCGCTGCTGAAAGTGGGGGATGAATGACGGTAGATCCCAATCAGGCCAAGCTCGACAAAGTCTCCAGTTCACCGGCCGGAGAAGAGGGGGCCGCGGTGTCACTCGCTGGAGCGAATACAGGCCGGCTGGCACGCAAGTCGGTCGTCCGGGAGTATGCCGAAGCCATTATCGTCGCTATGTTGTTGGCGTTTGCCATCCGGGTGTTCGTCGTACAGGCCTTTAAGATTCCCTCCGGCTCCATGATCCCCACGTTATTGATCGGCGACCATATCCTCGTGAGCAAACTCTCGTACGGCTTTCAGTGGCCAACCGACTGTAAGCTCCAATGGAGTTTCCCCCCGGTGAACTGCTATGCCTCGGCGACCGTCGTGGCCTTCGGCAAACCTCAGCGAGGCGATATCATCGTATTCCGCTTCCCGGAGGATGAGGAAAAGGATTTCATCAAGCGCATTGTCGGTGGGCCTGGCGATACGGTCCAACTCAAGAATAAAGTCGTGCTCGTGAACGGACAGCCGCTCGATGACAAGGCCTTTACCCAGCGGATCGACCCCGGTGTGATCGATGGAACGATCAATTCCCGCGACAACTTTGGTCCCGTCACGGTGCCCGAGGGCTCCTATTTTGTCATGGGAGACAATCGTGATCAGAGTCTCGACAGCCGGTTCTGGGGGTTTGTCCGCGAGGAGAAAATTCGCGGGAAGGCCTTCCGGATCTATTGGTCCTGGAGTGGGCAGGGCAATTGGACCGAGTGGGTGCGATGGGAGCGGTTCGGCAAGGCGATTCAGTGAACAAGCGCAGACGGGGCGACATGGGGAAGCCAGCACCGAGCGAGCGTGACGCCGCGGCCTCGACCAAAGTGCTCCGGCAGTATATTGAACGTTTTTCGCAGGCGTCAGTCCTCGTCGTCGGCGATTTGATTCTAGATCATTATGTGATGGGACGCGTCAGCCGGATTTCGCCGGAGGCGCCGGTTCCGGTCGTGCATGTGCAATCCGAGTCCTTGCGACTGGGTGGCGCGGCGAACGTCTTCAACAACATTCTGGCGTTGGGCGCAAAGGCCGATCTGTGCGGCGTCATCGGTGCGGACGAAAGCGGCCGGCTACTCATGAAGGAGTTGGGCAATAAGCGCTCGGGCCGGGGCGGCGTTGTCATCGACCACGACCGGCCGACGACGCGGAAGAGCCGCGTCATCGCTCATAACCAGCAAATCGTCCGGTATGACATCGAAGGCCGACACGAGCTCAAAGCAGTTCTGCAGCGCAGGATCCTGCGCTATGTCGAATCGCGGTTGCGGGAGCTGTCCTGTGTGGTGATCTCGGATTACGCCAAAGGTGTCGTCACGGCCTCACTGATGGCCGACATTACCCGTCTTGCAGCGTTGCGGCATATTCCCGTGGTCGTCGATCCCAAAGTCGAGCATTTCGGCTTCTATAAAGGTGTCACGGTCGTGACCCCGAACCATCTTGAAGCGACGCAAGCAGCCGGACTGCACGGCGACAACGATCACATCATGGATGAAGCCGGCGCAATGATCCGCCAGCGGTTGGGATGCCATGCGGTCCTGATCACCCGTGGCGAAAAGGGCATGAGTCTGTATGAGGGCGAAGGAGCGTCGTGGCATTTGCCCACGCAGGCTCGCCAGGTGTACGACGTCACCGGAGCCGGTGACACCGTGATCGGAACGCTGGCCCTCGCTTTGTCGACCGGCGCCAGTATCCGGGAGGGCGCCATTCTGGCGAACCATGCGGCCGGCATCGTTGTCGGCATGGTCGGGACCGCCACGGTGACCCCGCAGCAACTGTCAGAGGCGTTGGAGCATGACTAGCAGGGCGCTGAAAAAGGCCGCCAGCGGAGAAAGACACTGGGCGCTCACCATCTCGCGCCCGTGCGCAGACATGAGGCGACTTATTCGTCGCCTCGCGCACCTCGCGTCGTTCAGACCCTCAACGTACCCCAGAGGGTACGCCTCGGCCCAAGACACGGCCGGCTCACCATCTCGCCGGCGCGCACAACCTTGGCGCCACTTATTCGTGACGCCGTGCGCCTCGCTGCGGCCTTGTTCGTGGAGCGGCGCGTCTCGGCGCGCCGGGGTTGGGCGGGTGAAATCGACAGCCTTTTTGAGCATCCTGCGTGTGCGAGCATGACCAAGCCGTCACGGTCGGTCACCGTCGTCATTCCCGCCCGGTATGGATCTTCCCGTTTTCCGGGGAAGCCGCTGGCCCAACTCGGTGGCAAGCCGATGATCCAACAGGTCTATGAGCGGGCGGTCGGGTGCCGCATGGTCTCGGACGTCCTCGTCGCTACGGACGACGAGCGGATCAAGCAGGCGGTCGAGCGGTTCGGCGGTCGGGTTCTCATGGTCAATGGAGATTACCGCACCGGGACTGATCGGGTGGCCGCCGTCGCCCGGATGTTTGCCGGCGATTATTTCATCAACCTCCAGGGCGACGAAATTCCCCTGAATCCTGACCTTTTGGCCGATCTCATCGAGCCATTCTTCGAGAGCGGTGCCGACATCGGCACGTTAAAGCGCGCGATGGACGCCACGGATGATCTCGGCAATCCCGCCATGGTCAAAGTCGTGACCGACGCGAAAGGCTACGCACTGTATTTTTCACGCGCGCCCATTCCGTTCGTCCGCGATGACCCGGACCGCCGCGTCGTCTCCGGCTTGCACTATCTCCATCTCGGTATTTACATGTACACCAGGGAAACGCTGCTGCGGTTTGCCAGCCTGCCGACCGGTCACCAGGAAGATGCGGAGAAGCTCGAGCAACTGCGCGGATTGGAGCACGGGATGCGCATCCGGGTGTGGGAAACCAAGCATGCCTCGCTGCGGGTGGATACGCCGGAGGACGTCGGACCGGTGGCGGAACAACTCCAGCAATTCGAAGTTATCAAGCGCGAGTTGAGTCTCGGCCGTGCGGTGCCAATCCGGTGAGGCTCCCGGAGGGATACCACTGGGCCCATCGCCGAAGAGAGGAGCAACCATGAGCAAATTCATCTTTGTCACGGGCGGCGTGGTGTCCTCCCTCGGCAAGGGACTGGCGTCGGCTTCCATTGGCAATCTGCTGGAAAGCCGGGGGCTCAAGATCACCTTCTTGAAGCTGGATCCCTATATCAATGTGGATCCCGGCACGATGAATCCGTACCAACATGGGGAAGTTTTTGTGACGGGTGATGGCGCGGAGACCGACCTCGATCTCGGCCACTACGAACGGTTCACGTCCCTGAACCTCACCAAGGAAAGCAACTACACCACCGGTCGGATATACCATTCCGTCATCACCAAGGAGCGGCGCGGCGATTATCTCGGGGGCACGGTGCAAGTGGTCCCTCACGTGACCGATGAGATCAAGCAATGCATCATGCGCATCTCCCAGGGTATGGACGTCACGATCGTGGAGATCGGCGGCACCGTGGGCGACATCGAGAGCCTGCCGTTTTTGGAAGCCATTCGGCAGATGCCCTACGACGTCGGGCGTGATAACGTCCTCTATGTCCATCTCACGCTGGTGCCGTACATCGGCGCCGCCGGTGAATTGAAGACCAAGCCGACCCAGCATTCCGTGAACAAGCTGCGCGAAATCGGTATTCAGCCACATATTCTCTTGTGCCGCACCGATCGGTATCTGCCTCCGGAACTCAAGGGCAAGATTGCCATGTTCTGCAACGTGGAAAAGGATGCCGTCATCACCGCGAAGGATGTCGACACGATCTATGAGGTCCCCATCGTGTTCCGCAAGGAGGGCTTGGACGAACTGATCGTCCGCCTCCTGCACCTGGAAACAGGGCCCCCGAATCTTCGCCCATGGGATGCCATGGTGCAGAAGATCAAGCATCCCAAACATGAAGTCAGCGTCGCGCTGGTCGGGAAATATGCGGGGCTCAAGGAATGCTACAAGAGTCTGGCGGAAGCCTTGGTGCATGGCGGAATCGATCATGAAACCAAGGTCAACATCAACTGGATCGAGTCGGAAGATATTGAACGGCAAGGCACCGAACGGATCTTACGGGAGTCGGACGGCATCCTGATTCCAGGTGGTTTCGGCACGAGAGGCATTGAAGGCAAGATCACCACGATCCGTTATGCGCGCGAACGCCACATCCCGTTTTTGGGCCTCTGTCTGGGCATG
>JACVSD010000030.1 GCA_014534095.1 Nitrospiraceae bacterium
GACACACCCGACGATGTCCACTCACCGCGGCAGGGCGGCTTCCTCTGGTCGCACATGGGCTGGTTTACCTCCAAGACGCACTTCGCGCCACGGCTTAAGGGCATCCAGGATTTCGCGAAATATCCCGAACTGCGATTTTTGGATCGGTTTGATATCGTGGCGCCGACGGTCGCCGGATTCGGAATGTTCGGGCTGGGTCAATTGTTGGAGGCCTACGCGCCGGGTCTGGGCACCAACGGGCCTCAGATGCTGATCTGGGGCTTCTTCATTTCGACGGTGGCGTTGATCCACGGCACCTGTACCATCAACTCGCTCTCGCACGTGTACGGCTCCCAGCGGTATGTGACCGGCGACGACAGCCGTAACAATTTCTTCCTCGCGCTGATCACCATGGGAGAAGGATGGCACAACAACCATCACTATTACCCCGCTTCCACCCGGCAGGGGTTTTACTGGTGGGAAATCGACATGACCTATTACTGTTTGAAGGCCATGGAAGGAGTCGGGTTGGTGTGGGATATCAAGGAGGTGCCGGTTTATGTGCGAGAAGGCAAGAGCAAGCACGAAGCCGTCGCCGTGTAGCGCCTACGATCATTCAGTCCGGTCTTAGACCCAATCAGATTCGTCTCGCGGCCGTGGCTGGCCAGGTACCCCGTCAGCCAAGGCTTCGCGAATTCTCCAGCTCTCCCGGTCGATGATGTCACGCTCCATCTCCGAAACAATCCATGCGTCCCCTGGCGTCAACTCGATGCGATAGTGCTGCGTCGAAAGCGAAAACCATTCGATGTACGGATGCGGCTGAAGGTTGGGATGCGGATCAAATGAAATCAAATTCACCGTGCCGAGCTGAGGATTCTCCATATCGCCGATGACTTCGCCGGCCACGGCTTCGTCCTCATAACGGCTGTTGCGGAATTGGATGGCCTGCCCCGCGATTTCATCGCGAAAGTCTCCTCGCCAGTACACATCCACAGGGCCGACCGCGGCGAACTCAATCCGGCCGACCACGGTGCCGGGAATCCGGTTATCTAAAAACCCTCCCTTCACCCAGCGGCTGTTCCCAAACTTCTGCGCCATAGTCCCCCGTTCCTTCTACGCTTCAACTGGTTTCATCGGCGGCGGCAGAGCGGCGGTTCCCATTGCCCCGATCACGACGGCCGTGAGGATAAGCGCGCTTCCCACCCACCCTTGCAGATCCAAGGTCTCGCCAAGAAAGTACCAGGAGAGCCAGGCCGCGTACGCCGGCTCGGACGCGAACAGCAGGGCCACCTGCTGTGCCGGCACATGCTGCTGCGCCCACATCTGCACCGCAAAGGCGCCGGTGGCGAGTCCACCGGTGACGACCAGGGCAACCAGTAAGGCCCCGGTTGGAGCAAACGCAGCCGACGGCGCCCTTTCCCAATAGAGAGTCGGCACGAACAACAAGGCCATGGCCGTCATCTGCCACGCCAGCAACGAGGAGGCATCGAATGCGCGTGTAAACCGCTCGAGGCAGATGATATGGCCCGCAAACGCCACGGCACATGCGAGCGTCATGAGATCGCCGATATTGATCCTGGCGCTCGGCTTGACCAACAACCAGAGACCGGCCGTAGCAATCGCCGTAGCACTGATCACGCGCAGCTCGAACCGGCGGAGCATCAATGGCACGAACACCACGTACAACGCAGTCAGAAACGCCGAATTGGACGCACTCGTGTACGCGAGCCCAACCGTCTGAAGCACATATCCGGCGAACAGAAATACCGTCGCCGTGGCGCTCGCAGCTAGCACTTCCCTGCTGCGATGGGCGGTGTGCCGCGCCAGGGCGAACCACATCCAGACCAGCACGGCGCCTAACATAAAGCGAAGAAAGAGAAAGGAGAGCGGCGGGATTTGCTCCAACGCCGCTTTAGTGGCCGGGAACGTCGCGCCCCAGATTAAGGTCGTGAGCAGCAGTGCGAGACGCGGCATGGGGTACGTGATGAGTGATGGGTGATGAGCTTCGAGAAAAGCGTGTGGCCCTCACTCGTCATGCATCAATCGAGTGATGCGTGATCAATGATGGGCGGCCAGTGGAGCATCGAGTACGCTCATCACTCATCACACTTCGCCGCTTACTGTACTACGGCTTACAGAGAGGACATCGACGCTGTTCGTTGGTCCCCGCCTGTTCCATCGCGCGCAGCGCCCGCTCCTTGTCGGGATAGTCAAACCATCCGCCTTCCCAGAAATCACTGGACGTGTTGTGGGCCGGCACTTCAGAGCACCGGTCACGATGGAGCGTGACACGATCGATCGACCGGGCTATATGGATCCAATAAACCACGACACACCCATCCTCCCCCGTCCAAGACGCTCAGCATCGAGAACCTCGGCTGAAATTGATTCGTGCCTTCAGGAAGGAATCACGCCGGCAGTGATGCAGGCCCTACGGAACCAGCTGCCACTCGTCCTTTTCAATCCAGACCTTGACGCCCGTCTCTAACTTTTTGACATCGTCCTTCTCAAAGAGCCTCAGGTACCGCTCAATCCGGTCCTCTTCATCGATCCGCTCTTCTTGCATTACCCCGTTGTTTCCCTTCCACCGTCGTATCAACACGGACATCGAAGCCTCCTGTCACGCTAGCAGTTTCACCGCGCAAGTGTGCTACAATAAGCGAAATGTTGCTGGCCGGTCAAGGTGTCATACCATCATGATCGACGCAGAACACGACCCACCCTAGAAGGAACGAAACGATGCCTCTCTATGAATATCGTTGCGAGCGCTGTTCCAAGCAGTTTGAAGCCACGCAATCGGTTCATGCACGAGTCGAGGATACGGAGTGCCCATTTTGCCACGCGCAAGAAGCCACCCGACTGCTGTCCTCTTTCTCATCTAAGGTGGTCGGCGACCATAAGCCGGGCTTCACAGAATTGAAGGCCAATGCGATGAACCACGAGCGGATGGAAAAATTTTCCAAGCTGCCCCCACTCAACGCCAAGCGGAACGTACCGCCCCCCAACACGTCATCCGCCTCAGAACCCGTTCCCGGGTCTGGAGCGCCGTCTGGATCCTAAGCCATGACCCTTTTCCGCGCCGCCGCATCGATAGCCTACCCGCTGTCCCGTGGTGTCAGGGCAGGTACGCTCTGGTTGCTCCTGCTTAGTGTGTCGCTGCTCTGGCCGATCGCATCCTCCGCGGAAGTCGCCGGCAACCTTGTGATTGCCGGCAATGGACCCGAATATGCGACCATTGAGGCCTTGGCCCGTGCGTTTGAAAAGGCCAATCCGCGTTGCTATGTGGACGTGGTGTGGGATGACAATTCGAAGCCGTTGGAACTCGTCAAATCCGGCCAGGCCCAAATCGCCCTCACCGGCGGCGAAGATCCCGCCCTGTCAGCCAAGCAGATCGGATGGGACGGGATCGGCATCCTGGTCCACTTGTCTAATTACACCAAAGAAGTCACCAAGCAGCAGGTGGCGGATATTTTCTCCGGGAAAGTCAAAGAATGGGCGGAACTCGGCGGACCTGAAACGAAGATCCTCCTCATTGACCGGCCACGCCATCAAAATATCCGTGACGCCTTCGAAGCGCAGCTCGGCATCAAAGGGATGATACCCGACGGCGCCAAAGTCATCGCCCGCGATGAAAACGTGGTCAAGACCGTGGTGGGGACGCTCCCGCCGTTGTCCGCGGTCTCCTATATCTCCTTGAGCACGGGTCTTTCTGTTGTCTCCAGTGGGGTCGCCGTCCGGCTCCTGCCCGTCGACAAAATCGAGCCGGAAGTGCCCACCGTCAAAGACGGTCGTTACAGTCTGCGCCGTCCTTTGCTAATGTTATCCAAGCGAGACCCGGACCCATTGATCGACGCCTTTGCTGAATACGCTCTATCGCCCGCCGGTCAAGCGATCATCTCGGAGACGTTTATTCCAATGATGAGCAAATAGTCGTTCATCAAGGAGGTCATTATGCATGCTTCTTGCTGCCTTGTATCCGTCGCGTTTTTCGTGGTTGTCCTCTCGCCGGTCTCACTTCGGGCCGACGACGGAGCGATCGTGGAAGGAGCCGGTTTCACGCTGTATAACATGGAGTCGATCAAAGGTTCGGACACCGACAAGGTAGACCGGGACCCGATCTGCGACCGAAGCAGGCGCCCGAAGATTGCCAAAGTCGAACCGGACGAAGCCAAGCCGGGTCAAAAGATCGTCATCAAAGGGGAAAACTTCGGCACGAAGGAATGCTTCCACGGCGTAGCGTTTAGCGCGGCAGGCGCCGGCAATATCGACTATACCTTCGTCAATGACACGACCATTGAAGCGATGGTTCCCGATGTACGCCCCGGCATGTCGTTCATTGATGTCGTCGCCGGCGGAGGGAACGCACGCTCCAAAGGATTTTTGGTCCAATCCAAATAACCATCCGCTGGAGAACGGCGAGGCGCGCTGTCCCGCCGTTCCCGCGTCGGGAGCCCGCTCGCAGGTCCTGTTACGCGCAGCTCGGCGCCCCGCTCCGCCACTGCGCTCGCTCGACAGGCCTCTTGATCCTATGCTAGCTTACGCGCTCCTTTTCGCCGGCCACTCGGGAGCGAATGGGCACGTTTGTCATGAGCCAGAGAGAGATGTTTAAGAAAATCCTGGTGGCCAATCGCGGCGAGATCGCCATGCGAATCATCCGCGCGTGCCGCGAATTAAACATCGCCACCGCCGCCATTTACCCCGAAGCCGACTCAACCGGCATCTACGTCAAGAAGGCCGACGAGGCGTACCTCGTGGGCCCCGGCCCCGTCAAAGGATTTCTCGACAGCCGGCAGATTGTGGACCTCGCCATGCGCATCGGCGCCGATGCGATCCATCCGGGGTATGGATTCCTATCGGAGAATGCCGAATTTGCCCAACTCTGCCAAGCCTCGGGTATTACTTTCATCGGTCCGTCCCCCCATGCCATCACCGTCATGGGAAGCAAGGTCAAAGCTCGGGAATTGGCGCGTGCGGTGGGTGTTCCCATTGTACCCGGGACGGAAGGCGGCGTCACGGAGGTTCAACAGGCCCTGGCCTTCGCCAAGCAGGCCGGCTATCCCCTCATCATCAAAGCCAGTGCCGGAGGAGGAGGGCGAGGCCTGCGAGTCGTACGCTCCGACGCCGAACTGCGTGAGAACATGGAAGGCGCGGGGAGGGAGGCACAAGCGTCCTTCGGCGACGGCAGCGTCTTCATCGAGAAGTTCATTGAACGGCCCCACCACATCGAATTCCAGATCCTGGCCGACCGCCATGGCCACATGATCCATCTCGGCGAACGCGATTGCTCTATTCAGCGCCGGCATCAAAAGCTGATCGAGATCGCGCCCTCGCTCGTCCTGACCCCCGCGCTGCGCGCCCAGATGGGCGAGGCGGCGATTACGATTGCACGCGCGGTCAATTACGACAACGCCGGCACCGTCGAATTCCTCCTTGATCAAGACGGACGTTTCTACTTTATTGAAATGAACCCGCGCCTCCAGGTCGAACACACGGTGACCGAGCAGATCACGGCCATCGACATCGTGCGCCACCAAATCTCCATCGCCGCGGGCAAGCCGCTCGACATCCAGCAGAAAGATGTGACGCTCCAAGGGCATGCGATTCAATGCCGGATCAACGCCGAAGATCCGAAGAACAATTTCATGCCGTGCACCGGCACAATCACCGCCTATCTTTCGCCGGGCGGAATCGGTGTGCGCATCGACGGCGCGGTCTACAAGGATTACACCGTGCCGCCGTACTATGACGCACTGCTCGCCAAACTGACCGTGCGCGGACGGACCTGGGAAGAAACCGTCAGCCGCATGCGGCGATCACTCGAAGAGTACGTCCTCCGCGGAGTAAAAACGACCATTCCCTTCATGAAGACGATCATGCAGGATCAGGACTTTATGGCCGGGCGCTTCGATACGTCCTATCTCGACACCCATCCCCATCTCTATCACTACGATGAATTTGAGCAGCCGGAGGATCTGGTTTTGGCGCTCGCCGCGGCCATCGCAGCCTATGAAGGGTTATGAGGGCGCGGTCACACACTGAGTAGTGCACACGGACATTATGGCGACCAAACGACCGACGTCAAAAAAGAGCAAGCGAACGACCAAGCGTCCGGCGACACCGGCGATCACGCGCCCCCGAGCGCAGAGACCCCGACCGCAAGACCTCATAATTCAGCCGGTAGCGGGAAAGCGCCTGCTCATTACCGATGTCGCGTTGCGCGACGGGCATCAGTCCCTCCTGGCCACCCGCATGCGGACGGAAGACATGCTGCCGATCGCGCAAAAGCTCGATGCCGTGGGGTACTGGTCCCTGGAAGTCTGGGGCGGCGCCACCTTCGATACCTGTCTGCGGTTTTTAAAGGAGGATCCCTGGGAACGGTTGCGTGCGCTGCGCGCCGCCATGCCGAACACCCGGCTCCAGATGCTCCTGCGGGGACAAAATCTCGTCGGCTACCGCCATTATGCCGATGATGTGCTGGAGCGCTTCATTGAGCGGTCAGCGGCCAACGGCATCGATGTCTTCCGGATCTTCGACGCACTCAATGACGTGCGTAATCTTGATCGGGCCGTGCGGGAGGTGAAGGCCTGCGGCAGGCATGTCGAGGCCGCGATCAGCTATACCGTAAGTCCGGTGCACAACCTCGACCGGTTCGTGGACATGGCCAAGCAATTGGAGGACCTCGGAACGGACACCTTGTGCGTCAAGGATATGGCCGGTTTGCTGGCTCCGCTGGACGCCTATCATCTGGTCCGTCGGCTGAAGAACGCGGTCAGGGTGCCCATCCATCTCCATACGCACTACACCTCCGGCATGGCCTCAATGGCATCCCTCATGGCAATTATGGGCGGCCTCGATATGCTCGACACGTCGATGTCCCCGCTCGCTGGAGGCACGTCACATCCCCCGACCGAAACCATCGTGGCTTCCCTGCGGGACACCCCGTACGATACCGGCATCGACCTCAGAACCTTCCAACCCATCACCGAACATTTCCGGGAAGTGCGGAGGAAGTACCGGCAATTTGAGAGCGACTTTACCGGGGTCGACGCCGAAATCCTCACCTCCCAGATTCCGGGCGGCATGCTCTCGAACCTCGCCGCTCAGCTGGCGGAGCAAAATGCGCTGGATCGGATCAAAGAGGTCTTGGATGAGGTCCCGCGGGTCCGCAAGGAGATGGGCTACCCGCCGCTTGTCACGCCGACCAGTCAAATCGTGGGTACACAAGCGACGTTAAACGTGCTGACCGGCGAACGCTACAAAGTCATCACGAACGAAACGAAGAACTATTTCCTAGGCCTGTACGGACGGGCGCCCGGACCGGTGGACAACGATATTCTGGCCCGCGCCATCGGCAATGAAGAACCGATCCGAACGCGACCCGCGGACCGGCTCGAACCCGAAATGGAAGCGCTCAGGAAAGATCTGCCGGCCTCCGCCACGACGCCCGAAGATCACCTGTCGTTCGCGCTCTTTCCGGCTATCGCGCGCGACTTCTTCGAGGCGCGTGAGAAAGGCGATCTGGTCCCCGAGCCGCTGACCGGCTCCCTACCCAAGGGACCAGCCGTGGCGCATGAGCTGCACTTGGCACCGGTGGAATTCAACGTGAACGTGCACGGAGAAACGTATCACGTAAAGGTGTCAGGGTCGGGACGTAAGATGGAAGGCCGCAAGCCCTACTATATCCGGGTCAACGATAAGCTCGAAGAAGTGTCCATCGAGCCGATCCGGGAAGTGCTCGCCGGTCTTCCGGAAGCCCTGGATACGGGAACCGGGACGAAGCCGAAGAGGCCGAGACCCTCCAAGGCCGGAGACGTGGCGCCGCCCATGCCGGGGCGAGTGGTGAAGATTCTAGTCACCAAGGATGAGCGGGTGAAGGCCGGCCAAGCGCTGCTGATCATTGAAGCGATGAAAATGGAGAGCCGTGTACCGGCGCCCATTGACGGAACGGTCGCTGCAATCCTGGCCGACGAAGGCGACAACGTCAAGGCCGACGAAACCCTGATTCAACTCGAGTAGCCGCTCTCGATTCGTGCGGGCCTCGGCGCCGGTGTCATGTGGTCGTTCGCTTTTTCATCCTGTCTTTACTCTGCATGACTGGGAGCGCCTGCACGATCAGCGACCCGCTGCCTCCCTGGTTCGATGCCATTGAACGTCTGCCCATACGATCGTTGACCGTTGCCGGTCAGCGGATTGCCTATCTGGATGAGGGCCAGGGCATGCCGGTCATCCTCCTCCATGGGTTCGGTGGCTCCATGTGGCAATGGGAATATCAACAAAGAGTCCTCTCGAATCATGTGCGGGTGATCACTCCAGACGTGCTCGGTGCCGGACTCTCGGATAAACCCGCCATCGACTACCGCCCTGATGAGATGCTCGACTTCCTGCTCGGATTCATGGACGCCCTGCAGATTCGGCAAGCCGTGCTGGTGGGACATTCCATGGGGGCCGGCCTCGCGATCGGCATGGCGCTCGAGCATCCGGACCGCGTGGCGAAACTCGTGTTGATCAGCGGCCTGCCACCGAACGTCATGGAGCACCTCGAAAATCCCATGCTCAAACGGGCCCTGGAAACCCGCGCGCCGGCCTGGGTCGTGTCATTGGGTAATTCGGCCTTCGGTGGTTTCCTCACCAAGAACGTCCTGAAGGAGATGGTCTACGATCCGTCGCAACTCACGCCGGCCGTCCTGGACCGTTCAAACCGCAACCGAAAGCGGCCGGGCTTATTCGGCCCCGTCCTGAGCGCGGGCAGGAACGTGCCGTTGTGGGAAAGCCGCTTTGCTCCTCGAATCAGCTCCATCACGCCGCACACGCTCATTGTGTGGGGGGAAGAAGACCACGTGTTTTCTTTGGCGACCGGCCGCCAACTGCACGAGACCATACCGAATTCGACCTTCGTCGCCATCCCGCACGCGGGCCATCTCCCCCAATGGGAGCAGCCGGTGGCGGTCAACCGGCAACTTCTGCAGTTTCTTCGGCCTTGAGTCGTGAGAAATCGGCGGATATACTTCGACCGGCGAAGCCCTATCAGACAACATCCAAGGAGCGAGTATGATGACCATCCGGTCGTGCGGTTTCTGGGCACTGCTTCTCTCCATACCTCTCGCCGGCGGCTGTGCCGGCATGGGAAAATCGACCGAGACAGAGTTCATGTATAAAAAGCTCACCCGTCGCGGAACGAAGTGCCGTGGCCGGTGAAGGACACAGCGTGCTGTTCAAAGGCAGCCCCCTCATGTTGTCGGGAAACGGTATTAAGGTGGGCGATCACCTACGGGATGTCAAAGTCGCCCAGCCCGACCTTTCGCTCATCAACATCGCCCGCACAAAAGGCGACGGAAAAGTCCGGATCATCAGCGTGGTGCCTTCGCTGGATACGAAGGTCTGCGAACAACAGACCCATCACCTCAGCGAGAAAAGCAAAGGGCTCGACAAAATGGTCGAACTGATCACGGTCAGCGTCGATACCCCCTTTGCCCAGAAGCGGTTCGCGGAGGAAGCCAAAATCAACAACGTGACGTTCCTGTCCGACTATCGCGGCGCGGACTTCGGCAAGGCGCACGGCCTGTTCCTGAAAGACCCGCATATACTCGCTCGGGCCATCATGGTGGTGGACAAAGGCAACGTCATCCGCTATCTCCAGATCACTCCAGAGCTGGCACAACTTCCAGACATGGAAGAAGCTTTTCAATTCGCCCGGTCCCTGATCACGGAGAGCTGACGCCATCACGCCCGGAGAGCCGGCGCCAGCCATGGAGAAGGATCCACACCACTCCTCCCGTCGCCCCCGCCGGCCTACTACGGCCGCCTATCCGGCTATCCATCGTGCACAGAATGTTATACAGTCCTCCCGCTGGCGGCTTCAGCCACTACCGGGACTTTCGGGGGACACTCGCCGCCGGACGACTTCTCACAGACGTGACCGCACTACGCCGGGCAGGACATCGTGACCCGGTCGGCTCACTAACCACTTCACCGTTGGAGCGCCCATGTCGTTTTCGAACCGCCTACGAGCGCTAGCCAAATCCAGCTGGGACGCCCAACTCGTCCATCCTTTTGTTCTCGCCTTGGGCAACGGCACGCTGCCTGAGCGGAAATTCCGATACTACATTTTGCAAGACGCCCGGTTTCTCGGCGATCTCTCACGGGTCTTTGCCGCCGGCGCCATGAAAGCTCCGGATTCGGATAGCGCCCTGCGCTTCGCCAAGCTGGCGGAGGACACGCTGACGGTGGAGCGCAGTCTTCATGAAAGTTACGGCAAGCGCTGGAAAATGACGGCGTCGGAGATGACGGCCGTCCCCATGGCCCCGACAAATTACGCCTACACCAGGCATATGCTGGCCGTCGCACACAGCGGCTCAGCGGCCGAGATTACCGTGGTCGCCCTGCCCTGTGCCTGGATTTACTGCGTGGTGGGCCAGCGTCTCTTGAAGAACGGCCCCCCGTCGAAGAAGCACCCGTACCGGGACTGGCTCCTGCTCTATGCCTCTCCGGAATTCGCCCAAGTCCAACACTGGATGCGTGAAAAAGTCGACCGGTGGGTGAAGACCGCCGGCCCGGCCGAACAGCGACGGATGGAAGACGCTTTTCTGATCAGCTCCCGCTACGAATGGATGTTCTGGGACATGGCCTGGAATGAAGAGCAGTGGCCCGTGTGAGCACCCGCAGGAGGGTGTTGCATCATTCGGCCCTGCCAACTGATCTAACGATGTAGGTTTTCGAAACCGTTACAACCCGTGTCACGACGACTCATTCAACTTAACCTGTCAGGGCTTGGCCTTCTGATTGCGCTCCTTGGACTCATCTATTGGCAGCACACCGGAGCGCGAGCGGTCCCGAGGGTGATCGAGCAACTGGCAGATACCGATCCAACCGCACGGATTCTAGCCGCGCAGGGATTGTCGGCGCTGGGACCGGACGCCAAGGAGGCGTTGCCCGCGCTCGTCCGGGCGGCTCTCCACGATCCGGATCCGGATGTCGGCGCGGCGGCCGCTGCGGCCATCCGGACGCTGGACCTGCAAGCCGCCCGGGAGGTGGTCGCCGGTTACATGCCGGCACTCTGGGATGCGAACCCAGCTATCCGGCGCAAGGCCTGCGTCGTATTGGGGAGCCTCGGTCCTATCGGAAAACCAGCCGTCGCCTCGCTCATTACCATGTTGGATGATACCGATGAGCTCGTGCGGGAGCAGGCGGTGGGAGCCTTAGGCCTGATCGGGATCCCGCAGACTGACATTGCGGCGGCCTTGCAGGAGGCCTTGCAGGACCCGGCATCAATCGTGCGCTATCGGGCCGCCGTACAATTTGCCTACCATATCCCGCTCACGGGGGCGGTCGTGCCGGCGTTGATGGAGTTACGCAAGGACGAGGATAAATCCGTCGCCTCTCTGGCTGACGTGGCCTTGCAGCATGCCGGCCAAAGTACACGCCAGGATGTGGCGAACCTCATCTCATTGCTCGAACGGCCGGGTGAAAAAGATTATGCCCTTCAGCAACTGGCCGAACTGGGCCCACAAGCCGCAGAGGCGGCGCCGGTACTGGTCTCGGTGTTAAAGGATTCACGGGCGCTCAATCGCTACCTGGCAGCGGAGGCGCTGCGATCGATCGGGCCGGCAGCCGAGGAAGCCGTCCCCGACCTGATCGACGCGCTCGGTGATCCGGATCCTGTCGTGACCGAAAGCGCCGCCGAAGCGCTCGCCGCCATTGGGACGGCCGAAGCCCTCGAAGCCCTCAAACCGCACCGCACGGAGCCGGCCTCGTGACAGAGGTTCCCATTCCACCCCGCCCAGCTGGATTAGTGCTGACGCTGTTTTGGGGCAGCGTCCTACTCAGCTTGGCGCTTCCATGGGGCCTATTGCTGTTATTCGAGGTGTCTGCCCATCGGCGCTCCTTCAGCGAGGCTGTCCGATACTTAAGCCTGCATTGGTTTGCACCCGGCTACCAGTACTTCCTCGTGGGCCTGCTCAGCGCGGCACCATTTGCTCTCTGCGCCGGATTTTTGCTGCTCCATCTGGGATGGAATCCCCGACTTGGACACGTCCAGTTCTCTCGTCGACTGGCCGGCGTCCTAGGCAGCCTCATCCTGATGTTTGGCGTGAGCTTCTGGACCCACCTGAGCGCCCTCATGCACCCGGACGGCCAAAGCGCGCTCGTGTATTTTTTCCTTCCTTTTATCCTCTGCGTCCTCCTGCCGCTCGGGTACGGCCTGGGACGGTTGGTCCTGGCATTCATGCACGTGGTTCGCCCAGGCGACAAAGAGCCCGCGGAAAGTCTAGACACCTAGCCAGTAGTCAGTATAATGACGCCACGCATGCTCATCTTGGCACGATCGCTCTTCCTTGGCGGCTTAATAGGAGTGCTCTGCTGGCCGGCGAACGGCAAGGCGGCGGTCACTAGCTACGACGAGAGCCTCAAACAAGTGGCCGAGGGCGTCCTTGCCGAGGCGGTCAAATTGAACAAGCATCGTATGGCGTTGCTCGACTTTACCGACGCCACCGGTCATACCACGGCCGTCGGCCGGTTCCTCGCTGAGGAGATCGGCACGCAACTGGTCATCGCCGGAGAGTTGCAGGTGGTTGAACGCGACGCAGTAGAGGCCACACTGAAGCGATACCGGATTACGCAGGTCGACCGCACACAGGCCCAGGCCGCCCGGCGCGCAGCCAAGGCCATGCGAGCCGACGTCTTCCTGCGCGGCTCGTATCTGGAGTCTGCGGACGGAGTGGCCATCACCCTCAAACTGCTCAATCCGATCAACGCGGAAGTAATGGGCGCCGCGCGAGGACACCTTCCGGCACTCGGCCCGCTGGCCGAAATCCTCAAAGAGGCGCACCAGCCGCCGGTTCCAAAGTGGGAGAGCCCGAAAGTGTCCTCTCGCCCGGTCGGCCTCGGGTTTCATCAGAATGAATACTATGAGCTCGTCGTCGAGTCGATTGAAGCCTCGGGATTGCAAGCCAAACTGGCGGTGACGATCGAAAACCGCGCTGCACGCGATGTGAAAGTACGCTGCCGCTTGCAAGACACGCTGCTCACCGACGATCATGGAGCCGCGTGGGCTCAAGGGATTGAAGAGAACCGCGACGGGTTGTGCGTTCGAGGGCTCGAACTGTCTCCGCATCAAAAAGCGCATCTCGTGTTAACGTTTACCGCACCCCCGGACACCGGGTCGTCCCACTTCACCCTCCACTATCACGAGACGGCGCCTAGGCCGGGCGCCCGGTTCACAATCGGCGGATTGAAGGTGCAACCGGCCGGTTCGCCCGCCATCTATTGATCGGTCCAAGGATGAACACCCTGTCGCCCACTTTGAAACAAGTCATGACGATCGCGGGGTCGGATTCCGGGGGGGGCGCCGGCATTCAAGCCGACATCAAGACGCTCTCGGCCAATGGCGTCTTTGGCCTGTCCGCCATTACCGCCGTCACGGCTCAGAACACGGAAGAGATCTCGGGGGTCTTCGAACTGCCCTTGCCGATCATCGCCGCACAGATGGACGCGCTCTTCGATGATTTCGATGTGGCGGCCGTAAAAACCGGGATGCTGTCCTCCGCGGCCATCGTCCAACTGGTGGCGACTCGCCTGAAATCGCAACACGTGGCGAACCTCGTGGTAGACCCCGTGATGATCTCGAAAAGCGGGCACCCGCTTCTCAATCCAGAAGCGGTCGAGGCGGTGAAGACGCTGCTGTTTCCGCTCGCCCTCATCGTCACGCCGAACATCCATGAAGCGCAGCAGCTCGCCGGCATTGAGATCAAATCGCTGGCCGATGCGCGGCAGGCGGCGAAAGCCATCCACCGCTTGGGATGCCAGCATGTCGTCATCAAAGGAGGCCATTTGTTGTCCGACCGGGCGACCGATCTGCTCTACGACGGCCGGTTCTTCAATGTGTTGAAAGGGCACTTCATCGACACGAAACACACTCATGGAACCGGATGCACGTTTGCCTCCGCCGTGGCTGCGCACCTTGCCCGCGGGCGACCGGTGCTCGATGCGGTGCAGGCCGCCAAGGCCTACGTCACGGAAGCGATCAGCCATGGGCTCGCCATCGGACATGGCCATGGCCCGACGGATCATTTCTATTTTCTCGATCGATAACGCTCCACGATCATGTACCCACGGCACGTGCCTCCTGCAGCCTTTCTTCTCACGGGATTCGCCTGGCTGGTGATCGCGTCGGTCCTCGGACTGGCAATTCTAGTCGGACTCGTCCGCGGTACGCCGCTGCCATCCTGGATGCGGCTCGTTCATGTGCATGCGGCCGTGGTGGGCGGAGTGGCGCAGATGATCCTGGGCGGCTTCCTCGCGTTCATCCCGCCCTTGCTCATGACCGGCCAGCAGCAACGCCGCTCTCACCCCTTGTTATTTGCCGTCATCAACGGCGGGGCAATCGGGATGCTGGCAGGATTCGGGTTGCGCCAGCACGTCATCGTGGGTCTCTCCGGCTTCTTGGTCGTCGCCGCATTTCTATGGATTGCGGGCCATGCCTGGAGGCAAGCCCGCCGCAGCCTGAATTCTCCCCCGCTCAATGTGTGGTACTACGCTGCGGCTCTGCTCTCGTTGTTTGCTGGCCTGGCCGCCGGAGAAGCCATGGCACTCGGCTTCACGCAGCAAGCCCATGGCCATCTCCGGCTCGCGCATATCCATCTCAATCTGATCGGATTTGTCACGCTCGCCATCATCGGCACAATGCACAACCTGCTTCCGACCGTCTTGAACACGCCGTTGGCCAGTCCACGCCTCGGACGGCCAGTGCTGGCCCTCATGTTGCTGGGGGTCGGTCTGCTCATTGGCGGATTTCTGAGTTCGTCAGTCTGGATCGAACTGGGAGCCGGCCTCCTCCTGATGATTGGCACCTCCGTCTATACCGGCAACCTGTTCAAGACCTGGGCGGCATCCTCGCATAAAGGAAGCGCCGCCTCGGACCATTTGTTGCTCGGCACGTTCTTTCTCCTGTTGACCGTGATCCTGGGCATCCTGGTTGCCGCCAACAGCGCTTCGACTCCTCCCTTGATGCCCTACGGGACCTTGCATCTTGTCGCCTACACTCACATGGCGCTGGTCGGGTTTGTGGTGAACACCATCATGGGAGCCTTATCGCATCTGCTCCCTGTGGCACTCGCATTCAACCGGGTGCCAAGCAACAAGAAACGCGGGCTCTACCTTGATCGTCTGACCACCATCATGGATCGCTGGAGAACCGTACAAATTGGCGGGCTGAGCTTGGGCACCATGGGACTCGCGCTGCTGGCATCGCTCACATGGAACGTGCCGCTCTCCTCGCTCCCCATTCAGATTACCTTGTGGGTCTGCTTCACGTTGCTGCTCGGAGGCCTCGTCATCTTTTCCGTCAAGGTCGGTTATGCCGTGACCGCCCGCCCGTTGGACTGACGCATGCCGGCCGGCGAAACATCCCTTTCATTTCAAGACCCCTTGGGCCATCGCATCGCCGCCGTGCTGTCCTCGCCGTCGCAGCTGACTCACAGCATCGCGGTGCTGTGCCATGGCTTTCTGTCCGGCAAGAACAGCACGACGAATACCACGCTCACCCGCATGCTGGCCGAGCGAGGGATCGCAACCTTCCGTTTCGACTTCTTTGGCCATGGCCAGAGCGACGGCGCGTTTCGATCGCTCACGAACACCCTGGCAGTCGGTCAAGCCCTGGCCGCGATCGACCTCCTTGAGGACCGGGGCTATCAGCGCCTGGGGTTAATGGGCTCGAGTTTTGGCGGACTCGTGGCGCTCTTGGCCGCCGCTCAGCGGAGCCATCTCGCCTGCCTGGCACTAAAATGCCCGGTCGTCGACTTTGCCGAGGAGTTGCGTTTAGAGTTCGGGGAAGCCGAAATGGCCCACTGGCAGGCCACGGGCATGATTCCCAACATCATGGGCGGCCGCGAGCGCATTGCACTGGACTATGCCTTTTACGAAGATAGCCTCCAGCAGATCGCCTATGAACCGGCTCGATCCATCAACGCGCCCACACTGATTGTCCAAGGCGACCGAGACGAACACGTCCCACTGCATCAAAGCCGGCAGCTCTACGAGGCCCTACGGGCGGAAAAGCGCCTTGAACTGCTGCCCGGGGCGGATCACCAATTTACCAAGCGCGAAGACTTCACGCGTATGACGAGCCTGATCGCCGACTGGCTGACCACCTATCTGACATGATGCCCGATGACACCCGCGCCGTCCTGCTGACCCTCTATCCTTTGTTCAAAGAGGAAGTCTACCGGCGTCGCGAGCAGATGATGCGCTGGACGGCCATCGGCGCCGGCTCGCTGGTTTCCATCCTCCTCATCCTCGTGCTCATCCCAGCCGGCCACCCACTCACCGCAGTAAGTCGAACCTTGCTTGCAGCCGGCATGGTATTGCTGACATCAACGTTCATCACGCTCATCCTGCAGCAACGCGACCGGCATGGGCAGGCAAAGCAGATCCTGATCCAACTGGAACGAGCTATGCGCCTCTTCGACTCCGATGCTGTTGTCCACGATCAGGCGCTGTACCCTGAGCGATGGCAAACAGACTGGAAGCAGGACCGGAGCACCACGCTCTCCTTCATCCTGTTGGGACTCTTGACCCTGCTGGTGCTGTTGGCAATCGCGCTTGTCATATAATCTCAGATTGTCCCTTCCGCCCTAATCCTACC
>JACVSD010000062.1 GCA_014534095.1 Nitrospiraceae bacterium
CATGCTGGAGCAGCATATCGGGCCGGCCGTCTTCCGCGCCGGCGTCCGGGGCTACCTCCAACGGCACGCCTATGGCAATGCGGACACGAATGACCTCTGGGTGTCCTTGGGCCACGCGGCTCAGCAGCCGGTTCCCGATTTGATGAACGGTTGGATTTTCCAAACAGGAATTCCGCTTCTGACGGCTGCCGTGACCGGAGGGTCTGAGCTGACGCTCACGCAGCAGCGGTTTAGCTATCTGCCGCAGGCCTCGGCGGGTGACCAGCTCTGGCAGGTGCCGGTGCAGATCCGTATCGTCACTGACGACCAGGTGGAACATCGCCGGCTTCTCCTCACGGATCGCCACACGACCGTGTCGCTCCCGCCCAATGTCCAACAGGTCATCGTAAACGAGGCAGGCCACGGCTTTTACCGTGTCCGCTACGACTCGACGCTCCTTCAGCGGTTGCTCAACGGTGGCCTTGATCGTCTCGCTTCCGTGGAGCGGTTCAATGTGGTCAGCGATGCCTGGGCGACCACGGTAGCGGGGCACATGCCGCTCGACGAGTATGTCGATCTCACTGCGCATTTTCGGCACGAGCGAGACAAGAACGTGTGGGCCGTGTTGCTGGACTCCTTTTCGTTCTTCAATCGCATCGTGGCGGACTCCGATCGTCCTGCGTTGGAGGCCTTTGTCCGCTCTCGGCTGTCTCCGGTGGTCGCGGAACTGGGATGGGAGCCGGCAGCGGGCGAGAATCACCTCGTCCGGCAGCTCAGAGGCGAACTGATCGGCGCCCTGGGGAAGCTCGGGAATGATCCCGTGACACAGCAGCAAGCGGTGGAGCACTACCAGCGTTATACCGAAGATCCGGCGGCCGTCGATCCCAACCTGCTTCCGGCCATTGTGGTCATTCTCGCGCACACTGGAGACATATCTCGGTATGAGGAATTTTCGGCCCGCTACCAACGTGCGCAGACCCCGCAGGAAGAACGGCGGTACCTCTTCTCGCTGGCCGCCTTCAAGGAGCCGGCACTACTGGCGCGGACGTTGGCCCGTAGCACGAATGGCGAGATGCGTACGCAAGACGCGCCATTCATGGTCAGTGCGGTGTTGGGCAACGTGTATGGCCGGGCGCAGGCCTGGAACTTTGTGAAGGCGCATTGGGATGAAATGGAGCGGCTCTTTCCCAAACAAGGCCTGCGGCGCATGTGCGGAGGGTTTGTGGCGCTCGCGACGCCGGAGCTCGAGCGCGAAGTTCTTGAATTTGTCACCACGCGCAAAGTTGATCTCGGTGGGAAGACGCTCGCCCAATATCTGGAACAGCTCCGCATCGCCGTCGCGTTCCGTGAGCGCGAAGCGAGTCGATTACCGACATATCTCGCACAAACTGGGCGACTGCGCGCCGAGGGCATCGGAGTGGTGCGCTAGGATTCCCGCCAGTTCAGCGCTGGCTGCATCTTCCGTATTGAATCAAGGCGGTTTCGCGACCTCACCGGGGACGTCCATGTTGATACGTCATCGAATGACTGCGGGCGCTCTCGCCTGCATCGTCTTGTACGCGTGCGGAGGCAGTGACGGAAGTCCTGAGGATCAGAACCCGCCGGCACCATCTTCCCAATCACTTACACTCGAGCGATTGTCCACGGCGTTGAGCGCGCCGGTCTTTCTGACGTCGCCTCCCGGTGAAATCGGATGGCTGTCCGTCGTGGAGCGCGCTGGACGCATCCGGATCCTCGACCGGGCCACCGGGGATCCGCGTCCGATTCCCTACCTCGACATTCGCAGTCTCGTCTCTACCGATGGAGAACGAGGCTTTCTGGGATTGGCATTCCCGCCCGATTACGCTGCCTCCCGGCGCTTCTTCGTCTTCTATACGGACTTCGCCGGAACACTGACCATCGCTCGGTACCTCGGTGCTGCCGGCAATGGGGAACTCGCCGACCCGACTTCCGCCCAGATCATCCTCGCCATTCCGCATGCGACCCACCATAATCATAATGGCGGAATGGTGACGTTTGGCCCTGATGGCTGTCTCTACGTCGGTACGGGTGATGGTGGGGCAAGCGGCGACCCACCCAATAACGCTCAGAACCCAAACGTCCTGCTCGGTAAAGTCCTTCGTCTGGACCCGCCACAGGGCAAGCTTGCACGATTCTAGTCCCCAATCCTGTTATGTCTGGAGGGGGAGCACCGGAAGTCTGGAGCCTCGACCTGCGCAATCACTGGCGGTTCTTGTTCGATCGCCAAACCGGAGATTCCTCCATCGCCGATGTCAGCCCGGACCAGCGCGAAGAGGTCAATGTGGTCAGTGGCCCCTCACCTGGCCGAGGCCTAAACTTCGGCTGGCGGGTGATGGAAGGCTCGCTCTACGTGATCCCCGGGGCAAATTGTAACTCCGGGACGGTGACCCTCCCGGTGCTCGAGTACACTCATGATACCGGTGGTTGCTCCATCACCGGCGGATATGTGCATCGCGGTGTGCAGAATTCCTCAGTGGCCCGGTACGTACTTCTATGGGTATTTCTGCTCGGGATCCGTCGACAGTTTCCGCCTGGTAAATGGACAGGCGACACAGCGGATGAACTGGCCGCTCCTGAGTCCACCGACGGGCCAAGTGGCCAGCTTTGCCGAGGATGCCATGGGTGAGCACTATGTCCTGACTCTCGGCGGCGATGTGTTTCGGATCGTCGGGGGCTGATCGTTGCTATTCGTGCCGGAGCACCGCGAGCGGCGGCTGCCCTAGGATTCGGAAGGTACTCAGAAAGCCGACCATCATGGTCAAGGCCACCGTGGCGGCGACTCCGGCCAGCAGGATCTTTGGCTGCAGGCTCCACGACAAATCGAACAGCATCGTGAGCACGGCCCAGGATAGGGCGCTTGCGAGGCCGCTGCCTAGGCCACCCCCCATGGCGCCCAGCACGGCGTACTCGACCGCAAAAGACCGGGCAAGCAGACCCCGGGTCGCGCCCAGAGACTTCAGAATCACGGACTCATAGAGCCGGCGGTAGCGGGTCGCGGCCAGGGCCGCAGCCATTACCAGGCCTCCGGATACGACACAAAACAGGGCCACAGCACGAACGGCGAGAGACAGCCGGTCCAGGACCCTGGCAAAGCTCTCCAGCATGTCCCCGACGTTGATAGCGGTGACATTGGGAAAGGACGCGACGATCGTCTGCTGGAGGGAGATTTCATCCTTAGGCGGCACGCGTGCCGTGGCGACATAGGTGAGTGGCGCTCCCTCGAGGGCGCCCGGCGATAGAATCATATAAAAGTTGGTGGAGAAATTGCCCCACTCCACCTTGCGGATGCTGTGAACCTCGGCGGTGATGCGGGTGCCTTGGATATCAAACTCCATCCGGCTTCCGATATCGACACCCAATGTCTGTGCCGCCTCCTGTTCCACGGACACCATCGGCTGCGGAAAGGCCTGATCCGGTTTCCACCACTGTCCTTTGACGATCTGGTTGTCCTTCGGCAGGTCCTGGAGGAAGGTCAGCACATATTCGCGAGCGAGATACCATTTCTTTCGGCGCGCCTCTTTGTCAGAGCTAGCTTTCTCCTTTTGATCTTCTTCTTCGGAACCCGATTCCAGTTTCACGGGTTCGCCATTTACGGCGGACAGCCGAGATCGAACGAGCGGTGTCAGCTGGGGCGTCGCTTCCCCGCGTTCGCGCAATAAGTTCGTGAATCCCTCAGCTTGGTCAGGTTGGATGTCGATAAAAAAGAAGGTGGGGGCATCGGTGGGACGATTCTCCCCCATCTGTCCAAGTAACGACCGTTCGACCAAGGAGACGGTCAGGACCACCATTACCCCGATCCCGATGGCAATCGTGATGCCCATCGCCTGACTCCCGGGACGGATGATATTTCCGAGTGCATGACGTGCCGTTAGCCCACCGGGACGTGGACACCTCTTGAGGAGTTGGACTGCCGCCCACGCCGTGACGCCGAGCAAAAGCACAGCGGCGACGAAGGCTCCGATGAAGATCAGTCCGACTTTGGCGGATCCCGCCTGCCACATCGAGAGCAGCGCAAGCCCGCACGCGATGGTCCCCGATACAAGACCTTGGACCCGGTCCATGGTACGGAATCGTGCCGACCACCAGGGCATGCGGACGGGCGACATCGCGTCCACGGTCACCATCTCGCGGCGAAAGATGCTGGCCGGTTTGACCTCGCGAATCGCAAGTAGCGGCCACAACGCAAATAGAAGGGTCGACAATAGGCCGAGCGCCAATCCTTTCAACAAAGGAGCCCACGCAGCGCTTGTCAAGCCGGTGGTGAACCGCACTTGGCTCAGCAGGTCGGAGGCCAATAGTGTGGCGATTACAGACGGCAAAGCTAGCTGGAGCAGGATGCCCATTAGAAGGCCGATCGAGCTGCCCGCGAGTCCCAACAACAAGGCCTGTACGACATAGACCCCGATAACGGTCGCCGAGTCGGCGCCGATCGTTTTGAGAATGGCGATCGTGGTGAGCTTCTCCCGCACGAAGGCATGAATGGAGGTCGCCACCCCGAGCCCTCCGACAAAGAGGGCCGTCAGGCCGATCAAGCCGAGGTACCGGGTCAGCTGGTCGAGAACTTGTTTGAGTTGTGGCTGCGCATCCCGGTATCCGGATACGCGGGCAGAGTCCGAGGCCAAGCGGCCGCGCAGTTCGTACACCAAAGGTTGAGGCTCCATACTTGAGGGAATCTTGAGCAGATACCGCTCTCTGAGGCGGCTGCCTGTTTTCACCAGCTCGGCAGCGCGAAGCCCTTCCTGGGAGATCAGCACCCGCGGCCCCAGAGTAAAGGCATTGGCCATCCGGTCGGGCTCTGTTCGGACGATGCCGGTGATGACAAACAGTCCCTGACCGATCTTCAGACGATCGCCCACGGCAAGTCCCATTCGGATTAGCAACGCTTCCTGCACGACCGCTCCGTAACATGCGCGTGGGCACAACTGGAACTGCGACTCGAGCAAGACGGCCAGGTCTTGAGGAGGCTCTACGCGGAGGACACCGTAGAAGGGGTAGCCCGGTTCCACGGCTTTGAGCTCAACGATTTGCGTCGGCTGGCCGTGACCGGTAGGGCTGCCCCCATGCGCCGCCATCGCCACGAGTTCGCTCACATGCGTCGTGTCGATGTCTCGTTGAGCAAGCGCATCAATGGTTCCGCGGCCCTCGCGGCTAATGGGGCGGGTCAGCCGGATTTCAAGGTCGCCGCCCAACAAGCCGCGTGCTTCCTGGGTGACGGCGCGTTCGACATTGGCGGCGAACAGCGAGATCCCGACCAAGGCCCCGACGCCGATGGCGATGCAGACCAGAAAATAGAGGAAATGTCGCCACGCGGCGCGCGTTTCCCGCCACGCCATTCTGATCATGAACGGCATCATGACGTCGGCGCGACGGAAGAGGGGCCATTGGAATCTGACGCAATGCGGCCATCGCGCAAAGAGACGATGCGTTCCATCCGGCCGGCGAGCGATGGATCATGCGTCACCAAGACGAGTGTCGTCCCATGATCGCGATGGAGGCCCAACAGCAACTCGATCACCTGCAGGCCGGTCCCTGTATCCAGATTTCCCGTCGGTTCATCGGCTAACAAAATCGGTGGAGCACAGGCAAACGCCCGTGCGACGGCAACGCGCTGTTGTTCTCCCCCGGAGAGTTGCACCGGGTAATGTCCTGTCCGGTCAGACAATCCGACGGCTGTCAGAAGCGAGGCGGCGCGCTCTGACGCCTGGCGATGACCGCTCAACTCGAGGGGCACCGCGACATTTTCAAGAGCCGTCAGGGTGGGAATGAGATGAAACGATTGAAAAATGTAGCCGATCTTCTCTCGTCGGAAGCGCGCCATATGGCTTTCGGAGAGAGCGGTGATGTCGGTGCCATCTAATACGATGGAGCCTTCCGTCGGGCGGTCCAAACCGGCCATCAACCCCAGTAGTGTCGATTTACCGCTTCCGGATGGCCCCACGATGGCCACGGTTTGCTTGGCAGGGATGGTCAACGTAATCTCATTCAGGACGGTCACCAGGCGACCGGCTGCGGATAGGACCATGGATAATTCGTTGACACGTATCATGTAAGCTGTGCTCTCCTTGGGGAAGCTCGTGCGGCCGAGTGTATTATACTGTAGCAACGAGGAGGATCTGGCGTGAAGAGGCATAGGGACCGGGGACGGCTGTTCACGTGGCAGGGGGTGTTGATGGCCGTTGCCTGCTCGCTGGCGGTGTGGCTCGCCGACCCATGCGCTGCAGAAGAGGCGCGGCCTCGCATCGTGGCCTTTGGGGATAGTCTGACGGCCGGGCTCGGGGTACATGCCGATGAGGCGTACCCCGCTCAGCTGCAAGAACGATTGGACCGTCTCAACTATCGCTATCGCGTGATCAATGCCGGTGTGAGTGGTGAAACAACGGCCGGCGCTCTTCGTCGCGTCCCATGGATCCTCAACAATAAGCCGGTCATCGTGGTTTTAGAGTCGGGTGCCAACGACGGTCTGCGCGGGCTGAAGCTGGAAGAGACACAGCGGAACCTCGAACGAATCATCGAACAATTCCAACAGGCCGGGGTCACGGTCGTGCTAGCCGGCATGAAATTGCCGCCCAATTATGGCGAGGAGTATACCGCCGGATTCGAAGCGATCTTTCCGAAACTCGCGAAACGCTATCGCGTCCCCTTGATTCCCTTCTTTCTCGAAGGAGTGGCCGCTTCGAGCACTCTCAACCAGGCGGATGGCATCCATCCGACCAAAGAAGGCTATGGAATTATTGTCGAGCAGGTATACAAGGCGCTTCGTCCATTGATTAGGCAGACGACGGCACAGGGCTGATGCATGCGGCGGCCCTCAGGGCCATCAGTCTACTGTATCGCGGTTCGGGCGTTCTGGACGGAGTCTCCTGCGCAGTCTCGGTTCGAGACTGCGCAGAGAGAATGAGCCGGATTACGATTTCTTCAGGAACGAGTCGTAGACGCCGTAGGCCAGGACTAACCCGATCAAAGTGTAATACATTGTGCTGATTCCACTATAGTCCGGCGGTCCGCCACCCGACGGCGCATTCGCCAACGCTTGTGAGACACCCGTGAGAGTGAGGGTTCCTGCTACACCTAAGCCCTGCAACAGCTTTTTCATACCATCCTCCCGTTAATAGGACGATTCGCACATAGCCGTATTTTACGGAACTACTCCAAATGGCGCAAGGGGTTTACCGAGGGACCCGGAGGGGACCGATCAGCGGGGTGGATTGAGCTTGGTGACCGCTCTGAGCGCTTCAGCGACCTCTTTAAAGGAATGTGCGAGTTTGTCCAACTGGTTTCCCTTATTGAGAATCTCGCCAGCCACGGATTTCATCTGACCATCATAGCGGCCGATCTCACCGCCCAATTCAGCGACCTTCGCTAACATCCCTTTGTACATGGCCACCTCTCGCTGCAACTCCTGCGATGCGGCCTGAGCCGCTTTGGCTTCTGCGATGGAAACCTGAAGCTGCTGCGTGAGGCGTCCGACGTACGCCTCACGATCCTTCATCTCCGCTTTCAGAGTGGTTTGCAGGTCTTCGCTTTCCCGGCGACCGTCTTCCAGTTTGCGGATCGTTTGAATCCAGCTTCCCACTTCCCCGGTCCCTAAGGCGGGTGCGTCAGGCAGCCGTTCCCGTTTTTCAATCGCTTTCATCGACGGCTGGAGCCATTCGATGAACTGCATCACTTCGCCGAGTTTGACTTCAGACACTGAGGACGGCATTGAAGCGGCCTTTCCATTGCTGGCATGATCGGTGTGCTGCGGCTGTGGTTTTGCCTCCCGGACGTCGGATCTGCGGGAGTGGCGCGGCTGCGACCACCGGTGATACTCCAGAAGAACCGCGATGCAATGGCGGCACATCGGTTCTTCGGGAAGGGTGCATGAGCATTTCGTGACCAGATGACCATCCCTGAGGCGAATGGTTTGCTCGTAGAGTCCTGAATTCCCGATCACGGCCGACGAAATCTGGCCATTGTCGGCTTCGACAATCCGGACCCGGTTCTCCGACAGATACTGTTGTCCGATTTGGAATGCGGATGGGTCGGACACGGCTTGGATCATCTGAGGATCCAGTAAGCCTAATCGGTCTGCGCTGCATGGAATCTTGTTCCGCATCAGTACCGGCTGGCTCCCTTGTGGTGCATGCCAGTGTGCAGAGTCAGGGGTAACCTGTCAAGGATGGCTCGGTTTCATGCAGGACCATAGCGGGTCACGGGACATGGACATCACCGGCATCGTTGCACAGGCCCTCCCGGGCCCATGGGCGTCAGCCAGATGAAATCGGCAATGTGTTCCTGCAACAACTCTCGGATCTCCGGGGCTCTGGTGGGATCAAAGGATGCGAGATACACCGTGGTCTGCCGCACTGATCCGGCGAGTCGCCGTGCAACACGGCGAGGAACCGGGAGGTTGTACTGAATGTGCCCGCCGCCGGTGTAGCTCAGCACCAATGGGCCTCGTGCAGGCGGCTCCTGTCGCATCCCCTTCAGCGTGGAGACGACCGTCTGGGCCATTCCTTCATCTCGCACCATCGATGCATCATACATGGATTGATAGTCCGTCTCGGCGCCGCCGCCATGGCATCGGCGCAGCTGATCCAGAATTTTTGCGCGATAGTCCGGGTCGTCGATAATATCTTCGGGGGAGAGCCCCCATTGCTGCCATTCGGTTCCAGCCTGCGCTTTCGTCAGGCCCAGCTTCACCACCCGCCGGATCAGGGTCTTGGGAGGGTTCATCGCACGGATCGGCACCCGGCGATCCTTGGCAAAGAGCACCAGCGGTTCGTAATTCTCGTAGGCGCCTCCCCAATTCGACGCCCATTTGGCTTGGTCCAAAAACACTCCCCGCTCCGTCCCCTCATGACTGAGATAGCGATCCATCGCGTCCTGCCCATCCCATCCGAACATCTCCATCCCGAGGGCGGGACGGAGACCGTCCGCCATGAGGCTGGATAAGAGACGGATCGCTGCCTCAATATGGTGAGGATTGTAGTGCTCCTCTCCGAGGTACACGATCTCCGAGCGTTCCAGTTCGTTGATCCAGTCCCCGTAGGCCCACAGGCGGCCGGTGTTGGCTTCGAGGATCTGCCATGCCCGCCATGTATCATCCGACGACGAAGAGAGGACCGCATGGCGGTACCCGTCGCACCCGAGAATTCCCGCCAACAGACACCAGCACAGCAAGAAGGAACTGGTGTGTCGTGGTCCTATGAACATGAAGCGGAAAGCCATGATTCCTTCGTATCACACCGGCGTTTGAGGGAACAAGCTTCGCGCCTTGACGATATCGTTCAGCGCCACTATGCTCCGTGCCAGCACACCGCTACCGGATTGTTCGCTGATGTCCAGGGATCTCATGGCGGAGCCAGATTCGTTCGAGGCCTTTCGCCTGCTGATCAGTCGGCGCGCTCGGCGCTTCCCCGGCCAGTGGGAGGATTCCCGGCGACTGATCGAGAAGGGCGCGTTCCAAGAAACCATGGAGCGTCTACACCGTGCTGTTGACCGGACAGATCTGCCTACCCCCATTAAGCAGTCGCTTCTGGAGACGCTCCGCCCGGGAGTCGATCGAGTGCAGTCTCTTGAAAAGACAGCCCTAAAAGCGCTCACAGGTCTTCCGCCGACCAAGGCCTTCCGGGCGCTCTGTATCTATTTCGATATGCTCGGTGATCCCGGCTCAAGGTGGCCCGTTCCAGCGATAACGGCCTCGGAGATCGAGCAGGCTTTGAAGGTGATGGAGAATCCGTTCGATCTCCTGCTCCACAGTGATGTGGCGTCGGTGTTGGACCTTGGAGCCGGCGATCTCTCGTTCGCGGGTGAACTAGTGGCGCAGTATCTCCCCATGTTGACAGAGCAGCGGCGTGCTCTTGTGCTGCACTGCCTGGATCGTCTTCAACCCAAGTCACAGCTGGGCGGCCCGCTGCATCCTCAACCGGACCGACTCAGCGCTCTGCAGCGAGACCTCGGCCATTCGTTCGCATTCTTTGGCGGCCAGGATATGTTTGCGCTGCAGAACCTCGATGAGCGCGGAGCAATTGCCCAGCGGTATACCATCACAACCTGCTGGGCCCCGGCTACGCCGACGTTTGCCTACGAGCCCACCCGATTTTCTGCTGGAGTCATCCAGGAACATCTACGGCGTACCAAGGGGGCGTTTCACCAGACCCGTTTTCATGGAGAACCCGCCTTGGAAGTGCAGCATGGTGACAGGGCCCTATTGTTTCCTGCCTGGAAGTTCGACATTGTCGGTCCGCTTGCCCTATTGAGGCTCATGGCGGAGCGTGGGGCGTTGTGCGTGTTGGGCGCCGTTGATGCGCAGGTCTTTTGGGAGGTCCTGTCGCAATTGCTTGAAGAGTCGCGCTACCGTCCTCGAGATGAGCCCTTCACCGAGGCGAACATTCCGGAGGTCTTTGGAGAAGTCTACCGGGCCCTCGATGAATTGCCCATTGGCGGCTCTATCCGCCTCTCGGATCTGGCGCCGCTTCGCAGTGCCTTGCCAGGGGCGGAA
>JACVSD010000065.1 GCA_014534095.1 Nitrospiraceae bacterium
GATTATCCGCTGCCTTAGAGTGGGCTGGTTTCTGCTAGGGTGTGATTTTTACGGCCAGTTAAGGGAAGGACTGACGAAAAATGCGGCGTGATAGCTCACAAAAGGACGGCCCCACACACGACGATTGCTCCATTATGACTGCCGGAAGAACAGGAGACGGTATCGACTTCAGCTTCAACCTAGAAAAACTGTTCTAGGTTGAAGCTACTCTTCAATCGTCGAGATGTCGCCGGGATCCTGCCCCAACTCCTTGGCCTTGAGCACCCGCCGCATAATCTTGCCGGACCTTGTTTTTGGCAGCGACGGGACGATCTCAATTTCCGATGGCACGGCAATCTTGCCCAACTCGGCCTTGACTTGATCCTTAATGGACTGAATCAGGTCATGACTTTCTTGTTCGCCTTGTTTGAGGATGATAAATGCCTTGATGGATTCGCCGACCGTCTTGTGCGGTTTGCCGATCACGGCGGCTTCGGCCACGGCCGGGTGACTGACCAAGGCACTTTCCACTTCGGCTGTGCCGAGCCGGTTCCCGGCGACCTTGATCACATCGTCCGCACGACCCATGAACCACATATAGCCATCGGCGTCCTTGTGGCATACATCGCCCGCCGTGTAACAGTTGGGGATCGTGTTCCAGTAGGCCAGATACCGCTCGGGATCCTTGTAAATGGTTCGCATCATCGAGGGCCAAGGCTTTTTGATGACCGCGAATCCGCCGGCGCCCGGTGGACAACTTTGACCCGTGCGATCGACCACATCGGCTTCGATACCCAGGAACGGCCGGGCCGCTGAGCCGGGTTTCAGGGGGACGGTGGGCAGCGGGGTGATCAGGATCGAGCCTGTTTCGGTCTGCCACCAGGTATCCATAATGGGTTTGTCACCGCCCGTGGCCCGATGAAACCACTCCCAGGCTTCCGGATTGATCGGCTCGCCCACACTACCCAGGATGCGAAGCGTCGAGAGATCGAACTTCGTGGGCCAGTCTTCTCCATACCGCATTAGTAACCGAATGGCGGTCGGGGTTGTGTAAAAAATCGATACCCCGTAGCGTTGGATCAAGTCCCACCAGCGCCCCGGGTTCGGATAGTCCGGCTTACCCTCGGCGGTGAGGATGGTCGCGCCGTTCAGTAGGGGGCCATAGACGATATAGCTATGACCGGTGACCCAGCCCGGATCCGCGACGCAAAAATATACGTCGTCATCCTTCAGATCGAAGACATACTTAGTCGTGACATAGGTGCCGACCATGTAGCCGCCGTGTACGTGCACCACGCCCTTGGGCTTTCCGGTCGTGCCGGATGTATACAAGATATAGAGAGGCGTTTCCGCATCCAGTGCCGCCGCTTCGCAGGTGGGGCTCTCGCTGCTCAGCCACTCGTTCCAATCGATTTCTTTCGGAGCGTCGAGCGCCGCTGCCGCCGCCTGCCGCCGCACGACAACGGTGTGTTCCACCGTCGGGCAGGTCTTGAGGGCTTCATCGACGACGGGCTTCAGGGGAATCACTTTGCCGCGGTCGAATCCGACGTCGGCGGTGATGACGAGCCGCGCCTCGGCGTCCTTGATACGGCTGGCTAAAGCCGGTGCGCTAAACCCGGAATACACGACGCTGTGGATCAAGCCGATCCGTGCGCAGGCCAGCATGGCAATGACCTGCTCGGGGATTTTTGGGAGATAGATCGTGACACGGTCACCTTGCTTGAGGCCCAGCTTTTTGAGTGCGTTCGCGCAGCGATTGACCTGCCGGTGGAGCTGGCCGTAGGTGAATACGCGTTCCTGATCGTTCTCGCCCACCCAGATCAGCGCGACCTTATTTCTCCGCCCTCTCCTGACATGGCGATCCAAACAGTTGTAGGCGATGTTGCATGTCGCACCGACGAACCACTTGGCCCAGGGATAATTCCAGTCCAGGACCTTGCTCCAGGGTGCAAACCACTCGAGTTCCTTGGCCGCAGCGCTCCAGAAACCTTCCGGATCAGCGATCGATTTTTTGTATTCCGTCTCATAATCCTGAATATAGGCCGTGGCGGTCGTGGCAGTGGACGGGTGGTATGTGCGGCTTTGCTTCAAGAGGGTATCGATCTTCTCATCCATCGCGGTCCTCCTCACATCGGTCAGACGAGCAACGAGGCAATTATGGACAAAGGCAGGCGAGCCCTGCAACCATGCATTTGAGCGTAGGAGATGGTTCCTGCGCCCTTCCATTCCTTGACAGCGCCGACGCGTCAGGGGTACGCTCAACTTCCTACTTGGTGCAGGAGATCGGCACGCCATCTATGCGATACGTTCGATCCACCCTCCTGGTCCTCCTCCTCGGTGCGTCCCTTCTATTCAGCATCCTTCCCGCGGCGCAGGCCCAATTAGGCAAACCTGAGGCGCTGTACTATAAATCCTGGGCGATCGTGATCGGCATCGAGAACTATGTGCTCGCGCCCCGCATCCCCGGTGCCATCGACGACGCCAAACGTGTGGCGCAGGCCTTCCGCCAGCTTGGCTTTGAAGAAGTAGTGGAAATCTATGATAAGGACGCCACGTCGCGGCGTCTGCAGCAAGTGCTGACCGACATGCTGCCAAGAAAAGTTGGTCGTATGGACCGGCTGGTGATTTTTTATGTCGGCCATACAGGCGTCACCCAGGATGCCCAGGGGAAAGATCTCGGGTACCTCGTGCCGTTGGACGCGCAACTCAACAACGTCGCCAAGTCGGTCACCGTGGAGCATTTGAAGGAATTCACGAGACGATCCGCCTCCAAACATATGTTGCTGATCGTCGATGCGCCCATCCGCGGCTGGGAGACAAGTTCACGCCAACCGCTTTCGCTGGAGGGACGAGCGGCGCCTGAGGCCGAGACGGAGCGACGGGCGGTTCAGGTCATCAGCGCGGCCGATAAAGGTGAGCAGTCTTCGAGGCAGGGAGGCAAAAGCCTGTTCGTTCAGAGCCTGCTCACCGGACTGTCGGGCACTGCCGATTTGAATCAGAATGGGTGGCTCATGGCCTCTGAACTGGGCATGTATCTCGCCCAGCAGGTGGAGGGAGCGACCAAAGGGAACCAGCATCCGGTCAGTCTGCAGATTGACGGCGATGGAGATACCGTGCTTGTGGAGGGGCGCAAAGCGGATTTCGTGTTGGGGGTCGGGCCGCAAACGCCGGGTGAGCGGAAGGACGCGGCTAAGGCGCAGTACGAGAAGGCCTTCGCGTTGCTGCAGGAGGGGAAATATGCGGACGAGGCGCTTCAACGGCTGGATCGGGCGATTCAGTACGATCCTACCTTCGGCGACGCCTATGTCCTGAAGAGCTACGTGCGCCTTGAAGTTGTCCCGAACTTGGAGGAAGCGCTGGCGGCGGCATACCTGGCCATCAAGCATGCACCGGACAATCCGGATTCTTTTTATACGCTCGGCCTGATCCAGGAAAAACGAGGCAAGTACAAAGAGGCCGAAGACGCATTACTCCAGGCGGCAAAGGTGAATCCAGCGTATCCGGACGTCTATTTCTCCCTTGGGACTTTGTATGCCGATCAGTTACAGGACCAGCCTAAGTCCATCGAGGCGTTTCGACGCTATCTTGAATTAGGCGGTCTGCATGCCCGCGCCAGAGACGCCGTCGCTCAGGCCGACCAGACAGCCAAGCCGTCTCAATAACCGGCTGCTAGTCTTTCTCGCCGCCCTTCATATACCCCAGACCGATTTTGAGTGCCCGACGGGTGATCTCCGCCCATCGGACCTGCGGATAAGCCGCCAGTATCGCTGCCGCCTTCGGATCCTGAATATCCAGTTGGCCGATTCTTATAATGCCGTCTTCAATCTGTATGTCTGCCACCAGTCCCCCTTCTCTCTATGAGGGCACGAGCCGTGCGCCCGCGCCGAGTCTCGAGCAATGGTTGCGTTGACGCCACTAGGGACCCATGCTAGCATGTTTCCGCTTTGCTCTGGAATCGTACTCTATGGCGGCGAACGGTCGTTGTCAGGACAAGGAGGATCGTATGAACCAGCGGGTGATGAGGTGGGCCGGCACAGGGACCGTCGTCCTGCTTCTGTTCACAATGGCGGCTTGCGGCGGTCCTCCCAAGTGGGTGCACAAAGGATCCGGCGTCTATAACGAAAAAGACTCGAAGGCCTTCTATGGTGTCGGCTCTGTGGTCGGGGTTCGGAACGAGCCGCTGGCGTGGGATACGGCGGAAAATCGGGCGCGCGCCGAAATTGCCAAGACGTTTGAAACCTACACCGGCTATCTCATGAGGGACTATGCCGCATCCACGACGGCCGGCGACTTCACCCGCAACACGGAAGAGCAGAATGTTGAGCGCGCCGTCAAGACGGTGACGACCGCCACGCTGAGTGGCGTTCGTCCGATCGAACGCTATAAAGATGAAAAGACCAACACTTATTACGTGCTGACCAAGCTGAGCCTGGAGGACATGAAGAACAATCTCGAGCAGGCGAAGGAACTGAATGCGCAGGTTCGGGATTTCGTACGTAAGAACGCCGACAAGATGTTTGATCGGTTGGAAAAGGAAGAAGACAAACGGCTTAACCGTTAAGGAGCTCTGCGGGTTGGTTGGGGGCTTCCCGGGTTTCCAAAGAGGAGCAAGCGCGATGGACGTGAGATGTCGTTCGATGGCGGTTGCGGTCTGTGCGGTGATAGCCCTTGCCGGTTGCGCGGAAACGAAGGTCACAAGGATCGATGCCGGAGTCGTGACGGATTTGAGCGGCCGTTGGAACGACACCGACTCCAGAATTGTCGCGGAGACGATGGTCAAGGAGTCGCTGAGCTATCCGTGGCTAAGCAATTTTTCACAGACCAAGCAGCGTCCCCCCGTCGTGGTCGTGGGAGCCGTCTTGAATCGGAGCCATGAGCACATTGACGTCCAAACGTTCATTACGGATTTAGAACGCGAGTTGACCAACTCACAGCGCGTCACCTTTGTCGCCGGCAAAGGCGAGCGCGACGAAATCCGAACGGAGCGGAAGGAGCAGGCGATGTACGCCCGTGAAGACACGCAAAAAGCGCCCGGAAAAGAGACCGGCGCCGATTACATGATGAAGGGCACCATTGCCACCATCCTGGACGAGGCCGATGGAACCAGGGCGGTGTTCTACCAGGTGGATCTGCAGATGATCGATCTGGAGAGCAATGCCAAGGTGTGGTACGGACAAAAGAAGATTAAGAAAGTCGTCGAGAAAAAACGTACGGTGTTCTAGTTCCGTAGACGCTGTTGAAGCCCTTCCTTTCACGCTTTACCCGCGGTGGACCAGTGCGGTGGAGCGTTGCCTTTCTTTCTTGTGTACCCGCTGTGTTGGCCCTGTTGCTGACCGGCTGCGGTCTTTCCAGCAATCGGTATTACCTTATTGAACAAAGCCTACTCTCCGGTGACGCCGGGCGAGCGGCGGCCATCGTCGAACAGGCTGAGAAGGATTATGGAGGCAAGAGCCGGCTGCTGTATGAAATGGATCGCGGCATGATGTTGCAGCTGGCGGGACAGTATCAGTTGAGTAGTGCGGTACTGGAACAGGCCGACGACGAGGTGGAAAGGCTCTATACCCGCTCCATCCGCACCGAGACGGCGGCATTCCTCACGAACGACACGTCGCTTCCTTATGAGGGAGACCCGCATGAGCATGTCATGATCAATGTGGTCAAGGCGCTGAACTACGCGGTTGAGGGGCAGCTGCAGGAGGCGCTCGTCGAAGCGCGGCGCATCGACCACCGGCTGAACGTGCTCAGCGATACGGTAAAAGAGGCTGGCCGATATCGAAATGATGGGTTCGCCCGATATCTGAGTGGCATTTTATTCGAATCGGCCGGCGACCTGAACAATGCCTTTATCGCGTATCGCAATGCGTACGAAGCGTACGAGTCCGCGAGAGCATGGTCGCGCACCCCGGTGCCATCCTCGTTACGCTCGGATCTCCTGCGCACTGCCGACGCACTGAATCTCACATCGGAATTCGACGAGTATCGACGGCTATTCCCTGAGACGACCTGGAACGCTGTCTCGAAGCAACAGCCGCTCGCCCAAGTCGTCATGATTAGCTATAATGGGCGCGCTCCGCGCAAGGAGGATCGCTTCCTCGATTTACCGCTGAGCGTGGACGCGTTACAACTGGTGCTGCTCAATCGTGCGTGGGCTCCTTCACAGTATCAACGCAACCGGACGGCCGACAGTGTGCTGTACGCACTGAACGGGCGGGTGGTTCGTGTCGCGCTCCCGTTTCTCGTGCCGCAGAAAACCAACGTGCTCTTTGAAAACATGGTGTTGACCGGTTCCGATGGTCACCCGATCAAGGTCCGATCCGAGTTGGCTCATAATGTGACAGCTTTGGCCCAGAAGAGCCTCTCTGATCGTCTTCCCCAGATCACTGTCAAAGCACTGGCCCGCGCCGCTACTAAGTTCGCGATGGCCGAAGGAGCCACCCGAGGAGCGCAGCATGCGGCCGGAAAGGATGCTGGTCCATGGGTCGGACTGGCCGTCGCCCTTTTGTCCAAGGGCCTGGCCGTGGCATCGGAAGAAGCGGATAAGCGAAGCTGGCAGACCTTGCCCGATGAGATTCATATCGCACGAGCATGGGTCACTCCCGGGGAATATCACCTATCAATCCAGCCTTCCGGTCAGGCCGGTAAGACGGGGAGTAGCGAGCAGTCTCTGAATCTCGCAGCCGGTCAAACCAAATTTGTGATCCAGCGAGTGATGCAATGAGGGAAAATCAGCGCGCGGTGTTCATGGCCGTTGCGCTAGGCCTGTTTTTGACCGGCTGCGCCCAGTTCGGAGGCGGGAGTCAGCCCGACTGGGTAGATGGGGTGAGTGCACAGTATCCGGGGACCCAGTATCTGACAGGAATCGGGCAAGCGGACGACCGGAACGGCGCATCTGATCAGGCATACGCTGCCGTCGCGCGCATTTTTAAAGCTGAAGTGGCCGCGCAGGCCAAGGATTGGGAATCCTACTTGATCGTTGAGGCCCGAGGCTCTTCGAATACGGAACGGAAGTTGACGCTGGACAGTGTGACCAAAGTATCCACCGATAAAGTTCTTGAAAACGTCCGGATCATGGAAACCTGGTACGACCGGCACAAGCGGGTGTACTACGCGCTCGCCGGAATGAGCCGTCCGCAGGCTGAAACTGCGTTGCTTGAACGGATGACGACGTTGGATCAGGCCATCGAAGCCGATATGACGGAGGCTCGTCGGACTCCGGATAAACTGGCAAAGATCAGAAGCCTCAGGCGGGCGGTTCGCAATCACGTCCTGCGGGACGCCTACAACGCCGACCTCCGCGTCGTGCGAGCCAGCGGCCAGGGCACCGCGTCTTCCTACCGGGTTCATGAACTGGCGCATGAGATCGAACAGTTCCTGGGCGACCATCTGGCGCTGGAAGTGCAGGTGACCGGAGACCACGCCGAGGCCATTCAGCGGGCCGTGACGGAAGGTCTGCTTCGCGAAGGCCTTTCGGTCGTCACCGAACAGGGGAGCGCGGCTGGACGCGCACCCGAACTGGTCGTGCGGGGCGCGGCCCGAGTCTGGCCCATCGAAGTGCGCGACCCGCAGTTTAGATACGTCCGGTGGTGCAGCGATTTCGAAGTGGTGGATGTCCCGACGCAACGCGTGCTGGGCGCCGTTTCGCGGGGGGGGAAAGAGGGGCATTTGACCGATCGGGAAGCGACGGCCAAGGCCGTACGCGTCATGCAACAGGAGTTCTCATCCGAACTCAGTAAAGCCATTGCCGCGCACCTGTTCGGTGAAGCGGCGCTTCCCATGCCCACCCAATCGTCCACCGGATGTCCTGGAGTGCCGGCAGCCGTTCCAATCACCCAGTGAGCAGTCCACAGTACTCTAACCAGGAGGAAGGATCAGTATGAGGAACAGCGAATCGAAATCCATGGGCCGGGCTCCACGGAGTCGTGGGCGAGGGCTCACGAAGACGGGGCAGAAGGTCTCAAGTCGGTTGGCGAAGCGACGTCTCGGTGAGCGGTTAAAGGCAGATACCGGCTCCTTTAACGAAGGGAATCTTGCCGAAACCCTCAGGAAGCAAGGTTACGAGGAGGCGCCGCTGGACGAGATCCAGGACCGGCTCTCGAAGCTCCAGGCCCCGTTAGCTGAAGTCATTCTGAAGGGGAGGATCTGATAGATGCCGTATTATTATTTCGATTCGTCGGCCTTGGTCAAACGCTACAGCATGGAGCGCGGAACCCGGATCGTGAATAAATTGATGGTCAAGCGAGGGAAGGTGGCCATTCTCCCGACCTGGACGGTCACGGAGTTCTATGCCACCTTGTCCACTCGTGCGCACGAGGGCCATATTACGCGAGATGATTGCTACTCGGTAATTTACAAGTTTGAACTGGAGTCTAAGCAGGGGCTCTATAATTTCATCGGTCCGACCATGGGCACCTACCTGGCGACGAAAGAACTCGTGCTCGAATATCCCTTCCTACGATCGCCACAGGTCATGCATTTGGCATTGGCGATGGAGCTAAAGCCGCTGCGTCTGACGGTGGTCAGCGCCGATACGCAGTTACTGGCCGCCTCGAAGACGGCGGGATTACACATCATCAACCCAGAGGAAGATTAGGCGGTCGGGTTAGGGACACTGATATTCGGCGATCATGGACTCCAGGATCGTGGTCCAATCGTTCACTGACTGTTGAAGGACGGCCCGTTGCTCCATCAGTCGATCCGACGCCGAGAAGGCACCTGGATCGGCTACCGGTTCGGCCGCATGACGGAGGCTGTCGGATGCTAACGCGAGACTTCCGCAGACCCCCGATGAAGCGGGTAACTGGCCTCCAGCGCGTCTGAACAAGGCCATGGCCCGGTAGGTGTGTTCCTGCGAACGGAACAATGCTTCGTTGGCCTTGGTCATTATCGAGCTTGATCCTGTCTGCTTTTTTGCCACCTGCGCGGCGAGCAAGGCGGCACGTCCCATCATCATGGCCGCTCCATCAGGATCATCGTGAGCTATTGCTTCTTCTCCCTTCAGGCGAAGCCTGGCCAACTCGGCGTCATCTCCGACCACTTGCGCAGCAGCGGGTAGGATCGATACTGCTATGAGGATCATCAACGAACAGACGAAGGTAATCATAGCGTGCATCGTTCCTTTAGGGAGAGCCCACCAGAGCGAGGACTCTACCCAATTCCGCTCCATCGCGGCAAGTTGCGGCGTTCTCAGCAAGGTTCGTATAATAGCGCCCGCTATACCGGCAGGCGCATGGTTCTGACTGCTGGAGGGGAAAAGTCGCATGCAATATTGGGTCAAGATCGTCTTTGTGGACAATCAGGAGCTTATGGTTAAAGACGCCGTGCGTCATACGATTAGTGACGACATGGAGGTGCTGGAAGTTGATTCCCCCCGTGAGGTCATTATTATTCCAATGAAGCAGATCAAGTATCTTGCCTGCGACGCCACCGTCTTCGACTCAAAACCAAAGACTTAAGCCGCCTCCTCAGTCGCAGTTTCACTCCCGGTTGAGTGTTCCTATCAAATGCGGAGAGTCGATCGACTGCACTCTTGTCGCCGGTCGGAAAGAGATGACCGTAGGTGTCGGCGGTGATGCTAACCAAAGCGTCGCGAGCCGGGCGGAGGTATATTCTATGGGACCGGTGGACGCAAACGGTATGTCGGCAGGCACGCGGGCCCAGACGGCGAACGTTGGTGCAATCGCGGGCAGGACACCAGAGCAAAAAGTATCTACGTCATGGCGATTGCCCTAGCTTGTTAACCGCTAATGGTGGGCGTTGAGTACACCTTTAAGAGGCAGTTTTCATGGATGCCAAGTCTAACGGCTCAAGACATCCATGTGCAGGTTGTCACCGAACGGATGAGGGAGCCGTTGATTTTACGATGTTGATTCTGTCGCTTCTCGCCAGACAGCGTGCGCTGTGCAGCATCAGATTTCTCGACTTTTAGCTGGCACGGCTTCCCTGGCTTGGAGGTTTGCGAGGAGAGTCTTGATCTAGACTTGCAACCATCTGCATCGAATTCCTGCCATGGCTTCCCGTATCGTCTCCACTTTGAACGATCAGTTAGCTGGTCGGTGCATGCCAGTACACAATGGTGAGTGCTTCGTCAAAGGCTGTATCAAAAGCCTCATGCGCAACATGATGTATGTAGCATAAATCCTGGTGTTGCCCGCGGAACAATATTGTACAGATAAAAACAATTTTTCCTA
>JACVSD010000041.1 GCA_014534095.1 Nitrospiraceae bacterium
ATTGGGCGCGGCTATGACGTGGAGCATTGCCGTCACAGCTTGCTGGCCTGTCTTGAAGACGCCAGCATGAAGCCAGCTATGAATTGAGGGGCGCTCCACGTTCGGCCGCGCCGGCTGCCGACCTAAAACCGGACCAACGGGTGAGCATCCACGCCACGCCCGCTCCGCAGACACCACCGACCAGCCAGCCGCCGACTACATCGGTCACATAATGGGCCCCGACATAGACCCGTGCAAATCCGACCAATGCCACGAGAGGCCAGGAGATCCATCCGGTCCATGGATAGAGTACTTGTAGAAAGGCCGCGGCTGCCGCCGTGTTGACACTATGGTTGGAAGGAAAACTGTACAGCCCTCCGCAGCCGCCCGGCTCGATTCTCACCGTATCGGGCAACGCCCGGCAGGGCCTGATTCGCGCAAAGAGCCATTTCAATTGCCCGCCGAGAAAGTCGGAGAGCCCGACGGCCGCCGCCAGCATAGGGCCGCCTAAGAGGGCTTCCCTGCGGTTCGCCCAGAGCCAGTAGCCAATCGCCAGTCCGGCGGGTAGGTACAGCGTACTTCGGGATCCGAGGAGCAGGAAGAACTGATCCACCCGAGGAGAATGACCGGCCAGACCGTTGATCGCGCGAAACCACGTTTCGTCCCAGTTCATGGCAGGCGACGATACGGGCTGATCCATCATTCGTCAACCAGTAACCTGAAAAGGAAGTGGTCTCGCCTGGTCTATCTCGTCCAGAAAGCCGAAGAGTAGACAGCGCAGACAAACGAGACCAGCTACGTGGTTTCATATCCGCATCAGATCATCGCGTGCGGAAATGGATGCGAACGGTGAGTTCGCCGTCAACCGGATCGTCGCCTTTCATTTGGGGATCAAATGTCCACTTCTTCAAGGCCGCAATGCCAGCCTGTGTGAGTTCCCGATGCCGACAAGGCTCGAGTACGACCACCGTCACCTTGGCGTCCCTGGAAATCAGCATGCGCGCCTTCATCCAGTCGTCCAGTTCTTTGCCGTCGAGTGAAGACGGAATGCCGGGCCAAGGCGTGGACTTGGGAACCGGGCCCTCTTGCTGATTCTTGTTCAGCGACAAGCCATGCACATGAACTTCGGGCAGCTCCAGAACATCCTCATGATGATCCGTTTCATGCGTCGCCTCATCACCGGCCGCCGCGAACGAGGACGCCGGCAAGAAAGGAAGGAGTGCAATAAAGATGAGCAAGCCATATTGCATGATGTACATTCCTCTCCTTTTTCGCACGGATGCTCAAACGGGCCATTCAACAAGGCCGCAGGCGACGGGCGAACCGCAGGCGTACCCTGTGGGGTACGTTGAGGATTCGACCGAGCCGAGAACGCCGTTGATGGCTTGTTTCAGCATCCGATTAGAAAAACCATTGGGCGCGAAAAAAGAATGACCTCGGCATGCCTGCATGCGACACGCCGAGGCCGATACTGCCTTCGCCTTGATTGATGAAATATTTCTGATCCAAAAGATTAATCACGTCGAACCCCAGAAGCAATTTCTGATGATTCCAGGGCAACGAAATGGTGTGGGTGATGGACGCGTTATAGACGGTATATGAGGGACTGTGCGACGAATTCGTCTTGGCCTCGTCGTCTGCGGAGGTTCTGAGACCGGACCCGAACAGCATTTGCCCGCTTAGGGTGGTGTGCTCCCTAAACCGATAGGCAAGCACCGCTGAACTGGTGACCATTTGCGTGTGGTCGCAGAACACCCCGCCTGGAGAGGTGATGTCACTGATTTCTTTCTGCTCCAGGAGGAAATGCCCCGACTGGAGCCCATAGCCTTTGCACTGCCCCCAGGCCACATTTCCCCGTGCCGTCAGGGTGTCCGTCAATTGGACCTTCAGCGACCCGTCGATACCTCGCTGCCACCCTCGCTCAAACGCGAAATAGTTGAGCAACGGTGTCGTGCCGAATTGGCCGGCATCCGAAAGATAGTTGGCCAGCTTATAGTAACCCGTCAATTGCAAGGTCGCCCAACTGGACAACGCGTGGTAACTGCCTACCTCGAAGTAATGCGCGCGTTCCGCCCGCACCTGATTGTTGGTCGTGTTTTCCGGCTCGGCAGTCGTGCCTGCCACATTCAGCTTCGCAAATGAGATGGCCTCGAGATTTGGCGGCGTGAACATCCGCCCGTAAAACACATGGAAGACATTCGAGGGATTCGCTTTATACGTGATGCCAATCCGTGGACTGATTTGTCCCTCGTCACGGAGGTACTGCACGGCATCGCCGCGAACACCAACATTGACTGTCCATTGATCGTTCGGACTCCACTGGTCTTGGATCCAAAATTCCTGCCGATAGCCGATCAGGCGGTTATCGGCACGGACATTCACGATGCTGGTCAGCGCATCATCAAACGCCGTGATCCGCGTCTTATTGACCGCCTGCGTGCGGTCGATCTGAAACCCCGTTTTGATGAGATGCTGGCGGCTGTGCACATAGGTATAGTCCAGTCGCACCCCGGCTGAGTACGCCATTCGGTCCTGGTCGGCGGCCTGCGCGGCGTCGATTTCCGGAGAATAGGCCAGCACATTGAACGGATCGGTCCGGAAGATCGCCCGAGTATGGCGCACATAGCCAGCAAGACTGAAGAACTGGTTCGAGGTCACATCGTGCCGCCAGACCATATGGCCATATTGATTGTGTTCCTTCTGGTTCTCGTCGATCGCCTGGGAGGGGACGGGCGAAAAATCGGGACGGGCGCCCTGTATGACGGGAAGGGCTTGACCGCTCGGGTCCAATTCTTGGCCCGGCTGCGTCGGAATCTGGTACTTGGCCACGGAATTAAGGAACACCCAGGAGAAGGCGTTTCGATTATCGCGTTGGTAGTCGCCGCGGATAAACGTTTGGTTGCGCTCGCTCTGCCCGTGAAAAATCGAATGACCCAAGGTGGGGGGTTCGATGCCCCGATTCGTCGTAATGTAGCTGTTGAGCACATAGAAGCGGAACTTTTCGCCGATCGTGCCGCCATATTCGAAGGACGGGCTGACCGTTTGATTGGATCCGCCGAACAGTTGGGCCGACCCGAAACCCGGCTTCGTCCCGCTCTTGGTCGTGACGTCGATGAGGGCCGCCGCCTTGTTCCCCACGTTCGCTTCCATTCCACCCAGCACGATATCCGCCCGTTCCCACGCGCGCGGTGAGATCACGTCGGAAAACGTGGACGATACCGTTTCGGGGATCGGCACGCCATCGATTCTGAGCTGCAGGTTGGCATGATCTTGCCGGATATGCACCTGTTTGAGGGAGCCGTAGACCGCGCTCGGAATGGTGAGCAGCACATCATGCAGCTCATTGTTATTCCCTCGCGGCAGGACCTCAATGTCCTTCCGGCTGACAGCGTAGGTTTCGCTCGACGCTCGGTACGGGATCGGCGGCAATGGCGCCACGACTTCCAGCGCGATTTCTTTTGTCAACGACAGCGTCAGGGTCACCGGCTTCGGCGGCTCAGAGCCCAACATCAGGACTATGTATTCGCTCCGATAGGTCTCGCGCACGGCGCTGACCGAATAGGTGCCGTCCGTGGGCCCCGGAATCGCGAATTCCCCGGCCTCATTCGTCACCCCCGTAGCGACAATCGTTCCGTCCTGATCCTTCAATTCAACCGTCGCTTGAGGGACTCGTCGCAGATCTTGATTCTGAACCACCCCGGTGACCGTGTGGGGAACGCGTTCGGCATGAGCTGACGACGGCGGCCCCGAACATAGCGAGCCAACCAGGAACAATGACCACAGTATCCTTCGCATCTCCTGTCTCCTCCCCAGCAAGCCAATGGAGATGACGGATGGCGCACCCTGAAGACCTCAGAGGCCACCCGACATAACATGGTTACGTGTACTAGAGAGCAGGAGGAGCGCGAGAAGGACCAACAAAGGAAAGACCGACAGAAAGCAGAACCGATTGTACCGGAGGCGCATGTGGCCGCACCAGTCCACCAGCCGACAGTGAGGGGGTCGCCACGTCTATCGATCCGGACGTATGGTGCTGCACCCATTGGCAGAGGTCCGTAGCCGAATGCTCGTGGCCGTCATGATCCGCCGCCGCCAGGGCATGGTGAATCTCAAGCGCCACGGCGAACGGCGCCATGACCAGCAACAGCAGGATGAGCCCCATTGCCACCGCAGGGAGCAGCCGGCGCCGGGATGCGAACACAGAGGACATCATGCTCATAACGGGAGCCTGGTTAGCACAGCCCTCATGAAGGTGTCAATTCGCAGGAAATAGGAGTGCTATACTCGTTGGGGGGCAGTGTGTCTCTCTGGAGAAGCTTCCAGTAGACTTTTTCCCGAGGTTTCGCTATCTTTGCTCTCCCCCTGGCAGGGTTTCCGTGAAAGGACCATTCGTATGAACAGACCGATCGACAACCAGCATGTCCTCGATATAAAGCCGCTTCCGTCGCCCCGCGCCATCAAAACGATGCTTCCCATCCCGGATCAGACGGCGGCCCTCGTCGTCGAAACTCGGAAAGCCATCCGCGAAATTCTTCACGGACAAGACCGAGAACGGCTTCTCGTCATCGTCGGCCCCTGCTCGATCCATGATGCCGAGGCCGCCTATGAATATGCCGCCAAACTAAAGACCGTCGCCGACTCTTTACGGGACCGGCTCCTGATCGTCATGCGGACCTACTTTGAAAAACCTCGAACGACCGTGGGTTGGAAAGGCCTCATCAACGACCCGCACCTGGACGGCACCTGCGATATCGCAACCGGGATGGAACTCGCGAGGACGATCCTCTTAAAAATCAATCTGTCAGGCATGCCGTGCGGCACCGAATTGCTGGACCCCATCAGCCCACAATACATCGCGGATCTCATCAGTTGGACGGCCATCGGTGCCCGCACGACCGAGAGTCAGACCCATCGGGAGATGGCCAGCGGTCTCTCCATGCCGGTCGGGTTTAAGAACGGCACGGAAGGCAGCTTGCAAGTGGCGGTGAATGCCATGACCGCTGCGCGGACGCCGCACCATTTTGTCGGGATCAACGCCGACGGTCTCACGTCTATCATCAAAACTATGGGGAACCCGGATCGCCATATCGTGTTGCGTGGCGGAGGCGGCAAAACGAACTATGACGCGGAGCATGTGGCGCGGGCGGAAGCGGCCGTGTCCGGCGAAGGGATCGCTCGTCCGATCATGATCGACTGTTCACACGACAACTCGAGCAAGGACCATCGACGCCAAGGCGTTGTTGCGCGGGAGGTCTTGCGTCAATTTCGGGACGGCAACCAATCCATCATGGGCCTGATGCTCGAAAGTAACCTGCATCCCGGCAAGCAAACCTGGAAGCAGGGCACCGCCTTGGCCCACGGCGTTTCCATCACCGATGCTTGTCTGGGTTGGGATGAAACTCAAGTGCTCCTCACTGAACTGGCTGAAGCGATTACTCCCCGTCCCGCCTAAGTCCCGATCTTCCGTCGCACGGCTGCTGTTTTTGATGCTGATCGATACCCATACTCATCTCGACGATGCGCGATTCCATGATGACCGGGACGCCACTGTTGCGCGTGCGCGGGAAACCGGTGTGGAGCGCTTCATCACTATCGGGTGCGACCTCGAAACCAGCCGGTCAGCGGTCGCATTGGCGGATCAATACCCGTCCATCTATGCATCTATCGGCGTGCATCCGCATGAGGTCAAGCATATCGCTGACAGCTGGTATGACGAGTTCCGCAGCCTGGCGAAGCATAAGAAAGTGGTGGCGTACGGGGAAATCGGCTTGGACTACCATTACAACTATTCACCGCCGAACGAGCAGCGAGAGCGGTTCCGCGAGCAAGTACGACTCGCACGAGAACTACGGCTGCCCGTCATAATTCACACGCGCGAAGCGCAGGAGGATACGATTGCCATCCTGACAGAAGAGCGCGCGGAGGACATCAGCGGAGTGTTTCATTGTTTCTCAGGCGATGCCCGGCTCGCGCAAGAAGCCCTAGCGCTGGGGTTCTATGTGTCTTTTTCCGGCATCGTGACATTTCAAAATGCGACGGGCCTGCGCGAGATCGCCAGGACCGTACCGCTCGACCGGCTCTTGATCGAAACGGACTGCCCCTATCTCGCGCCGGTTCCCCACCGGGGAAAGCGCAATGAGCCTGCCTTCGTCGCCCACGTGGCCCGCCTGTTAGCCTCGCTTCGAACCGATGAACCCGACATGACGGTCGAACGGATGGCGCAGATCACAAGCGCCAACGCCAAACGGCTCTTCAAAATCGCTTAAGCTGTCTCGCACGGGCCCGACGGGCTTTGGGCAACTTGCGCGGGTTGCCTTTTTTCTTCGTATCCCGCGCAGGAGAGTCATCCTCTCTCCCGTCAAGTTCCTTATGGTGGGGGCCGCCGCTGGCCGGTACGGCCCAGAGTTTCAAGGCGAATTCCTGCGCGCCCATGACAAAGGCACCGGACGCCTGTGCCGAGCGCGCAACCTCGCCGTCGGACGTGACCACGGCCGCGTCAGCACCATACTCGCGGGCCAGACGTTGGATCACCTGATCGGCCCGCTCCCCTCGCTTTGAATAGACCACCAGAACCCCGGCCCGATGTTCCCGCCGCTCAGATGTGTCCCGTTGTTTCCAGCCATCAAAGACGACCGTGATCGGATGAAGTTTGCGCTGCCGATACTCGGCCAGCGCCTGAAGCAGTAACTCGCGGGCCGGTTCCATAGGACCCGAGAGCGCTCCGACGCGACCTAATAGGTTATAGCCATCAATAATGAGATGCGTCGGCATGAGGTCACGCTAACCCTGGAGTTGAAGACTGTCAACGCACGGGTCGTGAACGTCGGCTTCAAACCCTTGACAAGAACCGAAACATCTGAGAAACATCATCATCCCGTACCAGTCACAGAGCCATGATACAACAGCCCGCACGATGTACCCACTTCTCCCTGATGGTGATTCTGTTATGCCTGGTCGGCTGGCTCGGCATACCGGGTGCATGGGTCCAGCCGGTCTCCGCCGCAACGGCAGGGGACCGCGAGCGCTACAGCCGCACTTCGACATCGAAACATCACCGCGTGAAGGGAACCAGCGCCTCGCTGGCGCCTGCCACGATTCATAACTTCCGCGTTCTGACGAGCCCCCAAAAAACCAGGCTGGTCATCGACTTGGACCGGCATACAAAGGTAATCGAGCACCTGGCACAGAATCCCAGCCGCGTCGTGCTCGCCCTGCGGAACGCTGCCATGGATTCATCCGCGCACGTGAAGGCGGTCGACGGTACGGTGCCTGCTCCCTTTTCCGTTATGCAAACTGCCACGCCCTCCGTATTCGTCTCCCTGCCGACGGGCGCCGTTCGGACCTACAAACACTTCACACTCACGCACCCGCCACGCCTCGTGGTTGATATCACGCCGCCCATCGACGCGCCGCAGATCCCCGTGCCGGAAGCGTCCGCACCGCCGCTCTCGGCGGCGCCACTCCTCCAGCCCGTGGCGCCGCCCGCTAAGGGCTATACCACTATCGTGATCGATCCGGGCCATGGCGGAAAGGATCCGGGTGCGCGGGGGCTGCGCCATACCGAGGAGAAGGACATCACGCTGAAGGTGGGATTGCGCCTCCGCGAGTTGCTGAACAAGCAGCCGAGGGTGCGCGTGCTCATGACGAGAGAGCAGGACGTCTTCGTCGAACTGGAAGAACGTGCCAAGTTTGCGAACAAGCACGAAGCCGACCTCTTCGTATCCATCCACGTCAACTCGCATCCGTCACGCGCCGTCAAAGGCATCGAAATTTATCACTTTGGACAAGCCAAGGATCAGCGCGCCCTCGAAGTGGCGGCCAGGGAAAACGGCACACCCCTGAACAGTACGGGTGTAGGCTGGGAGTATCTGGTGGCCGATCTGCTGGCCACGAAAAAACTCGAGGCCTCACTGGAACTGGCGTGGACCGCGAAGGAAGCCATGGTCGCGCACATGAATGGCCATTACGCGCTCAACGATCACGGGGTCAAAACCGCTCCCTTCTATGTCCTGCGGTTTACGAGCATGCCCAGCATCCTTGCTGAGATCGCCTATATCTCCAATCCGGCCGAAGAGGCGTTGCTCCGGACGCCGGCCTTTGTGCGAGACGTGGCCGAATCCCTGTTCCAAGGTGTCCAATCGTTTCTGAGCAGCACTCAGTACCGCTGAATCGTCACCCATGCCATGGGCGATCCGAGTCCATGCCGACCATCAAGCTCATCCTAGAATACGACGGCACGGCCTATGCCGGTTGGCAGCGACAGCCCGGACACCCAACCATCCAACAAGCGACCGAAGTGGCCCTCGGCCGCCTCACGGAAGTCGCCACCTCGGTCATTGCCGCCGGGAGAACCGATGCCGGCGTGCATGCCTTGGGGCAGGTGGTCAGCTTCTACACTCACCGCGTGATGTCCCCCGTCCAATGGGTACGAGCACTGAACGCCCATCTGCCTCCGGACATCACGGTACGGAGTGCGGCCGTCATGCCCGACACCTTTCATGCCCGGCATCAGGCCATCGGAAAACTGTATGAATATCGCATCCTGAATCGGCCGGAACGACCGTCGATTCATCGTCATTTCTGCACTCATGTCCACAAACCGCTGAACGATGCGGCGATGAACCAGGCCGCCCTGCGCCTGGTGGGCTGTCACCACTTCACATCATTTGAAACGCAACCGACAGCGAATGACAATCCCATCTGCCATATGCAGCGCCTCGCCGTCTATCGGGAGGGCGACTATCTTCGCATTGAAGCCTATGCCGACCGCTTTCTAAAACAAATGGTGCGGTCTATTGTCGGGACGCTGATTGACGTGGGATTGGCCAAACGCCCTCCCGAGAGCCTAGAGGCCATCCTGGCCGCCCGAAACCGGTCCGCCGCCGGCAAAACGGCGCCGCCACAAGGGCTCTTTTTGGTGCGGGTGGATTATTCCGCTTCCCGGCCCTAGCCCAACCCGGTGGGGCGTACAGCAGTACGCACTATTGCCATTTCAGTGGAAACTCCCCTCGGCATCAGGGCTTGCCGCTCATTCGTGCGGCAGTGGAAGAGAAGGCCGACTACTGGAAGCTCGCTCGCAAAGGGTTCAGAGATAGGAGAGATGGAAAGAAACCAGGAGGGTTGGGAAGGGGCGGACCGTCCGTCAACCGGCTCCTAGCCGGCGATGCACAGCGCAAGAAAGCAGGCTTAAAAGGGCAGCTGCGGGTCGCGGTTCTCGAGTTTCTTACGAAGCTCGATCAACTCGAGTTCGAGTGCCGTAAACCGGTCGTTGATGGGATCAGGAAGATTATTGTGGTCCATCGTCGCGTCCGGCAGCCGTTCGCCCTGGGACTTGATGATGCGTGCGGGCACGCCGATGACGGTGGAGTTCGGCGGGACGTTCTTCAGGACGACAGAATTCGCGCCAATTTTGACATTATCGCCGATCTTGATGCCTCCAAGAATTTTGGCCCCTGCTCCCACGACGACGTGGTTCCCGAGTGTGGGATGCCGCTTGCCACGCTCTTTGCCGGTGCCTCCGAGTGTCACACCTTGGAAGAGGGTCACATAATCCCCCACCTCAGCCGTTTCCCCAATGACCACGCCCATACCGTGATCGATAAAAAACCCGGCACCGATTTTGGCCGAGGGGTGGATTTCAATGCCCGTCACCCAGCGGGCACACTGCGAAATCAACCGGGGGAAAAAGGCCACCCCATGCATTCGAAGCCAATGCGCAATACGATAAGCCAACAGCGCGTGGAAACCTGCATAGGTCACGATCACTTCAAGTTTGCTGGTGGCGGCCGGATCCCGATCGAAGACAGCCTGTAAATCCTGTCGTATGGCTTTCAACATGGAGGGTATCTTACGCCGGTCACACCGGCTCGATCAAACACACGGCATGGGCCACCATGCCCTCCTCTTGTCCGACGGCATCGAGCCCTTCTCCACTCTTGACCTTGACGTTGATCTGATCAGGATCAACGTCCAGCGTCGCGGCTAACTGCTTGGCCATGGCCGCGAGATAGGTACCGAGCCGTGGCGCCTGAGCGACAATAACCGTATCGATATTGCCCACCCGATAGCCCTTGGCTCGGAGCTTCGAAGCCACATCTTCCAGCAGCTTCAGGCTGGAGATACCCTTATAACGCTGATCCGAACTAGGGTAGTGCCGGCCCAGATCGCCCTCGCCCATTGCACCGAGAAGCCCGTCGCACACGGCATGAACGAGCACATCGCTGTCCGAATGGCCGAGGAGCCCCTTATGGTGCGGTATTTCGATGCCGCCCAAGATGAGCTTGCGCCCTGCGCCGAGTGGGTGCACGTCATACCCATACCCAATACGTTGTCCTTTAGCCATTACCTCTCCCGTTCATGGCGCGTGAGTGTGACTGTGATGCGGCGAGCCTGACGCGCGTCTCCACAGGAAAAACCGCAGAGAGGCGCACACGCCACAAATAAGTGCGCCAAAGTTGTCGGCGGAGAGATGGTACGCCGGCAGTGTCTCGGACCGAAGGGTTCCTTTTCCATCCGCTCACCCCAAGCTGTGAGAACAGCTCTTTCCCGAAGGGTTCATTCAGGGCCTGGACGATGGGTGGTGCATGAGGCGGTCTGCGCTTCGCTGCTGGAGGACTTTCTCAGCATGGCTAGACCTCTTTCTGGCGAGCGGCAAGAATCGCCTCGCCGATGATCATGTCCTCGGGTCTCGTGACTTTAATATTATCGCCGCTGCCCTCAACCACGGCGACCGGATACCCGAACCATTCCATTAAAAAGGCATCATCGGTGGCACGCACCCCCTCGGCCTGCGCCTTTCGATGCGCGGCCAGCAGCCTATCGCGGCGAAAAGCCTGCGGGGTTTGAGCGAGCCACAGCCCCTCCCGATCAAGCGTCCGCTCGATAAGACGCTCTGGCCCCACCTGCTTCACCGTGTCCTTCATGGGTACGGCCACGATAGCCGCCCCGGTTGTCCGCGCGACCGACACGACGTCCTTCACCATCCGTTCTGTGAGAAAGGGCCGCACGGCATCATGCACGAGGACGACATCGACTTCCTCAGGCACGGCTTCTAGCGCATGCCGGACGGAATCTTGTCGCTCCCCTCCGCCGGGCACCACCTTCGTCACCTTCGTAAAGCGGTGGGCAGCCACGATATGGGTTAGGCAATAGTCCATTTCACCGGCAGGGACAGCGAGGATGATCTGGTCGACAATGGCGGAGGACTGCAGCAGGCGCAGGGAATGGATGATGATCGGGTGGCCACCGAGAGCAAGGAACTGTTTCGGAATGGAACCGCCCATCCGAAGTCCTCGTCCGGCGGCCGGGACAAGCGCGGCTGTGCGGACAGACGGTTCCATCGGGGACGCAGGAGCCATGGTTATGTGCGCGTTCGCATGCCGTCAACCGACTCGCGTTGGCGCCGCATTGCGGGGAATCTGCTGAGGGCCAGGACCAAGCGGCCGAACAGGTTTCATTCGCCGCGAGTGGACCTCTTTCACCGAGTCGCTATCCACGAGCGACTTGTAGCTCCTCGCGCTCAGTTTCTTCTTTGAGCCGAGTGAAGATCATGCGCCCCGCGGTGGTTTGGAGAACGCTCGTGACGATCACGTCCACATTCCGACCGATATAGCGGCGAGCGTTATCCACCACGATCATGGTGCCGTCATCCAGATAGGCGACGCCCTGTCCGGCTTCCTTTCCTTCTTTTAGTACGAAGACCCGAATTGTTTCGCCCGGCAACACAACGGGACGCAGCGCATTGCATAGCTCATTGATGTTCAGGACGCGCACGCCCTGCAATTCCGCCACTTTGTTCAGGTTAAGATCATTGGTGATGATCTTGCCGCCAACTTTCTTCGCCAGGACCACTAACTTCGCATCGACTTCTTTGACGTTCGGAAAATCCTCTTCGGTCACCCGCACGTCCAGTTCCGCCATTTTCTGGATTTTGTTGAGAATGTCCAGGCCCCGCCGCCCCCGCGCCCGCTTCAGGGAATCAGAGGAGTCGGCGATATGCTGCAATTCGTTCAGGATAAACTGGGGGACCAGAAAAGTGCCCTCCAAAAATCCCGTCTCGCACAAATCCGCCACGCGCCCGTCAATAATCACGCTCGTGTCGAGCACCTTGAGGCTCGCATCACCATGATGGCTATCAGTCCGTTGCGGCATCCCGTTTGGGAGCTGTTCCTTGCCGAACCGCGCCCCGATGACGAGTCCTAGATAGGGCAACCCCAGCAGGAACACCAAGCCCCCAATATGGAAGAGAAACGTTTGGACGCCGAAAATTTCTCCTCCCACCCATTCGACAAGCCCGGTCATCAACAGTCCGACTGCGAGCCCGCTAGTGCCGCCGAGAATGATACCGAATGAAAAATTCCGCAACGCGTACTCGCCGGCTACGATCAAGCCGCCGGTCAACGCGCCGATGCCGAACCCGTATACGCCGAACAATCCGCCGGCATCTTCGGCCCTGATGAACAAGGCCATACCCGCCAACGCACTAAGAAGGATAAATATGGCACGAGGGACCATACGGTGACCCCCTCTCTGTTACGGTGTCCAACATCGGACACCGGCTACCACTCGACTAAGGACGAAGCGTCAAATAGATGGTGCGCCCCTGCCGCTTTAACAGAAGTAACACGGGTTGATCCTTGGCCAGCTTGGCGGCAATGCGCTCATACGTCTTGAGCGAGGTCACGGCCTGCCGATTGACCTCGACGATGAGGTCGCCCTCGCGCATGCCAAGTTCCTCCGCCGCGCCGCCCGACTTCACGCGCACCACAACGACGCCACGCTCGCTTGATTTCAAGCCGTACCGATTGGCGAGTTCTTCAGTCAGCTCGCGTACGTCCAGGTCGGATAGGATGCCGGCCGGGGTCGCCGACTCCCCTGATTCCTCCTCGCCCGACTGGGCCATCGATCTCGGCTGCTCGACGATGGTGAGTTCGATGCTCTTCGGCTTCTTGTCTCGGAGGATCTTAACGGTCACTTTCTTGCCGACCGGCGTCTGAGCCACGGCATTGCGCAGATGCGTGGGCGAGTCCATCGACTTGCCGTCGAATTCGATAATCACGTCCGCCCGTTCGAACCCGGCTTTCTTGGCCGGACTGTCATCCATCACATCACTGACCAGCACGCCCTTGGTATCCTGCACGCCAAACTGGGCGGCCAGCTCCGGCGTCAATTCCTGGATCGAGACGCCGAGCCATCCACGCACGACTTTTCCGTTTTGGACCAGCTGCGTCATGATCGACTGAGCCATATTGCTGGGGACAGCGAAGCCGATGCCCATGTTGCCGCCGCTTTGGCTGAAAATGGCTGTATTGATGCCGACTAATTCTCCTCGTACATTGACCAGCGCACCGCCGGAGTTCCCCGGATTGATGGCGGCGTCTGTTTGGATAAAATCCTCATATTCCGCAATGCCGGCGGCACGACCCAATGCGCTGACGATGCCCAGTGTCACAGTCTGGGTCAATCCGAACGGATTGCCGACAGCCAGGACAAACTCGCCTACCTCAAGCTTGTCCGAGTCGGCCCAGGGAACGGTCGGCAACCCACTGGCGTCAATCCGGACCACCGCGACATCGGTCTTTGGATCGGTACCGATCAGCTTGGCCTTGAACTCCCGCTTGTCCGACAGGGTCACCCGAATGTCGTCGGCTTTTCCGACCACGTGATTGTTGGTGATGATCAGGCCGTTGGCTTCCACGATGACCCCTGATCCCAGGCCCCGTTCCTTCCGCTCTTTCGGCTGCTGCTCGAACCGCTTGAAAAACTCATCGCCGAAGAACCGCCGGAAAAAAGGGTCATCGAACGGGGTTGCGTGCGACCCTTCGGAACGTCCGCTCTTGGTCGCGTAAATATTGACAACGGCCGGCCGCACGGCCTTTGCGATGTCGACGAACGAGTGGCCGCCTGAGCCTGATAACACCGGCTGCGGCGCTGTGGCGACCGGCCTGGCCAGCGGCGCCGGATCCTCCGG
>JACVSD010000057.1 GCA_014534095.1 Nitrospiraceae bacterium
AATGATCATGGCCTTGGCGGCATAGGTGAAGGCCGTATCCCACGACACGCGCAGCATGTCGTCCAGAAACCGCGCATTGAATTTATATTTCGTCTTGGTCTCCGGCGTCAGCTCGGGGGAGCCGTCATCCATCCAGGCCTTCCAGCCTTTGCGCATCAACGGGCCCTTCAACCGATACGGACCGTAGACCCGGCGATGGAAGGTAAACCCCTTCAAACACATGCGGGGGTTATGGGCAAACGTCCCGCGGTTGCCGTAGAGGTCTTCATAGGTTTGGTGATCATAGTTCTGCTCGACCCGCATGACCACGCCGTTCCGCACAAAGGCCCGAATGCGGCACGCGTGCGTGTCGTTCGGCGAACAACACCACGTAAACGAGGAATCGTACCGGTACTGATCGTGATACACCCGCTCCCACGACCGGTCCGGATAATCGCCCAAGGGGTTCCCCACTTCGATGACCGGCTGGAGCGCGGTCAGCGCCAGGACTTTATCCGCCACCGCCACCGCGGCGACGGTCCCCACGGACACCTTTAAAAATTGCCGACGTGACAAAAACATATGATTAACCTCCCTGCTATAAGACGACAACCTCAGACCTCTTCCAATTGCTTGCTCATCCCACCTCCCCTCCATTGAAGAGTCCGGCGTTCTGTTCCATGACACAGACTGAGGCCGGCAGCCGGCGGAGAGAGCAAGCTCGCTGCCACAACATGAATGAGGATGTTAGATCGAGTGCAGGCGTGCTAAGTGCTTGTAACTTTGGCTGAAACGGCGTTGATCAAAGATTCGTGTGGAGACGGGCAGCATCCAGTACCCTCTTCTAACGAATATAGCGGTATGCCCGGCCGATTGGTCCCGATATTAATTCCAAGAATACATTGACTTAAGAGCCGCATATCTTTGTATTCGCTAGCGCGTCTATCGCACCCCGCCACATTTCCTTACCTATGGGCCCTTCGCCGATGAAATGAGTCGTTACGGATTGGAAGCATGAAGAGGGAGTTCGAGGGGCGGTGATGGAAAGAGGTGCTCGCAGACGTTACGGGAACGCGACGCCTATGCCTCCTCCGATTCAGCTCCGAGGAAGCGCTTCATGAGAAGTGAGAAATGCTGGCGAGGGATCCCGCTGCTCTCCGCCGCCTTCGTGATGACGCCGCCACATTGAGATAGCTTTGCGCGCAGATAGGCTTTCGTGAAATCCTCGATTGCCCGTTCTTTCGCATCCGCGTAGGGCAAGGTAGCCAACGCATCATCGTTCGATGTCACACGGTCCGTCGCCACCAGCGGCAATAGAGCCCGCACATCACTCGCTTTGATTGTATCGTCCATGGCGAGCATCACGGCGCGTTCAATCACATTGCGCAATTCACGGCCGTTGCCCGGCCAGCCGTAGGAGACCAGGACGGCCAAAGCGTCCTCCTGGAAGTGGCATCGGGCCCGTCCCATTTCCCGCGCGAGGCGCATGAGCAGATGCCGAGCCATCACGGGAATATCCGTCGGTCGCTCACGGAGGGGAGGGACCGGAATAGAGACGACAGCCAGCCGATAGTACAAATCTCTCCGGAACGTACCTTGCCTCACACGCTCCTCGAGGTTTTGATTGGTCGCCGCGACGAACCGCATGTCGATCCGGCGCACTCTCGTCCCGCCAACGGGACGGACTTCGCCTTCTTCCAGGACTCTCAGCAATTTTGCCTGCAGGATGACGGGCAATTCACCGATCTCGTCAAGAAAGACCGTGCCCCCATTGGCGAGCTCGATCAAGCCCGGTTTGTCGGCAACGGCGCCGGTGAACGCGCCCCGCACATGCCCGAACAACTCGCTTTCCATCATGCCTTCCGGGATAGACGTGCAATCGATGACTTGGAACGGCCGGTCACGCTCCGGGCTCTGCTGATGAATCGCCCGTGCGATCATGCCTTTGCCCGTGCCTGTTTCTCCAGTGATCAACACCGTTGACCGCACACGTGCCGCCTCCTGAACTCTGCGCATGATTTGATCGAACGCCGGGCTGGTGCCCACCAGGGTATTCGCCTCCACTTCGTGGACCGCCGCCTGCTCGTACACGGCATGCCGCCTCAAGATCTCGGAGATCCGTATCGCGCGATGCAGCCGCATGCCGAGCGCCTCCGGTGTAACAGGCTTGACGACATAATCAAACGCGCCACGGCGCATAGCATCGACGGCCAGGGTCACCGTGTTCATGCGTGTAATGACGAGCACCGGCAGATTACGGTCTATCACTTGAATCCGGCTCACCAGATCGAGCCCGTCCATGCCCGGTAACATCATGTCGGTCAGGACCAAGTCAACGGCCTGTTCGCTCAGCAATTTGAGCGCCCCTTCCGCAGTGGACCGCACCTCCATATCAAAGTCGCCCCCCAAGGGTTTCAAGTCGGCCTGCTCCAAGGCATGGAGCATCAGCTCGACATCCGTCGCGTTGTCTTCGACGATAAGAATGGTAAAGGGCGCTTTTTTCCGTTTTTCGAGATGTCGGTCCAGTAGTGGAGCAGGCATATGGTTAACGTCCTCCGCGATTACCGGGGGCCGGAATCCCGACCTGCGCCGCCCGGGTACCACACTGATATGCAGTCTCCCCGTTCACCCTATTCGAACCACGGCAACGTAAATCGTACGGTGCAGCCTTCTTCGTCTTCGCCCTCGATCCAGATCTCTCCTCCATACAACTCCACGATCCGTTGCACGATCGTCAAGCCGATCCCGCTACCCGGCACGTCGGCCGAACCAAGCCGCACGAACGGCTGAAACACGCGCATACGATGCGGCTCCGGTATGCCGATGCCGTTGTCTTGAACCGAGAAACAGGCCATGCGTTCCCGCCGCTGGGCACTAATTCGAATCCGGACCGGCCTCTTGGGCGAGGCATATTTGAGCGCGTTCGAGACCACGTTGTCGAAGATCTGACGCAGATAGGCGGCATGGCATGCCACCAACGGCAAGTCGGGCTCTACAGTAATGCGGCCCTGCTGCCGTTCAAGCTCGGTGGCCCGTTCCTTCACCACCTCGCCAAGCACCAGGGCAGGATCCACGGCGGTGACCGGTCCGGCTCCCGCCCCGACATGGGCGACAGCCAAGATGCCCTCCACCCTCTCCACCAACTCACAGCCGTTTTCCCGGAGGAGCCGCAGCCAGCGATCCACGCGCTCGTCTAATCGACCATGACATTCACGATGGATTAACGCCGTCAGTTCCGCCATGCGCTGTCCGGGTCCCTTCAGATCATGGGCCAATGCGGCGGCGAGATGCTCGAGATGACGGAGCCTCGCCGCGAGTCCTTGTTGCCGCTCTTGCACCGCTTCATACAGGCGCGCGTTTGAAATCGCGACAGCCGCCTGCTGGGCCAATCCGACGGCCAGGCGGCTGTTCCAATGTTCCGGCTCACGACGATGCCGGCTGACGACAACCAGCACCCCAAACGGCCGGCCTTGGCTCAACAGCGGCACCGACATCATGCTGCTTCCCAACAGGTTTCGACGCATCACCTCGGGCCCGCAGTCGCGATGCAGGTTGACCCCGTAGGCAACCTGGCGGGTGTCGTAGGCCTGAACCGACACGGGGAACTGTTCCCACAGCATGACCGCCTTATACAGTCCCTCGTTCCATGACCCAGACGCCGCTTCGACCACCCAGCAGCCCATCTTGTCATTGCGCAGCATGACGAGGCTCACATCGGCATCCGCTAACTCAGCCGCATGATTTGTAATCCGCCGGAGAACCCCGTCCAATCCATCCGGGGCGATCGTGTTGATGTCCTCGCCGATCCCCTCCAATGTTTCCAGCTCTTTGATTTGCGTGCTGATGCGGACCGCCATCTCATCATAGGCGCGCGCAAGCGCTCCGAGTTCGTCTGTCGCCATGCCGGCCGGCGGCAGGATCGAGCGAAAACGCGCCGGATCAATTTGTCTGCCGAAGTCGGTGGCGGCTGCCTGCAGCCCTGTGATCCGATCCGTGATCGACCGTGTCAGCAGGCGAGAGCCGACGAGGCTTAACAGGATAAAGACTGCAAAGGCGCACCAGAGTTCCACAAAGGTCCCCGAAGAGAGCCGCTCGGCCTGCGTATTGAGCGACCGGCGCACCACATCCAGGCGGTCCTCAATGCTCCGCAGTTCCTTTCGGAGCCCGTCTGACAGCACATGTCCGTGAGCGGCATTGAGACGTGATAACACGGCGCCATGGCCGGCGGAGCGCACCAGGTCAATCAACTCCCGCATGGACGTCAAGACCGTCTTCAAGCGTGGGACCAGCGGATAGAGCTCCACGGCGGCGGTTGTACGGCTGATCTCTTCGGACAAAATATCCCGCAAGACGCCGTCCAGTTCGGATTCCGCTCGCTCGAGTGCGGGTAAGTATTCCTGGTCCTGCGTCAAGACGTAGCCGTGTAGGGCATCCTCACCGTCGATCGCCAGACGATGAATGACATGGATATACTCACGCGCTTGAAGGACGGATTGGCGCTCCTTTTGGATGGCCAGCAATTGACTCGTGACATAGAAATGGACGGCGAGTGATAGCAGGAGAGGGATGAGCAGGAGACTGAGGACGGCCCAGACTTTATGCTGGACGGTCCTCTGTTGCCACCATGTCCGGACCGATGACCCCATGGTGATCGCCTCGCTGCGGGCTACTATGAAGGCGTTCACGCGGACATGCAAGAGCCTCTGGCGCTACGGCTCTTGGTCGGGGGCGATCGGGGTGCGCCGCTTATTCGTCGTCTTCGACCTTTTTCAGACGCCGGTCCAGCGCGAAGCGGGTCAACCCAAGGTGCTTCGCCGCCAAGGTTTTATTGTAGTTTGCCAACCGCACCACTTCATCGATGATGGCCCGCTCGATGTCGGCGAGGGTCTGGTGTCCGAGCTTCATTTCCACCCGGACCATCGGCTCGGTGCCGGAGGCCGTCGCTACGGCGACCTCCGCGGTCCGCTCGCGCAATTCGCTCGGCAAACATGTCGGAGTGAGCGTCCGGCCTTGGCAGAAAATCATCGCGCGTTCGAGAATGTTCTGCAGTTCGCGAATATTCCCGGGATAGGGATACTGCTCAAGCATGACCTGCGCCTCCGCGTCCAAATCGGGTACGGGCTTGCCGAACTCCTGCGCAAACCGCACAATCGCCCGCCGACACAAGGGAAGAATGTCCTCCACCCGTTTGCGAAGCGGCGGCAGCTCAAACGCCACCACGTGAAGACGGAAGTACAAATCTTCCCGGAACGTCCCGCGAGCGACTTCTTTCTTGAGATCGCGATTCGTGGCTGTGACGAGACGGAAATCCACGCCGATATCGTCGGTTCCGCCCAGCCGCCGGAAGGATCGCTCCTGGATCACCCGCAACAGCTTGGCCTGCATCGGTTGGTCGAGGTCACCGATTTCATCGAGGAACAGGGTTCCGCCCTCGGCTTTTTCCAGCAGGCCGTACTTACGCTGCGTGGCGCCGGTAAAGGCGCCCCGCTCATACCCGAAGAGCTCGCTCTCGAACAGGTCGCGGGGAATCGCCGTGCAGTTGACTCCGATGAACGGCCCGGTGGCCCGCGGTCCGTTGTGATGGATCACCCGCGCGAAAAATTCCTTCCCGGTACCCGTTTCTCCCAGGAGCATCACGGAACTTTTCGGATTGTCCGCCACCTCACGGACCTGTTCGAGCAACTGCTTCATCACGTGACTGTGCGCTTCCAAATTGCTGAAATGATATTGGCTGCCCAGTTCATCATGTTCCGACTCGAGACGGCGGCGAAGCGTCAGCACATCCAGGGCACGGGCGATCACAGGATCGATACCCTCAAGATCCACTGATTTGATAAGGAAGTCGTAGGCCCCCAGCTTCATCGCTTCCACGGCGTCCTGCACAGTGCCGTACGCCGTCAACATGATCACCATGGCGGCAGGGGCCAGCTGACGGACCTGCTTCAGCGTGTCGATGCCCCCGAGCCCCGGCATTTTCACATCGAGCAGAATCACGTCGGGCAAATCGTGCTGCAGCGACTCCAGGAGGGCTTCCCCGGATTCATAGGCCACCACGCGATGGCCTTGCCGGCCCAGCCGTTTGACAATGGCGGCCCGAATCGCCTGTTCGTCATCCGTCACAAACACCACAGCGCGCATCAGCTATCCCTTTCCGACCGGTATGTCCTGACTTAACGGCATCCAAATCCTCACGTTCGTTCCCGCGCCGAGCTCGCTGACCATATGCATTTCCCCCCCATGCGTTTCAACGATGTTGCGGCAAATGGCCAGACCGAGACCGGTCCCATGCCGCTTACCGCTGGTAAAAAACGGCTTAAAGACCTGGGACAGCGCCTCGGGAGCAATGCCGATGCCGGCATCCCGGATACTCCACACGATGCCCGGCCGGTCTTGGCGAGGGAGTTCTCCGACGGTGATCTCGATCGCCGCGCCACCCGCCGGTGAGGCGTCAATGGCATTATGCAGGACATTTAAGAGGACCTGCTTCATCTGGTCGCGGTCGGCATGCAGGCGGGGCAGTGCGGGAGCGAACGAAGTTCGCACGACGAGCTGCTTTTCCTTGAGCGGCACATCGAGCAATTTAACCGCCTCCTCGATGAGATCCGACACCGCGAACTGCATGGGGGCGAGTTCCCGGGGCCGTGCGTACTCGACGATCTGGTTCACAATCCGATCCAGGCGCCGCGTTTCCTTTAAGATGACCTCGACTTCGGCCCGTCTGGGATCGGCGTCCTTGAACTCATCCCGCAAGAGAGACGCCGTTGAGCCGATTCCGACGAGCGGATTGCGGATTTCATGGGCAATCCCGGCCGCCACCTGTCCGAGCGTGGCCAGCTGCTCGGCGCGGCTCAGCCGTGTCTGGAGGTCGTCCAGCTTCGTGATGTCGATGTTGAATCCGACATAGATCGGTTCAGGTCCGTCCGCATTGGCAATGGGCAGGCGGCGACTCAGGATTGTCCGAACGCCGCCGTCCTTATGCACGAACCGAAACACTGCTTCGTAAGGTCTGGCGGCCGCGACGGCTTGCGTGAACCCCGACAGCACCCGCTCCCGGTCTTCCGGGTGAATCTGCCGGCGAAAGGTCGACGGGTCGGCCTCTTCGTCGGGATTCAGGCCGGCCAAGACCTGGTTATACCGGTTGCTGAACGTGACGTGCGTGCCTTTGGTCGTAAAGATGCCAAATGGCGCATGATCCACGAGCCCGCGATACTTCGATTCAGAATTCAGTAAGTGCTCATTCAGTTGGAGAAGGGCGGCCTCGGATTTTTCCATTTGGTCCAGGTGCCCGCGAATCTGTCCGCTCATCTCATGCATCACACGGCTGAGATCTCCTATTTCGTCCTTTCGCTCGAACACCGGAATGAACGGCACCACGCCGCCCGGGGGCGACGCCACGGCGTTGGCCAACCGGGCCAACGGTTTCGCAATGGACCGGGCGATCAAATACAATGCGGCCACCGTCAGGCCCAGGGTCAGCACGCCTCCGCCCAGGATGATGAACAGGAGCGACGTCCGGTCCTGGCTGATTTTGCCGAGTTCTTCCATCGCGCCTTGCTGCTCGAGCTGGTCGAACTGTGTCATGAGGTTCCGGATCTCGAGCATCAGGGCGCGCCCGCGGCCTTCCTCGACATACTCCAACGCCCGCTGCCTATGGCCGCCCTTAACCGCTTCGATCAAGTCTTCTTTCTCGGTAATGAGCTGTGTCACGAGCGTTTGAATGACCCGAAAATGTTTGGCTTGTTCCCCGACAATGCGCTGTTCCAAGTCCTGGCCGATCGCCCTGATCCCCTCTTGCGCCACCCGATACGGCCGAAGATAGCGATCCTGATTCGTCATCACATATCCGCGAAAGCCTGTTTCAAGATCCACGACCAACCGCATATATTGGGCGGCCTCTTTTTGCGTCACGTACAGATTGTTCAGATGCTCCTCGTCCAACGAGAACAATTCCACACTCTGGAGAGTGACCAAACTCAGTAGGACCAGCGCGGTCAGGGGAATGGCGGACGCGAGCAACAGCTTCCGATGTATCGGAAGATGATTGAAAAGACGGGCCACCGACTTTCGCACAGCAGGTCCTTCCGTGATGCTTCGATATGGTAGGAGTGAGATCTCGGCGCTGTCAAACTCGCTGCCCGGGAGCATGACCATGTTTTCGAGGGGCACCGTGCGGCCGCCGGCACTTGATCCAGTCCGTTACAACAGATCATAATTTCCGTCCATTATGAAGAGACGGCCGCACAAAGAAGGGGCCTTGGCCGGCATGCTGGTCCTCCTGGCGGCAGGCACATTTGTTCTCGACGTCCTCACGCCGCTGAGCTTCGCCGTCCACGTGCTCTACGCGGCCGTCGTCTTGCTCGCTACCATATCCCGCTTGTCGTGGATACCTCTCGTGACGGCCGGCGTCAGCGCGATCCTCACCATCACCGCCGGGTTCTTCAGCCCACCCCTGCCCGGAGTGCCTCAATGGATCCCGATCGGGAACCGGCTGCTCACCATGATCATGCTCTTTATACTGGGATGGTTTTCACTGAAGCGGCGGGAGGCCGAAACGGCCCTGCAGGAGGCGAACGAGGGGCTGGAGGCGAAGGTCAAGGAGCGGACGCAGGAACTCGCGGGGGTCAATCAGGCCTTGGTCTCGGAGGTGACCGAGCGTATGCAAGCCGAGCACGCCTTTCGACTTTCTGAAGGGCGGCTCGCCGGGATTCTCGACCTTGCGGAAGATGCCATTATCGTCATCGATCAGGACCGGGCGATCGGGTTGTTCAATCAAGGCGCCGTGAAGCTGTTCGGCTATGAGCCGCATGAAATCCTCGGTGCGCCGATCGACCGCTTGCTGACCGAACCTCTGCATCTTGATCAAGCCCCTTCCGCCGGTCTCCCCACTCCGATAGCCCAGCCGGGACGCCGCCTGGCCCATCCCCGTGATGTGTTGGCCGTGCGAAGCGACGGAACGGCATTCCCGGCCGAGGCCAGCGTCAGCAAGCTGACGGTCGGCCACAAAACGACCTGGACAATCATCTTGCGCGATTTGACCGACCGTTTACGCGCTGAGCAGCAACTGCACTCTCTAACGACGCAGCTGATGAACGCCCAGGAAGAAGAACGACGGCGCATCTCTCGCGAGCTCCATGACGACATCAATCAACGGCTGGCGCTGGTGGCCATTGAAATCGGTAGCCTGGAAGCCCACCCTCCCACCTCGGCCGAGGCGATTCGTGGCGCCTTTCAATCGTTAACCCAGCGGCTAGCGTCGATTTCGGATGACGTGCGCCGCATGGCCTATCAATTCCATCCGTCCGTGCTGGACGATCTCGGGCTATCGGCCGCCCTTGAGTATCTGACGAATGACTTCTCGGACAAGACCGGCATCAAGATCATTCTCGTGCAGGAAGAGTTTGTGGATCCGTTGCCGAAAGAGATTGCATCATGCCTTTATCGCATTACCCAAGAAAGCTTGGCGAACGTGACGAAGCACGCCAAGGCTTCACGGGTAGAACTGGAATTGACGTGCGACGGCCAAGAGATTACCTTGTCCATACGGGACAGCGGCGTCGGGTTCGATCTCGACCGCGTGCGGGCGCACCACCGAGGCCTGGGGCTCGTCAATATGCGGGAACGCGTCCGATCGATCCAGGGCCGCTTTGAGATTCAATCGCAAGCGGGTGAAGGCACCCATATTACGGTAACTATTCCATTACCAGGAGCGCCTCATGAGCATCCCGCGAGTTCTGTTAGCCGATGACCATACCCTCGTGCTGGAGGGGTTCCGTCGACTGCTGGAAGAGCATTGTGAATTGCTCGGGACGGCGGAAGACGGTCGGGCCCTGATTCAAGCCGCCGAACGCCTGCAACCCGACTTGGTCCTTCTCGATATTTCCATGCCGCGGCTGAACGGCATTGATGCCGCGAGGATGCTCAAGAGACAGCATCCTGAGCTGAAGCTCATTTTTGTCACCATGCATGCCGATCCGTCTTACGTGAATGAGGCCTTTAAAGCGGGCGCCTCCGGGTACTTGCTCAAACGATCGGCCGCACAGGAGCTGATCCAGGCGATCCAGGCCGTCATGAAAGGCGACTATTACGTGACCCCGCTGATTACCAAAGACGTCATTAGCGCCTTCCTCACCACGGGCCGCCCGCGCATACCTGCCGCGGACGACTTGACGTCGCGGCAACGTGAAATCCTACAATTAGTGGCCGAAGGTTTCTCCGCCAAGGAGATCGCCGGCCAGCTGAATCTCTCGCACCGCACGATCGAGTTCCACAAAGCGAAGATCATGGAAGTGCTGGACCTCCATACCACCGCCGATCTCGTTAAATACGCCGTCGCCCACGGGTTAGTGGCGGCATCATGACCCGGCCGCCAACTGGATACTCCCGTAGTTGTCCTGAAGGAAACTGGTAGGATCCACCAGATCCTCCCGTAGCCTCTCGCTCCGGTCTCCGGTCCTCGCTCTGTATGCTGACGTCCTTTCCGCCGACGTACTCGCGAGAGGGCCCATGAATCAGCTTCGCGTGGTGATCGCCGACGATCGTCCCCAGATCGTGACATCCTTACAGCGTCTCTTGGAGCCTGAGTACCGCGTGGTGGGGACCGCGGAAAATGGACGCTGCCTGATCGCCGCCGTGGAGGCGCTCCAGCCGGATTTTGTCCTGACTGACATCAATATGCCGGTGATGAATGGAATTGACGCCACCAGAGAGCTGCATGGGAGATACCCGGATCTGTGCCTGATCGTTCACAGCTCCGACGCACGGCCTGCCATGATAGCGGCGGCGTACAAGGCCGGGGCGTCCGGATATGTGATCAAAGGCTCGGCGGAGTCGCTCGTCTTGTCCGTTCGGACATTGGTGGCACCTCTCCGGAAATCTCTCAACGAATCGACCATGAGCATGGCGACTACTTATCGTCCGCCCTCCATGACAAGCCTCATGCCGTCGTCTCATCGGAATGTCTGAGCCGGCAGTTCGATGGGCAATCTCCACGGATGGTTTCCGTTTCACGTTACACAAAGACCATCGAGACCGCGGATCCAGTCCCGAATCTCGAATGTAGGAGCAGGCAGCCGGTGACTGCGATACCCCGACGCATTCTGATCATCGATCACGACGAACAGGTCCGAAAGCTGCTGTGCGAGCAATTGACCGGTCTCGGGTTCGCGGTCACCGAAGAAGATTCTGCCCTATCCGGGCTCTCGCGGATGGCATCTCAGGCGGCCAATACGCCGTTCCATGGCTTACTCGTGGAGCTTCAACTGCCGGTCCTCGGCGGACTCGCGGTCCTGCAGGAAATGAGCGAGCGGTTTCCCACGGTGCCGGTCATCGCCATGTCTGACACGGCCCATGTCGGGAAGCTCCGACAGGCGGTCAAATTGGGAGCCAGAGAGTACCTGTTGAAGCCGTTTGATACGGAACTTTTGCGGCGGAAGTGCATGAGTGTCTTTCACGATCAGGACGGCGCCATGACCACCTACCTGAAAGACCACACCGTGTGACGGTCCGGCGCGCA
>JACVSD010000079.1 GCA_014534095.1 Nitrospiraceae bacterium
ACCCTTCTGAGGCACTGATTTGCCAGGTCTCGTCGAAGCGCTCACCCACCGAAAATATTGAAGCGGCAGCGCATCTTTGTGAGCGGCGATCTCGCCGGTTGCCATATCGAAGCCGTGTGCCGCTCTGTCGCGGTGAACAGCGCGGAAGGCGAGCTTCTTCAACCCTCGGATTTGCCGAGCGTTCTAGACCTCGGCCTCGTCGCCGCTGTCGCCGGTCCATCCTCGTTAAGACTTTCTCTGTCCCTGCCGATAAGAGTGCCTGAGGGTTAACCAAAGGAGGCAGGCTATGGCAGCTGGACGCGTGTTGGTGGTGGATGATGAACAGAACCTAAGGAAATCATTGCAGCGAACCTTGTCAAAAGCCGGCTATGACGTCGTAGAAGCCGAGGATGGGCACATGGCCTCGAGGTCATCAAGGCCGGGGATAATCCTTTGAACGTCGACGTCATCATATGCGACGTCAATATGCCCAAGGTAGGCGGCCGGGAAGCGATTTCCATGTTTCGCGCCCAATTCCCGTCGGTGCCCATCATTGTGTTGACCGGGGATCCGAAGTATCAAGACGCGGCGGAATTCCTCAAGACCGGCGCTTCCGAGTATCTGGCAAAGCCGTTTAATGCGGAGGACCTGGTCAAGAAGGTGGGGGAGTGCGTGAAGAAACACGTCTTTCATCACTGAGCCGTGCTTACGATCACCGATGGCAGAGCTGGGGGTGCAGACAGACATTTGCGAGACGGTGTCACCAGGGGAGCCGGCGCTCGCGCTCCATCCACAGCTGGTGACGTTTGCGCATTGCAATCCGAGCCCCCTCTTCATTCTCAATGCGGAAGCCGGGCTGATCTATTGCAATCATGCCGCCAGACGGACGCAACAGGATCTCGGCTTAGTGGGGCAGGACATCCTCACCCTGCTGCCGGCTGACTTCCCCGACATTGTCCGCGAATGTCTGACCTCCGACGCCAAGCCCCGGCGCCTGGAGAACGAGGTGCACAGCCGGTGGTTTGGGTGGACAGCGTATCGATTGCCCAAGATCGACGTGGTCTATTTCTTCGGCGCCGATATCACGAAATACAAGGATGCCGAAAAGGAGCAGAACGAACTGCGGCTCCGCCTTATTCAGAACGACAAGATGGCCTCTATCGGACAGCTGGCGGCCGGCATTGCGCATGAGATCAACAACCCGCTCAGTTTTGTCGTCCTAAATTTCAATCACATCATGAAGTACTGCACGGATTTGCTCGCGCTCGTGCAGCAGTATGCTGCCGTAGAGGAGACCCTCCGCGCGGCGGGGCCCGCCTCGTCCCATGGCGAAGCGCTGGCGCAATTAGCAGCCGTCAAACAGCAGATGGAATTGGACGAGGTCCTGGAGGAATTGCCGTCCCTGCTCGAAGAGTCCAAGGACGGGGCGGAACGCATCCGGTCGATTGTCCAAAATCTGAAGGAGTTCTCCCATACCACGGAAGGTGCCCGGAAGCATGCGGACGTGAATCGCTGCCTGCAATCTACCCTGAAGATCGTCGCGTATGAATTGAAATATAAAGCGAAGGTGATCGAGGAGTACGGGGCCATCCCGGAGATTTCCTGTTATCCGCAGGAGTTGAATCAGGTCTTTATGAATCTCCTGGTCAATGCCGGCCACTCGATCAAGGAGCGCGGCGAAATTCGGGTCAGCACCTGCGTGCAAGCCGGCCACATCGTCGTCCAAATCAGCGACACAGGCTGCGGTATCCCGGCCGAGCATCTGCCGCGGATTTTTCAGACGTTCTTTACAACGAAGGAAGTGGGGAAAGGTACGGGACTGGGCCTGAGTATCAGTGCCGATATCGTGAAGAAGCATCAGGGTCGGATTGAAGTGACGTCGACCGTGGGTGTCGGGACGACGTTCCATGTGTGGCTGCCGCTTCATGGCGGTGCGGAACCACGGCCTTAGGAGAGAGACCATGGGGACGTCTTTTTCCGAGACGGTCTCAGCGCTCCGCGACCTTCCCCCCATCAGCGATGTCGCGCTGGAGGTGGTCCGTCGAACGACCCAGGAGGATCTGGAGGCCGGGGCACTCGCCAGGATCATCGCGAAGGATCCGGGGCTTGCGCTGAAAGTGCTGCGCGTGGCCAATTCGCCGTTTTACGGCGTGCGCACTCAGGTGAAGACGCTTCAGCAGGCCATCGTCGTGCTCGGGCAACTCAGTGTGGTGTCGATCTGTTCCACCATCGCCGCGCTCGGTGTCCTCACGGCGCGACATCCCGTTCCTCATCCGCGCTATTCCAACAGCACGCTCCGGCGGCATGCGGTCCTGACGGCTGTGATGGCGCGCTGTGCGGCCGAGCAATCGGAGTCGCCGCGTCTTCCCGCGGCCGATGCTTATATGGCGGGACTTCTGCATGACATCGGAGAGCTGGCCCTCGCTGTCTTTTACCCGTCCCGGCTGAAGGCCCTGCATGAATACGAAACGGCCCACCCGGGCTGCAGCCGGATTGATGCCCAAAGACAAAGTGTTGGTTGCGATCACCAGAGCCTCGGTGCCGAAGTGCTGCAGCGGTGGCATCTGCCTCCGACGTTTATTCATGTGGCCGGGCACCATCATGATGGAGTCTCTTTGCTGGACGGTCCCGAGGGTGCCATGGTGAAACTAATCGGCACGGCGGCCGCAATTGCCGACGCCTTGGTCCCTGCACTGGAGCCGGATGGTTGCGGGCAGATTCGGGCGACCGAGCCGGGCGGTCGCGACGTGATTCTGTCCACGATCACCGGCGTGGCACCGTCCCTGTCTGGCTGCCTGGAACCATATCTTGATTCGCTTCTGGCCGAAACCATGCTGATGGAGCACTGTTGCGCATGACGGTCTCGGACACACCACCGCCAGCCATCCTGTGCGTAGACGATGAACCGGGTATTCTCCGGTCCATCCGCCGGAGCCTGAAGAACGAGCATGTTGAAGTGCTGACCGCCTCCAGTGGCCAGGAGGCGCTGGCCTGTCTGCAGGAGCGCCAGGTGGCCTTGGTACTGACTGATTATCGGATGCCCGAGATGAACGGCATTGAGTTGCTGGAACAGGTGGGCCAGGTCTCCCCGCACTCGTTCCGGATCATTCTCACCGGCTACGCCGAGGCGAACGTCCTCATCGATGCCATCAATCGGGGTCAGATCTACAAGGTGCTCTATAAGCCTTTTCAAGAAGAGGATATCAAGCTCACGGTGCGATCCGGCCTGGAGCATTACAGCCAGGCGTGTCAGAACCGGTCTCTGCTGCATGAGTTGGAATCGAAGAACCGGCAACTGGCCGCCTGTAATCTCCGACTCACCGAAGGCCTCGAAGGAACCAAGAACGAGTTGGTCCTTTCCGCGAGCGCATTGAGCCTCGCGCAGCAGTTGCTGCATGAGATTCCCGCCGCCGTGGTTGGTGTCGATCCGTCTGGCGAGGTCGTCTTCGCGAATCGTGTGGGCAACGCCTGGTTCGGGTCATCGGCGACCGGTCCGTCGATGGTGGGCGTCGACGTGCGCGAGGTGGTTCCCGGCGAGATTCATGAAGGTGTCCAGAAAGTCATGACCGGCAGCGAGGAGCAATGTATGCGGATGACGATCGCCAACGGCGTGCAGCTCGCGGTCACCTGTCGCCCAATCAAGAGCCTCATGCAGGGCCCTGCTTCCCAGCGTCCGGTCTTTCTCTTTGCCGTTCAGATGATGGACTAGCGGCTTGCCGCCTGCGTTTTCCCGGTGCACGCGCCTCGCTCAAGTCACGAGAAGACATCTTGCGTTCCCAGACAGGTCAGCAGGGCGGGAGCAGCACACTGCCGGCCGTGAACAGCACCGTGGTCATTCGTCAGAGCGGTTGAGCCGGAAGAAATTGCTGACAGAGCCATCCGTCTTATGCTCCTGGTACAGAAAGACCAGTTCGCGCTCATCGAATGTGCCAAACCACTCTTCCCAGCTGATCTCATGGAGCCGTTGCCCGCCGTAGCCGGGGAAATCCAGCCGAAGTACGCCGGCACTGCCTGTACGCTCGGTGGATTCGACCGTTGAAGGCAGCGCCTGCCGTTCCTCTGCCCATTGCCGGATGACGTCATGGTTCCTCGTCGCGAGTGACTGGCCTTTGCGGTCTTCATGCTCTTCGGGCGAATCGATCCATTTCGAGTATTTCAGCGGTTTAGGCAGGTCCGCTCCGCCGGGGCGCCGGCCGCGCGCGGTCCGGACACCGCGGGTTTTTGTGGCGCTTGCGCCACGGGATCCTCTGCTCTTGCCTGCGCGGCTCGTCGTGCTGCCGCGTCGCTGACCGGTGGACGTGGCGGCCGTCCGCTTTCTAGCCGGGCCGGGCTTTGCGCCGGTCCTCTTCCCGCTGGATCCCTTCCCGCCGGACTTCTTCGCGCTGGACTTCTTCGCGCCGGACCTGGTCGACGTGCGGCTCGTCTTCTTGGCAGCTTTCGGCATAAGTAACCTCCTTGGGTGTGATCTAGGGGCTGCAAAACACGCACCCTCGCGGCTTCACAATGCGACCACATCCAATTTCCGTCAGGGGATACCGCGATGCGCCGGTACTGCAGCCTCTTCCGAAATAGCATGGTGCCCAGGCGCCGGCCAGCCGCTCGGGAAAAGAAACCGTTCGTCGCCCGGTGAATGACGTCGTGTCCGCTGTCAGACAACTTGTCTTCCCGCACTGGGATCCGGATATGCTACAAGTGTCGAGCGGTGGACAGGACGTCGATAATGATTGAACAAGCGCAGCCGGCCGATGCGCCGGTCATCACAGACATGGTCGGGGAACTGCTGCATGAAATCATGGCCGCCATCGGCAAACCGGTGTTTACCTTTGATCCAGCGGCCACGCGGACCCGGGCGCAAGAGTGGCTACAGACCGGCAAAACCATGGCTTGGATCGCGCGCGACGAAGAGCGCGGGGCAGTCGTTGGATTTCTCGCTCTGTATGAAAGTTATGCGCTCTATGCCGAGGGGGCCTTCGCCACGATTTCAGAACTCTACGTCCGTCGACAGGCTCGGTCGCAAGGGATCGGCGCGGCCCTGGTCGGGGAAGTTCAGAAGGTCGCACAAGCAAGAAGGTGGACCAGGCTGGAAGTGACCACGCCTCCCTTTCCTCAGTTTGAGCGCACGTACCGATTTTATGAACACCAGGGTTTCAAGATATCGGGCGGCCGGAAGATGAGTCTGCGCCTCTCATGAAGCCCGTGATCCAACAGGCGCGCACCGGCTGCGGCATTGCGGCGGTTGCTGCGATCGCAGGCGTCTCGTACCGCCAGGCGAACCGGGTGGCGGCGTCACTCGGCATTTCGGCGGAAGACGACCGGCTTTGGTCCGACACGGCAATGGTCCGGCGGCTGCTTGCACGATACGGCCGGCGAGTCCCGTCATCACCGCGGCCGTTTCGATCGTGGGACGGCCTCCCTGATTATGCGTTGCTGGCGATCAAATGGCGGCGGCGGCGAGGCCGGGCATTCTGGCACTGGGTCGTGTTTGTCCGGGAGAACGGCCGGGCCTGCGTACTGGACTCGAAGCCAGGCCTGACGACACCGCTGCGGCGGGACTTCGGACGCATGCAGCCGAAATGGTATTTGCAGATTCCCCCCACGAGACCATGACGATGACCATAGCAATCATCGGCGGCGGCCCCGCCGGGTTAATGGCGGCGGAGGTGGCCGCGGCACGCGGCGCGCAGGTCCATCTGTACGATGCCATGGCGTCGGTAGGCCGGAAATTTCTCTTGGCCGGCAAAGGCGGCCTGAACGTAACCCATGCAGAACCCATGGAGCCCTTTCTGTCCCGCTACGGCGCCCGCCGTCCTCAACTGACGCCGATAATCGAATCGTTCGGCCCGGAGGCCGTACGCCAGTGGGCCCGCGACCTCGGGGTCGAAACTTTTGTCGGCACCTCCGGTCGCGTCTTTCCTCTTGACCTTAAATCGGCGCCGCTGTTACGCGCATGGCTCCGGCGGTTACGCCTAGCCGGCGTCGAGTTTCATGTACGCCATCGATGGACGGGCTGGGATGAGCAAGGGCATTTGCGATTCAGCAGTCCTCATGGCACACGCGCCGTTTCGTATGACGCCGTGATCCTGGCGTTAGGCGGTGCCAGCTGGCCGAACCTCGGCTCCGACGCGGCGTGGGTGCCGGTCCTGAGCGCGCGCAATGTCCCGGTGGCACCGCTGGTCCCCGCGAACTGTGGCTTCGATGTGAAATGGACGGATCACTTTCGCACCAAGTTTGCCGGGCACCCCGTCAAGAGCGTTGGGGTGGTGGTGAAGACTGCGGATGATGAAGTCATTCGCCGCCGGGGAGAATTCGTGATTACGGAGACGGGGCTCGAGGGAGGGGTGATCTATGCCGTGTCCGCACACCTCCGGGATGTCCTCCAGGCGAAGGGGACCGCCACCCTGCGGCTCGATTTGTCTCCCGACCGGGATGTGAAGCGGTTGATCAAGGATCTCGCGCAGCCCAAGGGAAAACGAACGATGGCGACGCATCTAGAGCGGAGGGTCGGCCTCACAGGAGTTAAGGCCGGCCTGTTACGCGAGTGTGTGTCCAAAGAGGAATTCAACGATCCTGTTCGGGTGGCCGCAGCCATCAAATCATTGCCGGTGAGGCTCGTTTCCGCCCGCCCTGTGGCGGAGGCCATCAGCACGGGTGGGGGCGTCGCCTTCAAAGCGCTGGACTCACGCCTCATGCTTCGGAATGTACCCGGCGTGTTCTGCACAGGCGAGATGCTCGATTGGGAGGCGCCCACGGGGGGGTATCTGTTGACCGCCTGCTTGGCCACTGGGTATACGGCCGGAGCGGGAGCAGTTGCGTGGTTAACGGAGCAAGCCAGGAGCGGCATGAAGTGAAACGAGAGGCCGATGGGCGTGGCGACACGAAACCACCCGAGTTGGATGTGAGCGGGGCACGATCGCTTGAGGACGTTCCCGTGCTCGTGGTGCCGGGAATCGGCAACTCCGGACCAGGCCACTGGCAGACGCTCTGGCAGCAGCGGCATCTGCATTGGCGGCGGGTGGTGCAACGAGACTGGGCTCATCCGCACCGTGAAGCATGGGTCGAGGCGCTCGAGGCCGCCATGGCAGACTATTCCACGCCTCCGGTCATCATCGGCCATAGTATCGGCTGTCTCGTGATCGCTCATTGGGCCGGTCGATCAGCTCGGAAAGTCCGGGGCACGTTTCTCGTGGCCGTGCCGGACCCTCATGCGCCGGCGTTTCCACCAACCGCCAAAGGGTTTGACCCGCTCTCGCTTAGGCGGATCCCTTTTCCAAGTTTGGTCGTCGCAAGTCACGATGATGCCTTTGGGTCCCTGGAACACGCCCGGCGATGTGCCGATGCCTGGGGGAGTCAATTCGTCGAGATCGGTCATGCCGGCCACATCAACGCCGACAGCGGGCATGGTCCCTGGCCGGAAGGGTGGTCGCTCTTCGAAAGATTCGTCACAGAAACGGCCGGACGACGTTAGGGCAAGGCATGGACGGACGGGGGAAAAAGCGGGAAAAAGCGGCATTCCACAATGAAGAGGGGCAATGAACAGGGGTACGTCGCCTCAGTCACGGTGGACGGTATGTGGCCGTCTTGATAGAGGGG
>JACVSD010000117.1 GCA_014534095.1 Nitrospiraceae bacterium
CGCGCCGTCTCTCCCGGCGTCCTAATCATCAGCCCCAATACTCGACAGAAGCAGGAGCAGTATCAGGATTTGATGATCCGTACGTTTTATCTCTCGACGGCCAAGGCGAAAGATATGTTGGTGTTGCTGAAAGGCATGCTGGACTCCAAACGCCTGCATGCCAACGAGCAACTGAACGCCATTATTATCCGCGATCAACCGGAGAAATTGGAGCTGGCGGAGAAGATTATTCTGTCCAACGATCGGCAGGAGCCTGAAGTGCTCTTCGATTTGGAAGTCCTTGAAGTCAATCGAACCAAGAATCAAACCTACGGACTGAATTACCCAAAACAGGCCGGCGCCGGACTTGTTCCGCCGGCCTTTACGGGGGCATTGACGGCCGATCCCGTCCAGTTTACCTATCGACAGCTGACGAGTTTAGGCCCGGATAGCTATCTGTTTCGTCTTCCCACGAGTGTGTTGCTCGATTTTTTCAAGCAGGAATCCGATGCGAAGACCCTCGCTTCCCCTCAAGTGCGCGTCGTGAATAACAAAAAAGCTGAAATTAATATCGGCGATAAACAGCCTATTTTATTATCGACGACGAACGTCCTTCCCGGGCAAGCGACCACTGGAGCGGTGCCGACGACATCAACCGTCACATCCATCGAGTTTCGTGATACCGGCGTCAAATTGACGGTGGAACCGTCCATTCGCCTGGGTAACGAACTGTCATTGAAGATGAAAGTCGAAGTGATCCGCATCGGTGATCAGGTGACCTTGCAAGCCTCTCCTCCGATTCAGCAATTTCGCTTTGGCAACCGGTCCGCCGAGACGACGCTGAATATGCGTGATGGAGAAACGATCGTCCTGGGAGGGTTGATCCAGGAAGAGGATCGCCGTACGCGGGTCACCATGCCATGGATCGGCGATCTACCGGTGATCGGTAATTTGTTGAGTTCATACAAGACCGAACGCGTCACCACGGAAGTCATCTTGACCATTACGCCGCGCATTATCCAATCGGCGCCGGCAACGGGGAAGAACCAGGCCTTCTGGTCCGGGACGGAATTCAGCTATGCCACCAGTCCGTTATTTTCGAACTCCACCAAGCAGGCGGCGCCGCTTGGAGACTACGATCCTACTCTGCGAGCCGTTCCATCGGCCAACGGCGTCGGAAGAAAGACCCATGATGGGGCGCCCGCCGCTCGTTCTCTGGCGGATCGCGGCGCACCCGGCCCCCTGCTCGCGGTTCAGCCTGAAGAAACCGCCGTTCAAGCCGGAAAGGAAATGAAGTTGGCCATTATCGACGGCCGTCTTCGAGCGACTGATCACAATCTGTTTAGACTCGAATACGATCCCAAGGTGTTGCAGTTTAAGCGCTTCAACGATGGTGCGCTGATTAGTCCGGCACCCGGGGAGGATTCGCCTGACGGCATCATTGCTTTCCGTCTGGCGCGGCCCTTTCAACATGCGCCCCGCTCGGTGAGTGTCACCTTTATCGGTAAGGCGCCGGGTGTGTCACCGGTTCGGGTCGAGGTGGCGAAGCCGGACGGCGGGATGGCGGAATCGTCCTCTGAAATGGGGAAAGGGATCGTGAGGGTTCGGTGAGGGAGGATGGGGTCACCCTCATGGAGTTGTTGGTCACGATGACCATTGTGATGATCTTAGCTTCAGTGGCCATGCCGCTGAGTAAGGTATCGACTACACGGGCGCATGAAATCGAACTCCGGCAACATCTGCGGATGATCCGCAACGCCATCGATACCTTTAAGCTCGAGTGGAACCGTGACGGGGAACTGTTGCTCGGCCCGGTCTGTATGAAAAACAAGCTTACCTGCAAGGATGTCACGGGTCCGTATGGCTATCCCAAATCACTCGACACATTGCTCGGAGTGAAGCTGACCGGTGAGGAAGCCACTGTTCGCGGGACAACGATGAGGCGATACCTACGGGCTATGCCGCTCGACCCTCTGACCGGCAAGGCCGATTGGATGCTGCGCTGTTATAAAGATCAGCCGAAGCCGTCCAGTTGGTGCGGCGAAGACGTGTACGATGTCATGACCCATAGCGAGGCGACCGCGCTCGATGGAACGAAATATCAGGATTGGTAAAGGCGGCCTGCGTGAAAGAGGGTTCACTCTGATTGAGTTGATGATTGTCGTGTCGATTATCGGGATCCTTGCGACAATCGGGGTGCCCACGTACCAAACGTCCTTAACGAAAGCCCGAGAAACCGTGTTGCGGCAGGACTTGTTTACCCTCCGGGAATTGCTGGATCACCACCGGGCCGATCGCGGCAAATATCCGGACACTCTGGAAGGTCTGGTGGAGGCCGGGTATTTGCGGGGGTTGCCTAAGGATCCGTTTACCAACTCGACGCGCACATGGCAGGAGATCCTGGAGCCGGTCGAGGGCGGCATCTTCGACGTGTATTCCGGTTCAGATCTCGTTGGAACCAATGGGACGGCGTATAACAAATGGTAATGCGACGGACGAGCGGCTCCTCAACCTTCAGCACCCAGCCACCATGGCGCTCCCGCCTCAAAGGGACATTGCAAGGGTTCGCCCTTATCGCTTTGATGATGATGGTCGGCTGCAGCCTCCTGGAGCCGTTGGCCGAACCGGAAGTGGCAGATCTTCAGTTAACGGTGGACACGCTGAAGACCACGATCCGTGAGGGGCAACGGACCATTGCCGACCTGCGTCAGGAGTTAGAGGCGCAGCGTCAGGAGTTGGCGGATGTGCAGATCGCCCGAGCGCAGTTGGACGGACGGGTGCGTGAAGCGGAACGGCGGCTCGTCGAAGCTCGTCAGATCATTGACCTGCAACGGGAAGAGTTGGCTGGTTCACGGTCGGAGCGCAATCGCATCACTCGGAGCGGAGCTGCGTTGCAGCACGAACTGAAGCAACTTCAGCAGCAGTTGGCCAGGTTGAGCGGTCAGACGAACCAGGCTCGCGGGGCGCGAGTCGCTCCGGCGAGCCGAGCGGATATGCACGACTCTTTGACTAGCATTCCGGGTATTCATGAGCCGTCGGAACGGCTCGTTTCCCAGGCGGTCCACGTCTCTAAGGAGACCGGTCAGGCCACGGCGCCTCCGAAGGCATCCGGGAGGGTCCTGGTGAAGCCGGGCGATACGTTATGGAGCATCGCCCAGCGATATCGTGTGTCGGTAAAGCGGCTCATGGCGATCAATCAGCTGCCTGACACTCACATCGAGGCTGGCCAATTTCTCTCGTTGTCCGATCTTGCGATCTCTCAAGACGGCGATCTCGGGTCCATGCAGTAGTGCCGAGTCGTTCTAAGGGTAATGTCTATGGCCCTGTTTGCCTATAGAGTAGCCCGCCCGGATGGTTCGACGCTCGACGGTCAGATTGAAGCGGAAGACGAGCCATCCGTTCGCGCGAGACTCGAGGGGCAGGGACTGTTGATTTTTCAGCTTCGTCGGCGCGGCCGGTCTGCGCCTGTCCCCGCGAAGTCCTGGTCCTTTGGCCGTCTTCCTTTGGGCGAGTTTCTCGTCTTCAATCAAGAACTCCTGGCGCTCATCAAGTCTGGCTTACCGGTATTACGGGTGTGGGATCTGCTGATTGAGCGGGCCCGTCATGCGGGATTTCAAAGCGCGCTCCGCAATGTCCGGGAAGATATCCGTGGCGGATCCTCCGCTTCGGATGCGCTGGCCAAGCATCCGGGCTATTTCGCCGAATTGTATATCGCCACCGTGAAGGCGGGGGAGCAGTCAGGGAATCTGGCGGAGGTGCTTCAGCGCTATATCGCCTATCTCAAATTAATGATTGGGCTGCGCCAGAAGGCGGTGAAGGCGCTCTCGTACCCGGCGTTTTTGGTTCTCATTGGGATTGGCGTGATCGGGTTTCTGTTGGCATTTGTGATGCCGACCTTTGTGTCGGTTTACGGCGAATCGGCGCACACGTTGCCTCTGGCCACGCAGATGCTGCTCGATGTTGTCCACCATGTCGAGACCCACATTTTATTTGCCACGGGGGTTGTGGTCGGTCTCTTCATAGCTCTGCGAGCCTACTATGCGACGCCGGCCGGTCATCTTGTGATCGACCGGATCATGTTGCGGCTCCCGATCTTGGGTGGCATTTCGGCGAAACACAACACGGTGCAACTCACGCGAACGCTCGGAACTGTCTTGAGCGGCGGCACTCCTTTGGTGGACGCTCTGCACATCGCCCGGGGAGCGCTGTCCAACGCATGGCTGTCCCAGGGGTTGGCGGGAGCGGTCCAGGATATTCGCGAAGGATCTACATTGGCGACTGCGCTGGATCGCCCAGGCGTGCTGCCGAAGCTGGCCATCGAGATGTTGTCGGTCGGGGAAGAAACCGGGTCGCTGGACAGCATGTTACGGGATGTCGCCGAATTCTACGAGGCGGACCTCGACACGAGGCTGACGCAGCTGACGACCTGGATTGAACCGATGTTACTGCTCGTGATGGGGTTTTTGGTCGGGGGTATCGTGATCGTCATGTATCTGCCGGTTTTTCAAATGGCCGGCACGGTCGGGTAGTTTCTGTGCGGACGGGATATCCATGACGACACGACGGCAGGCACTGCAGAGGAAATCACACCATGGCCACGCGTAGCCTTGCCAGGCCTGCTCTCGCTGACGTCGTCGTGACTCAGGGATATGTCGCCAGACAAGCCGTGGACCACGCGCTTCAACGACTGGGCGGAGCGGCCGCGACATTGGGACAGAGGTTGCTGGAGGAGGGCTTGCTGTCCGAAGAGCAATTAGCTCAGGCCGTGGCCATCCAGTACGGACTGTCATACGATCCACTGACGGACTTTCGCGTCGACCCCCGATTCTACGACACGATTTCCGTAAAGCTCATGCAGCGGTACCCATTCGTGCCGATGGACGAACAGGCCGGCGTCCTGACGGTCGCGATCGCCGATCCCCACAATTTGTTAGGTCTTGACGAATTAGAACTCTTGGTCGGCAAACCGCTGGCGCAGGTGGTGAGCACGAAAAGCGCGATCCTGGCGGTCTTGGGAAGGAGCGAGGGATCGAGCCAGGCTCTGCGTGAACTGGAAGAGGAGTACCGGTCGGTCCTCGTCAAAGAGGACGAGCGCGGGGACGAGATCCTGACGATCGATCATGCTGCTGAGGATCAGAGCCCTGCCGTCAAATTGCTCGACTCGATTCTGCTCAGTGCGCTTCAACGTCGTGCGAGCGACATTCACATCGAGGCTGCCGATCGAGCCACCAGAGTGAAACTCCGGGTGGACGGCATTTTAGTGCCTGCGATGGACCCGCTCGATGTTCGCCTGCATGCTCCACTGGTCTCGCGTCTGAAGGTCATGTCCGAACTCGATATCGCCGAGCGGCGCGTGCCGCAAGACGGTAGTTTTCGGATGCGGCTC
>JACVSD010000163.1 GCA_014534095.1 Nitrospiraceae bacterium
GCGTACGTTGAGGGAGCACGGCGCGATGAATAAAGAGCGCCACGTTTGTGCGCGCCGCCGAGACGGTGAGGCGGCCGGGTACCTTAGTTGAACGAAGTTGGGGGCCTTTTTCAGCAGCCTGTGGTTAGTCCAGTGCCAAGGTCAGACACTTCGCCGATCCTCCCGCCTTCATAAATTCATCCAACGGCAAGTGGTGCGGCTCGTACCCCCGGCTTACGAGAAGGTGCCCTGTTTCCCCGCAGCCTTCGGGCAAGACCACGTGCTTTCCCACGCAGACGGCGTTACAGGAAAAGCGCAACGCGTCCGCCTCGGGTACGATGAGGCGTCGTTCGGCTGAAATTCGATCCGCGATTACCGCCTGGGCGTAGGCATCAAAGGCAGGAGGGTAATAGAGAAGTTCCCCACCGCTCAACGGGCAGAAGCACGTATCGAGATGATAAAAACGCGGATCCACCAGCTCCAACGGAATGATCTGGCGCTCAAAGATTTCGCTGAGCTGCGCATAGGCTCGGATATCGCTTCGCTGGCGATACCCGCCGAACCATACGTCCGGGAATCCAAGAAGGTCGCCGGCGCCTTCGAAATACAGCCCGGGCTCCAGCAGGATGACATCATAGTGATGAAGTCTGAACCACGCTTCAAAATAGGCTTCTTCACGTTGCCGCTCAGGATGGCGAAAGCGGCTCGGCACCGCCCGCCGCCCCATGATTGATCCTGCGTTGGCCGTAAAGACCATGTCCGGAAGACCCTGCACCGGCTGCATTCGTTCCAGCAACACGCCGATCTCTTGTTCCAACCCCCGCATCAACGCATGCCACTGCGCGCACGCCCGCCGACTGTCGGCGGCGTTCGACCGGCGCATCCATGGGTTGATCTCATAGTCAATGCAGAAATAGTCGGGCGGACAAACCAGAAGGCGGCTCATGACTTCCACCCCAGTTCACGGGCCAACTCGCGCATAAACGAGGCCGCGTCCATAACGAGCCCCACGGCTTGGAAACTTCCGCGATCGGCAAGCTTCGTGGGAACGGCGGGGTTGACATCGACGCACACAGTGGGGACGGTCGCCGGAAGAAGATTGCCGGTGGCAACGGAATGGAGAGTGGAGGCGACGAGCAATGCCAGCCCCACACCCGGCAGCGCCGCCCGCATAGCGTCCTGTGCCGCGACGGCATCGGTGATGACGCCCGGCAAGGGGCCGTCGTCGCGAATGGTTCCTGCCATGACCAACTGAACGTCGCGGCGGATGCAGGCCGCCATGATGCCATGGGTGATCACACCGGTTTCCACAGCCCGCCGAATACTGCCGATGGCGCGGATGCGGTTAATGGTTCGAAGGTGATGCTCGTGTCCATGCGGGACGGTACGACCGGCCGAGAGGCCGAATCCCAACGTGGTGCCGAAGAGATGGACTTCCATATCATGTGTGGCCAACGCATTGCCGCAGAACAAAATATGGACAAACCCGGATTCGATCAGCCACGTGAGGGCTTCCCGCCCTCCGGAATGGATAATCGCCGGTCCTGCGGCCAGGAGAACTTTGCCGTCTTTCTGGTCATGCAACGCCTTCATCCGGCGCGCGACATCGGCGATAAGAGGACCGTGCGGGCGTTCTGAAGATACTCGGGCTTCCATGAATGCAAAGGCGTCCCGCTCACGAGGCCGTTCGATGGGGATGACTCGAATGCCGCTGCGTCCCGTGACGATGAGATCGCCTTTCTTCGCATGACCCATGGGCACCGCTCTGGTACCCGTCAATGTCTCATCCACGCGGATTCCCAAGTCCATTTCGATGGCCTCGACATCGATCCACCGGCCCGCCAAGCGAACTTGTGTGGGCAAATGCGTCGTGGCGTAGAACCGGTCGGGCAGAATTCCATCGGCAGGTGCAGGCTCCACTGTGCAATCCGATTCCCGTTCCACCATGGCGCCGTGCTGTTGAACGGTTTCGAGAATCTCGGCAAGGAGAGACACGGAAGCGGCTTGCACCACGATCCTGGCGTGTGACGGCTGATCGCGCGTGGCACCGATACGAACCTCGGAGAGGTCGAACGTGCCGCCCATCATATGAATCGTATCCAGAACTTTTGCCAGGATCAGCGAATCAATGATGTGGCCTTGCAGGATAGCCGTTTCTTGAGCGGGAGCCATGGCCGACTCGATTGGGATGGCGTAATCGATGTTGATACTATGATACCACGAGGTTCGATCATGGTGGCTCAAACGAGGATGGGTCGACCGATGAGCTATGAAGCATGAAAAAGCCGGAAGGGGAATCGTCTGTGACGGTCTCCCCCTTCCGGCTACAAGTAGAGAGTGAGGTTATTGAATGGTCCGATCAGGTGCGATTTTGGTGGCAGAGTTGACCGGTGGCTCGATCTTATAATCATAGTACCCGGGATGCTTCGGCAAGCGGCCGGCGCCTTCCTGGTTGATGATGGCATCACGACCGGTCTCCGGCTTCAATTCCTGCATGGCGGAC
>JACVSD010000124.1 GCA_014534095.1 Nitrospiraceae bacterium
CCCCCATAGCTAGGGCATACCCTAGTCAACGCAACAACCTGATTATCTCATCAGGTCGCTTGCACCGCAGCGTTCGCGACTGGGGAAACCACCTGTAGGTATTTGATCCGTAGGATTAGCCTTGAAACTCCAACGAAAAAGCTTCAATCTCAGCGCGTAGAATTCATTTGCCTTCACCGCTGTGGGCTGTGTTCGCCAAGCACGCACAGATGGGCCTCAAATTCCCTAAGTATTTTAGGAGTATTCCTATTCCCTCAAACTGGCATCTCATTTGCTCGATAGGCAACGCATCCGAGCAGAACTCTGGACCAGCTGTTTACCAGACAGTGCGGGTCGCGGGTCGGAAAGGAGGCCGTAATGATCGTACTCTGTGCATGGTGCGAGCAGTTCGGCACGCGAAACGTGCTCAGTGAGTCGCCGCCTCTGAAATCAGGCCCGGGCCATCAGCGGTCGGCCTCTCATGGAATCTGTGGCAGGCACCAAAGAGAGGTGCTGCTGGAAATTTACGGGCTCAGCCGGGCCAACCGGCATGGCGGGGGTCGAGACGGCCGAATGCCGGCCTCGCCACATGCATCCATGGCGGCTAGTGATCTGGCGCTGCCATGAACCGGTATGCATGCAGCTCGGTTCACTCGAGGCGGCAATGGAGCCATGGGCCAAGCAATCGGGGCGATAAAGGGAGTCGATTATGCCAATGGAATCGTTAAGCGCGCCCGTTAAGGAATTCATGCGGGCGTGTGAAGTGTTACTCAGCCCGCCGGTGAGCCGGGATACCCTCACCCAAGACGAGCTGGAGATCATCAAAATGTATCTCGATTCGCTGGCGCAGCGATTCATCCTTCCCGAGGCATAAGGAGACGCGGCGCCTCTTACGGCGTTGATGCATACAAATGGTGGTGATCGTCGGGATAGAGGGAACACGCGGAAGTAGGAGAGGACCGCGGGTAGCCATGCTATTGTGGCGACAGGACCAACCGCAGCAGACCGGACAGATCTTCTTGTTGAGCCGAGGGCGTCGTCAGATTGAGCTGCCGGTGATAGCCCCCCTCCACGGACAGCTGGGTGGACCACTCCCGTGACTGCTGGAGATCCCACGCCACGATACCTTTGCCGCCGAGCTGCTCCATTTCGATGAGCCGATCACTTGAGCGGGTTTCGGAATAGTTCGCCAGCGCGCTGATGATCAACTGCTGACTCTGCTGGTAGTTCATGGCGAGCGACACGGACGGCGAATCGATCCGGGCACCGGACCAGTCCTGCCGCTCGGCGCGATAACCGAGGGTGGGCGCGATGGTCAGGATATCGAGCGGACGAAACGAGGCCGTCACGGTTTGGGTCTTCACGCGATTGTCTCCCTGCCGCAACAAATCGGTCTCCAGGCTATAACTTGACGCCACTCTCGCCTTCCATCGATCGGTGCCATATCCCAGTGCCGCCTCCACCGTATGATTATTCTTCTGTTGCGGGGCGATGCCGATCGGAGCCAGGGTGCTGCTCACGGCATTGCGCGAGTAGGTCAGATCGAGGGTGGGCGAAGCTTGCTTGCTTATCGAGACCCCGACCTTGGCGTACTGCTGCATGGTACGCGACCGGGTGGGATCACCTGTGACGTTATCCCATTGATCGCCGAGGGCACTCCGCACAGTGGCTAAACCGTGTTTCCACTCGCCCCATACCTCCCGCTGCGCTTGATCGGGGCCATTATGGAAAGCGGAACCGGCTTCGCGGAGCCGCATCCCGTAGCGGACCGATCCCAGCGACCCCGAGATGCCGAGTCGCATCATACGAGCGGAAGGATCGTGGCCGCTGTCGCCGGACGAACCGGGACGGAATCCGGCGGTTCCGCCTTGATGGCCGACCACTTCCGTTTCCGTGGTGAACGCACCTTTGAGCCAGGTGGTCGAGGCCAAGACGCCCTCGGCGCGCGGTCGCTCGGCTTCGCGAATCAAATCTCGTACATGGCCGGAAACCGCCGGACGCGCATACGAAGTCCGCGTAAAGTTGGCCTGATACACCGATCTGTCGGCCGGCTTCGGAGCGGTCTCGAATCCTTGATCCGTAAACCAGGACGACCACCGGCGGGACAGCAGTTCCGGCGCCTCTCCACCGGCCGAGGCCATGGAGGCCAAGAGGACCATCACCATCAGGATTGAACTGGGAAGGCAGTAACGCGGCATGAGTGCTGGCGGGATAGTAGGCAGGTGGGCGATCCGCTGCAATCGCCGGGCGTAAACGGCAGGTAAAAAGTATGTAACTTTTTTTTAATGGTAGGCGGTGAGGAACTTGCAACACGATCTGAGTGCGATCGCGTAAATGAAGAGACGAAACAAGGTACGCATAACGAGATGAACGCATAGACCTCTCGTTCATCTACGGTGGTCGAGGCCCGGAGTCTATGAGCGGTCTTCCGGCTTCCTCCCAATGGCTCGCTGGATGGCGGCGTCTAACGCGGCCGCATCGGTTTTGCCCTTGACGAGGAAATCGATCGCTCCCAGTGACAGCGCTCCCGCTTTCATGTAATCCTGGTTGATCACCGTCAACATGATTACCGGTCGTCTGTAAGGAGCTTCTTCGCCGACCAATTGTTGTAGTACTTCGTAGCCCGACTCGCCGCTCTTCAATTTCAGATCTAGCAGAATGCAGTCCGGATTGAGGCTTGCCGCAAGTGCCAGCCCGGTTTCGGCATCGTGCGCTTCAGCGACGTCATACGGATGAGCGCTCTTTTCCAGGAACCGGCGATACGTATACCGGTCGGCTTCCGAGTCATCGATGAGCAGGACCTTGGTCGCAGGTGGCATCCAGCCATCATAGGCCCTCAAGCCTATGCTCCTTGAGTGAAGCGGCACGGAATGATGAACAGACGCCGTGCCGCACGCCGTCTGTTAGTGACCGGACCGCTGCTGAGCGGGGTGGAGGTCGATCACGCTTCCCGCTTCGTTCAACTCAGCGGTGACGAGCGCCCCATCCTTGATAGAGGCCGTCATTTCCTGTTTTTCCATGGGGAAATGCTGCTCACCCTTCTCGGTTTTCAAGGTGATCTCTCGCTGCAGGCGGCCAATGGACACCACTTCGCCTGTGACGAAGCGATGCGTGCCCTCCGTACCTTTGGGATGCACCTCCAGGACGAGATTGTTCTCGTCGATGACCACCGTCACTTCATCCCCTGCCTTAGGCGGTGCATGCCCATGGCGCAGGGACCGGTTCTCGTTCAACTGATACGTCGTCCCATTGGGTACTTTGACGGCGAGCGCACCGCCCTTTTCAACGACCACGCCTTGGAGGTGCTGGTGCTTGCTCTGTGTCGTTTGTTCGGCCGCTCCGACGGGAACGATGAATCCGATCACGAGCAGCGCGCAGACCGTAGGGATGAGTGAGTGTCGCATGCGTTTCCCTCCTCTGTTAGTCCTCGAGTCGTCGTCAGGGGCTCAAGGTGCCTACGTTTACCGTAGCCGTTTACCGTGGAGGGCGGTGACTGGGAGAAGCCCTTGAGCGTTTCAGCCGTGACGCGATGGACGACTCACGTACGATCCGCTCTCGTAACCACTGGAGGAACTGCGACTACTTCAAGCCGTCTCCGGCAACGTTGGTGAGCTTGGGCGTGAACAGGAAGGAGAGAGGCGGCAAGACCCACCATAAAGTCGTTTCATCCGACTGCACAATCCGCACGCGATGCGCACCCTGATCAATCGCCTCTTTCGTAAATTCTTCGACCGCCCCGTCAAGAGAGGCATCGCCGATAAACGGGACGACGACGGCAAAGTGCAGGGCGACTTTCGTCAAATTGATGTGCACCGGCACCGATCCATCGACATACTTGAGACCGTTGAAGTTGGGCGCCACGCTGGTCAGCGCACAACCGGTGAGCGACAGGCACAATAGAGCCCCGGCCACTGTTCTTGATCCTCGCATGGCATCCTCCATTGTAGGGTGATACGCCATGGTGCCGAACCGCACTTACACGTTAGAACTAGGCGGACCTGAAGCGGTGCTCTCTTGAAACCCCAGGGAGATGAGCCGCGGCAATTGGGATGAGGTCGCAGTCAGGGCCTCGTGAGGAAGGCAGTTCCGGCCACCGTGGCTGCTTCTCACCCGGGACCGGCTACTGGGCTGCGCGAGAACAGTTGGAAATGTTGCCTGTCAATCATGTCAATGTCCGCCACCAGCCGATAGCCCGCCAACTCCATTTCCTCTCGGACCGTGGCTTTATCGGTGCCATGCCCGAAGAGACCTGAAAACCAGCCGTGCGGATGGAAGTCGAGTATCGCCACTCGTGCTTTTGGCCTGAGATAGCGGGCCAGGGAACGGAAATACGCCACCCGATCATCCATGTGGTGGTAGGTGTCACAGGTGAATACCAGATCGACGGCTTCAGGCAGCTTCGGGTCCCTCGGATCAGCGTGAACCGGTACCACATTGTCGATTCCGCGAGACGTCATGTCGTCGTGATGATGCGCAAGGCCGTCTCGTCAATCTCCACCGCGTACACGATCCCCTCTGGTCCTACCGCCTTCGCCACGTGCCATGTGAAGTATTCGCCCCCCGCACCGA
>JACVSD010000178.1 GCA_014534095.1 Nitrospiraceae bacterium
ACCCCAACCGTCGCAGCCTGAGCACCCCACAGAATTTTATGCTGTCCTCGATCTTCTGCCCGGCATCGATCCTGCGTTCCACGGAATCATACATATTGACTCTCCGTTCGCCAACAGCGATCATGCGGCCATGAGACTGGTCATCGAAGCGACGGCATTGAAAGCGCTCTTGAGGATTCCAAAATCGGATGCCCAAGCTCTTCGGGAAAAACTCAAGACCTTCGCCGCCGATCCGAATGCCACCCATTCATGGGCGAAAGCGTTCGGGGGTGGCAGAGGTCGCATACGGCACGGTGATTGGCGCGCGCTCTACAAGATCGATGGAGCGGCGATGATAGTCACCGTCGTGAAGGTGGGAAATCGCAAGGAAGTTTACTGATGAACGCGCTGTCCATCCGCCCCATCGCCGAGACGAGTGACACCGTCACATTGAGCCGCGCCGACTTCGAAGCGCTGGCCGAGCTGGTCGTCGATGCGCAGGATATGACGGACGTGGAAGCCGTCATGGCCCGGATTACAGCGGGGGAGACGGAGGTGTTCCCATTCGAAGTCGCCGAGCGGCTGCTTGACGAAGAACATCCGGTAAAGGTCTTCCGCGAGTACCGCGGGCATTCAGTTCGGCGTCTGGCGGAAGTGGCTGGCGTGTCGCCGTCCTACCTCTCCGAAATCGAAACGGGCAAAAAGCCTGGGAGCTTTGAAGCCATGACACGGATCGCCACGGCGCTCAGTGTGCCGTTGGAGCTACTGTCTCGGACTTGATCCCGACAGTGTTTTCTGATTGGCAAAAAGACAACATCGCGCCGGCGCGACTGTTTCCACGAGCGACAGAACCGGTTCTGTTGCAGCTTTTCGCGAAGCAGTGAATTGGGTAGAACCCCGTGGCATTGTCACATCTTCGCTGGGCTATGTGCTCCACTGAAATTTACGCGCGTATCAACGCACCCAGCTCCGATTCCAATGCTACTGGGCGGCCTGCGCCTAATCACGCGGCAGTCCCGCCTATGACCAGATTTTTGGAAGGAAAGCTCCGTGATGAATGTCGAGGCGGTTTCGGTTTTCTCGGACGTGGTCTGTCATCTGGGTGAAGGGCCGGCGGCCCATCCCGGGCTGGGCCGGCTCTTCTGGTTTGACATCCTGGAGAAACGCCTTCTGGAAAAACCGTTCGACGGAACCGACACCGTCGTACACGATCTACCTTGCATGGCCTCGGTCCTGGCGGTCATCGACGACGGGCGGCAGTTGATCGCGACCGAGAAGGGGTTCCACATCCGGGAAACCGCAACCGGTACGCTCACGCTCCACACGCCGCTTGAGGCGGAGAACGAAAGCACCCGGTCGAACGACGGCCGGGTACATCCGTGCGGCGCACTCTGGATTGGCACCATGGGCAAGCGCGCCGAGCGGGGCGCCGGCTCCATCTACCGGTTTTTCAAGGGCGAGGTGCGACAACTCTTCCCAGGCATCTCGATCCCGAATTCCATCGCCTTCGCACCCGACGGATCGGTTGCGTATTTCGCTGACTCCGTGGAGCGCATCATCTGGCGGGTGGAAACCGATCCGGCAAGGAGTTTGTCCCACTCCTCGCCTGTTATCGGCTTGCCGGGGGTGGTCAGAAGGACCGGAATGCCTTGTTTGACCAGACCGTGATCATTGATCCGCGCGCCTGGCTTGAGCATCGGCTGG
>JACVSD010000055.1 GCA_014534095.1 Nitrospiraceae bacterium
CCCTTCCACCACGCCCGTGACGCACACCGTGCCATCGACCGCCCTAAGGTCCAATCCAACGGCCAGTGGCCCACTCAACGAGGCGTCCGCCTCCGTCAGCTCAAGTTCTTCCGCTGTCACGTCCCCTGAGAGGGACAATCCGTCATCCGTAATGTCGGCAACGTTTGGTGTGAGCAGGTCCATCATGTTCTCCAGCGTTACGCTGCTGCTGCCCCACGCCATTATACTACTCCGATTGCCAACCATGCCCCCTTACCGCTCCTCTGCAAAGCTGATCAACGCTATTTGCCGGGCCCGCTTGATCGCAACGGTCAACTCCCGTTGATGCCCCATGCAGTTGCCGGATATCCGACGGGGGACAATACGCCCGCGCTCCGTGAGAAAGTTCCGCAACAACCCCGCATCCTTGAAATCAATCGGCGCTTTTTCCAAACAAAACCGGCAAGGACGTCTTCGCTGAAACAATCGCCCGCCACCGCCGCCTTCTCCTCGATCCATCACGGCCTCCTCATCCCCGAACGATTAGCTATGCTCCTCAAACTCGTAGCCGGGCTCTTCCGGCATCGGCGCTTCTCCCGCTCCGCTACTTCCAGCGTCCTGGCGCTTGGGCATAAACGTCACCGTCTGAGCGACGACTTCATGCTTGCTGCGCTTCTGGCCGTCTTCCGTTTCCCAGCGCCGTTGTTGCAACCGGCCCTCGATAATAGCCCCGTTCCCCTTGCTGAGATATTGTCCACAATGTTCGGCTTGTTTTCCGAACACCACAATATCGACAAAACAGACTTCTTCCTTCAACTCATCCGCCTGCTTGAAGCGGCGGCTCACCGCCAACCCAAAGCTGGCCACCGGTGTGCCGCTAGGCGTGTATCGCAATTCCGGGTTGCGAGTGAGATTTCCGATGAGGATGACTTTATTGAATCCCGCCACGTCAGCCTTCCTGGGCGGCGGGTTCCAATGGACGCCGCGGCACCAGCTCTTTTTCCAGATGAATGGTCAGAAACTTGATGATGTTGTCTTCCAGACGATAGGACCGCTCTAATTCGCCGACGGTGTGATTCGGCGCTTTGAAGTAGAAGTATGCATACGTGCCCTTGCGCTCGCGCCGGACCTCGTAGGCGAGTTTCTTGCGGCCCCAATTTTCTGACTTGATGAACTGCGCGCCCGTTTTATCGGCCACGGCTTTCATTTTCTCAATGAGGGCGTTGGTCTCCTCATCGGAAACGGACGGACGAATAATGAACAGAGACTCGTAGAGCTCCATGCAGGGATCCTCCTGGACAAAGGCCCCGAGACTAGCCCGGAGCGAGGTGTAGGGCGCCTATATGGCGCACAGAACGGGGGACGGTATCACAGCGTTTCTCAAACTGTCAATGAATGCGGTCTCCGATCTGAATCGAAGCGCATCAGCGCTTTGTTCAGAGCGATTTTTCTACCATTCAAGGTTTACACCTCAGGCTTACCAAGTGCGTAAGGAATTTCGAGCATTGACACCCGGCAGCTCCGCTTGTAACCATTGGCTACATCAGTGGCATTATTGATCCGATATGACTCGACATATTCTCTGTCTCCAGATTCCCTCCTTCGCCATTGCGCTCGCACGTGCCGCCGATACGTCATTACGAAACCGGCCGGTCGTCATGGCCCCTGTCCATACCCGGCGGGCGCTAATCCGAGACGTATCCTCAGAAGCCTCACATGAAGGTGTCATGCCCGGCATGTCGGTGGAATTCGCGCGCCAATTATGCCCGCGGCTGCGTGTGGTACCGCCGGACCCGGCGCGCATGCGGGCGGCCCAGCACGAGTTACATCGCACCATCACCCCCTTTGCGCCGGTCTGGGAGCCGATCGGCCCCGGCTCCGTGTTTGTGGATTTGACGGGCACCGGGAGACTGTTCGGCCCTTCCATCGATACAGCCGCCCGGCTAGCTCGGGAAGTCAGCCATCAGCAGCACCTGCACAGTGTCATTGGACTGGCGGGAAACAAGCTGGTTTCGCACCTGGCAGCCGTCACGCTAGAGCACCCCTCGCAATTATTGTCGGTCCATCCCGGATCGGAACAACCGTTTTTGGCTCCACTGCCCACGACGCTGCTGCCGGGACTCCATCGGACGCAGGCCTCTCACGTCTTACGACGGCTCGATGATTTGAATCTCGCCACACTGGGAGCGATTGCCGCCGTGCCGCGGGCCCATTTGGAGTTGGCACTCGGCACAGCCGCCGCCTTGCTGCATGACTGGGCCTCAGGCATCGACGCCTCGCCGGTCCGACCTCCGGTTGAGCACCCGTCGATCGAGCGATCGCTCTCGCTCAATCCGGATGAAATCGACGATCCGCTCTTATTGGGACATCTGTACGGATTGCTGGAGCAACTCTGTGCGACGCTCAGATACCAGCGGCGAGTCTGCTGGCGTCTCCTCCTCACTGTCCGACACAGCGACCATCATGAGCAGACCGCCCACCAAATGCTGGCGCACAGTACCTGTTGGGAAGCCGATCTCCGCCCGGTGCTCACGCGACTATTTGAGAAGTGTTTCCGACGCCGCGTTCGCCTGCAGCGCCTGACACTTCGGGTCGATCATCTGGAATCGCCCACCGAACAACTCTCGCTCTTCAGCGAACCCGATTCCATCGCTCCACCGACCCACCATCGGCTGTCACTGGCCTTAGACGGGATTCGCACAAAATTCGGCGAACAGGCGGTGTCCTGGGGAAGGACCTGGCAATGACGCCCCCCTTCGTGCACCTGCATATCCACTCGGATTATTCGCCCATGCGTGGGGTCTCTCCACTCGAGACGCTCTGCGAATTGGCGAGGGTCCAGGGCATGCCGTCACTGGCCCTGACCGATACGAATGGATTGTACGGCGCCATTCGGTTTATCGATGTCGCCAAACAGCAGGGGCTCCGGCCGATCCTAGGCGCGGAAGTGCTCACCGATGACCATCGCGCGGTCCTGTTAGCTCGAACGCCGGAGGGCTATGCCAATCTCTGTCGCCTACTCTCGGAACGCCACTGCGAGCCGGCGTTCGATTGTGTGGCGGCTGTCCGCCGGTATCGAGCCGGCCTCATCGTGTTAACCGACGATGAAGCGGCCTTGTCAGCCTGGAGCCGAGACTCCTTGCAAGACCTTTATGTCGAACTGACGCCTGGACCGGCCATGCTTTCCACGCTGGGACTCAGCCGCCGCACCGGCATCCCGCCGATCGCGACCAATGGGGTGTATTTTGCCAGACCGGACGGCATGGCCACCCATCGCCTGCTTCGTGCCATTGCGCTCAACACCACGCTGTCACGATTGCCGGCCCAGGCTTCCTGTGGGCCCGGGCGATGGCTCATGCCGCCCGCACGCATGGCGGCGCAATTCCCTCATGTGCCGGAAGCGCTCACAAATACGGCACGCATTGCCGCAAGCTGCCATACCGACTGGAGTTTCCGCGACACCATCTTCCCCGCCTTCCGCCGGCTGTCTGACGACGACGCGTGTATGCGGTTATCGGACAAGACCTACGAAGGCGCGATTGATCGATATGGCACGATTTCGCCGGCTGTCCGGGACCGGATCGCCCACGAACTGGCCGTCATCCGGCAGAAGCGTTTTGCGCATTATTTTTTAGTCGTCGATGAAATTGTTCAGCGGGCTCCCCGCACCTGCGGCCGTGGTTCCGTCGCGGCGTCAATCGTCTCGTACTGCCTCAAGATTACCCACGTCGATCCGCTGAAGCACCATTTGTTCTTCGAACGCTTCCTCAACCCGGGCCGCAAGGATCCGCCCGATATCGACATTGATTTCCCCTGGGATGAACGCGACGACATTTTACAGTGGGTGTTTCAGCAGTACGGCGAACGGCAGGCCGCCATGGTGGCGAACCAGAATAGCTTAGGCTTTCGCGCGGCGCTGCGAGAAACCGCGAAGGTCTATGGGATGCCGGCTGAGGAAATCACTCGGGTCTCGTCACGGATCATCCGCCACCTCAATCTGCTGTCATTCGATGAACCCCCGACAGACCGCCAATGGCTGAGCCGGCTTGTCCGGAGCCTGCGCTTGAACGCGCCCTGGCCGGACATTCTCATCGGCGCCCTACGGGCGAACACCCACTTCCGTCACCTCTCGATGCATTGCGGCGGCGTCGTCATCGTCCCGGACGAAATCCGACGGTATGTGCCCATCGAGTTCACGGCCAAGGGCTTGCCGGTCATTCAATGGGAGAAAGATCAGGCGGAAGAAGCGGGACTCGTCAAAATCGACCTCTTGGGCAATCGCTCGCTCGCCGTCATCCGGGATGCCCTCGCCGCCATTGCACGCCACACGGGCCGTGTGATTGATTATGCGAGTTGGGATCCGCTGAGTGATCCGGAGACCCAGGATCTCATTCGACGCGGCGACACCATCGGATGTTTTTATGTCGAATCTCCCGCGACGCGACTTTTGCTGAACAAGCTCTGGCGGGGCATGCCTCCGGATCAGCGCGCTTATGCCGATGTCTTTGAGTATCTCGTGATCGTGTCCTCGCTCGTCCGGCCCGCGGCGATTACATTCGTGCAGGACTTCGTGCGGCGTGCCCATGGTCATCCCTATGATCCGCTGCATCCGCTGATCGAACCCCTGCTTAAAGACACGCACGGCATCATGGTCTACCAGGAGGACGTCACCAAAGTGGCCATGGCGCTCGCCGATTTTTCGGTGGACGATGCCGACCAATTGCGCAAGGTGATCAGCAAAAAGCACAAGCAACGGCAGCTACGTGATTACTACCAGCAGTTTTGCCGCGGCGCAGCGAAGAACGGCGCCTCACCGGACACCATCCGGAAGGTCTGGACAATGATTATGAGCTTCGCCGGCTACAGTTTTTGCAAGCCTCATTCGGCGAGCTATGCGCAGGTCTCATTCAAATCCGCCTATCTGCGCGCGCACTACCCGGCCGAATTCATGGCCGCCGTGATCAGCAATGAAGGAGGATTTTATTCGACGTTTGCCTATCTTTCCGAAGCCCGACGCATGGGACTGGCGATTTTTCCGCCGGATGTCAATGCCAGCGACTGGGCCTATTACGGCGCCGGCGACTGCTTACGCATGGGACTGATGCACGTCAAAGGTCTGACGAAAGCTCTCGGTATACGGATCGTAGGAGAACGGACCCAGAATGGTGTATATCGGTCGTGGCACGACTTTATGGCGCGTGTCGATCCCGAACCGGCTCAAGCCAGGCGTTTGATCCGCGCCGGCTGCTGTGACTCTCTCGCCGGGGAACTAACCAGACCAGCCTTGCTGTGGCGGCTCTATGGCCGTGCCGGAGGATCCGATCCGTTGCCGGTGCCCGATGAGTATCATCCCATGAAGAAGTTGGCCCATGAACTCGAGTCCTACGGCTTTCTCGTGAGCCGCCATCCTCTCGTTCTCTATCGAACAGAGATTGAACGTCTCAAGCCGGTGCCGGCTGCTCATATGAGCCGGTTCGTTGGATGCCGCATTACGATGGTAGGCTGGCTCATCACCGAAAAGCCGGTGGAAACCAAGCATGGCCAGGCCATGGAATTCATCACACTTGAGGACACGACCGCTCTCTATGATGCCACCTTGTTTCCGCAAGTCTATGAACGCTGCCATGCTCTTTTGTCTCCCCATCGACCCTATGTCGTGCGCGGACGAGTGGAGGAAGAATTCGGCGTCGCCACTCTCAACGTGAGTGATCTGTCCATATTAGAATCGACCGACGCCCCGGATCAGCCATCACACCCGTGCTCACCCACATGGTATGGTGAATGATGCGACCTCGTCCCGATCAATCCGCCGCCACCTTTCTCCCCGCAGACCTCACCATTCCACACCTGCGCGAAGCCTCCGCAGCCTGCACCGGGTGCGACCTCTACCAGCGCGCCACTCAAACGGTGTTCGGAGAGGGGACGCCGCACGCCGGCACGCTCTTGATCGGGGAGCAACCGGGCGACCAGGAAGACCGTGCCGGCCATCCGTTCGTCGGTCCGGCTGGAAAACTGCTCGACAAGGCGCTTGCTGACGCGGGGATCGCACGACACGACGTCTACATCACGAATGCCGTCAAGCATTTCAAATGGGAGCCGCAAGGCAAGCGCCGCAAGCATAAAAAACCGTCGGCCTCGGAAATTGCCGCCTGCCGCCCTTGGCTGGACGCGGAAGTGCAAGCGATTCGCCCGCAGGTCATCGTGTGCCTCGGCGTGACGGCCGCGCAGTCGGCATTCGGCAAAAACGTCCGGCTCCACGAAGTGACCGGTCGCTTTTGGGATACGCCACTGGGCCGCAACGTGTATGTCACCACCCATCCATCCGCAATCCTACGCCTTCAGGACACCGCAAGCCGCGAGGACGAATACCGGCGCTTCGTCGAAGATTTACGCAAGGTCCAACAGCATTTGCGGGCTCACGCCGCGTAACGGTCATGCCACATCCTTCTCAGACCTGCCTGCTCATTATCGATATGATTGGTGAGTTTGCCTTCGACCAGTCGGAACACTTGTTCCCTGCGATCGAACATGCCGCGGAACGAATTGCCACGTTGAAACGATGCATGAAAAAGGCGGACATACCGGTGATTTATGTCAACGACAATTTTGGAAAGTGGCGATCAGATTTCCGAGGGCTGATCACACGGTGTTTGCAAGACGGATGTCGGGGACGGCAGATCGCAGGAATGTTGGCCCCTGATGAAGACGACTACTTTGTCTTAAAGCCGAAGCACTCGGCGTTTTTCGCCACCCCGCTTGAGCTACTTTTGAACTTTCTCGATGCCCGCCATCTGGTCTTGACCGGTATAGCCGGCAACAATTGTGTGCTGTACACCGCGGCGGACGCCTATATGCGTGAGTTCCAGGTGACCGTGCCATCGGACTGCACCGTGTCCCTCGATCCTGAGGCTAATCGTACGGCCCTCGCCCATATGCAGGAAACTCTCAAGGCCGATATCGCGTGCTCCAATAAAGTGATCGCTCGCATCTCTGGAGACACGCCTACTCTTCTCCGCTGACGGGTTCTCGTATATTGAACTGATTCATCGCGACAGCGGTCCCTCGATGGATCAAACACTCCAACGCATCGACCGCCCTGCTCAGGCAAGGCTCAAAAAGCGCCAATTCTTCCGGACCGACTGGTTGCAGGACATAATCAGCCGCATCTTGAAACGGTGCGGGCCGCCCAATCCCGATTTTAATGCGGACAAATTGAGGCGTGCCGAGCGCTTGCACAACGGATTTGATTCCATTGTGCCCACCATGGCCGCCTCCGATCTTGATTCGAATGCGCCCAGGCTCGAGATCCAGATCATCGTGAATGACGATTAGCTGCTCTGAGGCGAGTTTAAACTCTCGAAGAAGCCCTTTCAGAGGAGGACCACTGAGGTTCATCCAGTCCAGCAAGCCGGCCAACTCGACGAATTCTGACCCGAGCCGACCGGAGCCTCGCTGGACTGCGCCACGAGGAATAAGCCGAATGGACCATCGAGCCGCGGCACGCTCAATAACCCACATGCCAATGTTGTGACGGGTCCGGGCATACGCTTTGCCAGGATTGCCCAGTCCGACGACAAGATGCACCGCTATTTCTTCTTGTCAGCTTCCTTCTTTTCCGCCTTGGGAGCTTCCTTCTTGTCGCCGCCCTTGGCGTCGGCAGCTGCTGGAGCTGCCGCCCCCGCCTTGGCCGGTTCACCCTCTCCGGGTTCTTTTCCCTTCGCCGCGACTTCAGGCTCGGTGGCCGCCCCTGCGCCGCTGGTCAACAGCGATTCCAGCTTCGCATCGGACATCGGTGCCGCCACACTAACCACCATCTGTTCCGGATCGTCTAGGAAGCGAATACCTTCTTGACCGACAAGGTCCTTCAAGTGAATACCGGTTCCGATTCCCAATGCCGACGCATCGACTTCAATTTTGTCTGGCAGGACCGCCGGCAAACACTCAATGTTGAGTTCTCGAAGGTTATGGTGCAGGACCCCGCCCTCTTTCACACCCGCCGGAACCGAACCGATGACATGGATCGGAACTTTGACGCGAATCGGCTTGCTCATGGAGATCTCAAAAAGGTCAGCATGCAAAACAGCGCTCGTCACCGGATCTAGCTGATAGTCCCGGAGCAGCGCCGTACGGTTGGGGTTGGATTTGGCGCCAGTCACGGTCAGAGAGATCAACGCGCTGCTGCCTGCCTTCGATTTCAAGATTCTGAGCAACTCTTCCGGGTCCGTGATGCTCAGCAGAAGACACTCTCCCTGGCCATAGAGGACAGCCGGGATCTGCCCATTCCGACGCATGGTCCGCGCGGCTCCCTTGCCGGCCCGTTCCCTCATGGTGACTGCTAATTCGAATTTCATGATAACCTCCGTCTTCTGCCTGCGGCCCTGTCCCTGCCGGTTTAGGCAAATAATGAGCTGACTGATTCATCCTCGTGAATGCGTCTGATCGCTTCCCCTAAAAGGGGAGCGACCGACAACTGATGCAACTTCGGGCAAGCTTGGTCTTTTCCGCGCATAGGGATCGAGTTGGTCGTGACGACCTGGGTAATGCATGACCTTTGCAGCCGATCCAGGGCTGGCCCCGAGAGAACCGCATGGGTACAGGCGGTCCACACTTCACGCGCACCTTGATCGGCGCAAGCCTGAGCGCCTTGTACGATGGTTCCAGCTGTGTCGATCATGTCATCGAGCAGCAACACGCTCTTTCCCTGCACGTCCCCGATGATATTCATAATTTGCGCCTGATTGGGGCCTTCCCGGCGTTTGTCGATAATCGCCAGATTCGCTTGCAGGCGTTTGGCAAACGCCCGAGCTCGTTCCACACCGCCGGCGTCCGGGGAGACCACCACCAGATCGTTGATTTTCTTCTTGGTAATGTATTCGAGGAGTACAGGTAACGCGTAGAGGTGATCCACCGGCACATTGAAGAAGCCTTGGATCTGTCCCGCATGAAGGTCCATCGTCAACACGCGGTCGGCGCCGGCGGTCGTAATCAGATCCGCGACGAGTTTCGCGGTAATCGGCACCCGAGGCTGATCTTTGCGGTCCTGGCGGGCATATCCGAAATAGGGGATCACGGCGGTGATCCGATTGGCCGAGGAGCGCTTGACCGCATCAATAATAATCAGCAGCTCCATGAGGGAATCATTGACCGGCTGGCAGCAGGATTGTACGACAAAAACGTCGGCACCCCGCACGTTCTCTTCGATCTTGACCCGGATTTCTCCGTCACTGAAGGAGGAGACTGTCGCGTCGCCAAGTTTCTGGCCCAAGTACGCCGAAATCTCGTGAGCGAGCGCAAGATTGGCATTGCCAGAGAATATCTTGAGTTCTCTGTTCATGAGCTGCCTCAAATCGTCCTGATTCGACCCGTTTCGTTACCTAACTGAGCGCTGGTCTGTTCTGGCGGGCGTTAGTGGACTGGCTTCAGCCACTCTACCGGTTTGCCTGTTGTGCGATGAATCGCCGAGGGGGGAAAATGTATCGGATATGTGCCGCGCTTGTCAATGAAACCGTTGAAGGAGAGGCCGTTATGCCCGCCACCCGAGCGGTCCGGAACCCGCAGCCACCACAAAGACCCTGAGTTTGAGGTCATCACGAAAGCGTTCGGCGGCTTCCCGGGCCTTCTCGTCATTTTGAAACACACCAAAGACCGTTGCCCCACTCCCTGACAAGAGCGTTGTTTCCGCCCCCATTTCCAGTAGCCGCATCTTCAGCTGTCGAAGCACGGGATGAGCCCTGAACACAGGGCCTTCAAAGTCGTTATGAGCCTCTTTCGAAACCTGTTCCCATGACAGAGCATCCTCCTTCTGAACCTCAACAAGGGAATGTGGAAGTGAGGGAGTTCGCGCGCGGGTGCTGGAAAGCTGATGATAGGCCCACTTCGTTTCAACAGGAAACCCTGGATTAATTAGCACCACCCACCGTGCCCCGATCATCCGGACGGGGTCTACCCGCTCTCCCCGTCCGGACACGATCGCTGAGGGGGCAAAGAAAAAAAACGGCACATCACTTCCGAGTCGCTCCCCGACCGCGGCCATCTCCCGTTGCGACCACCCCAGATTGAGCAGCCGATTCAAACCCACAATCGTCGCGGCCGCGTCACTGCTCCCGCCTCCCAACCCGGCTCCCATCGGAATCCGCTTTTTGAGAACAATATCGAGGCCAACGGTCCGCTCGCTCTGCTGACGCACCGCCAGGACGGCGCGATAGACCAGATTAGTGTGATCGACGCTCAGAGACTGTGAATCACATTGCAGCCGGATGTCTGTAGATCCCGGTGCTAGACGGATGGAAACTTCATCCTCCAACCCCACGGTGTGCATTAAGGACCAAACGTTGTGAAACCCGTCGTTACGGCGGTCCAGGATTCGCAGGATCAGGTTAACTTTTGCGGGGGCAAAAACGGTGGTTTCAGACGGGGATGTGGCGGATGGCGGACAACTGTTAGTCACGGCCTCCTTTTATAGCATACTTCTCCAAACGATAGCGGAATGAACGGGTGTTTAAACGCAGCAGCCTCGCGGCCTTTTTCTTCACCCATTTCGACCGTTCCAGCGCCTTTAGCAACAGGTCCTTTTCAATACCATTGATCAGTCCCTCAAGATCCAATCCGTCGTCGGGCAGGTCAGTCGGCACCGCTTGGTGTGGCGGCGGAGACACCGACCGGTGGAGCCATCCCCGCACGTCCAGATCGCTCACCGCCGCGCCATTCGAAAAGGCGACAACACGCTCAATCAGGTTCTCTAATTCCCGGACATTTCCTCTCCATTCATGCGCGAGCAGGACATGCATGGCCTCAGCAGACAAAACAGGTGTCGACTTGCCGCTCTCCTTGGAGAAGCGTTCTAAGAAGTGCTGGACCAGCAGCGGAATATCGCCGCTGCGCAACCGCAACGGTGGGAGCTTGATTGGAATGACATCGAGTCGGTAGTACAAATCTTCCCGAAACGATCCGTCTGCCACCGCCTTCTCGAGGTCCTTATTGGTGGCGGCCACGATCCGTACATCCACCTTGATGTCTTGGTTGCCCCCCACCCGCCGAAACTCGCGCTCCTGAATCACCCTCAACAATTTGACTTGAATGGTCGGCGTCGTATCCCCAATTTCGTCCAGGAAGATGGTCCCTCCGTTCGCCACTTCGAATAAACCCGCCTTATTCGCAATGGCGCCGGTAAATGAACCTTTCATATGCCCAAACAGTTCGCTTTCCAGCAACGTCTCGGGCACGGCGCTGCAATTCACTGCGACGAACGGCAGGGTACTTCTCGTACTGTTATAGTGGATCGCTCGTGCAATGAGTTCCTTTCCGGTGCCGCTTTCCCCGCAGATCAGCACGTTACTCTTGGAGTCGGCAATTTTTCTGACCACATCAAACACCTTCTGCATTGGCTCGCTCTGGCCCACCAACTGGGCGAAAGACGACTGGCTGGCCATCTCGCGCTTCAGTAAGATGTTCTCGGTCGTCAGTCGCCGCTTCTCCAAGGCGTTGCGGATGATCAGCTGGACTTCGTCGACTTGGAAGGGTTTCGTAAGGTAGTCGTACGCGCCGTGCTTCATGGCATCCACCGCCGAATCGGCCGTCGCAAATGCCGTGATCACGAGCACCACAGTTTCTGGCGCCGCAGATTTGACGGCCTTTAGCACGGCCATGCCGTCGACTTTCGGCATGCGTAAGTCCGTGATGACCAGGTCGAAGATTTCTTTATGAAGATGCTCGATCGCTTCTTCGCCGTCCGAAGCGCTCGTCACGGCATACCCGGCCCGTTTCAGCATGATGCTCAACACTTCACGAAGGCTTGGCTCGTCATCGACGACTAAGATCTTTTCCATGGCTCCCTTCCTTCATGCC
>JACVSD010000056.1 GCA_014534095.1 Nitrospiraceae bacterium
CCAAATCGCCGGCGGGCAAGTCCATGAAATTCATGTGGACTACGTTAACGGCGCCTTCGTTGAACGGCTCCAACATCCCTCCACCCCCAGGCTCCAGGCCCACTTGGACAGGCTTCACATTTCGCTCCCCGAAGGGTATCGGACCGAGGTCAACCTGCACGCCGTGCAATGGATGGAGACAGTGGCCGCCGCCATGGACCGTGGCGTGGTCATCACCATCGACTACGGGCACACGGCACAGGATCTCTATAACAGTGACCGGTCGGACGGTACGCTGCTCTGCTATTACTCGCAATTGACGTCGGAAGATCCGTACCAGCGCGTCGGTGAACAGGACATGACGGCGCACGTCGACTTTACGAGCCTGGCCATCGCGGGGGAAGACCATGGGCTGCTGGTCACCGGCTTTACGAATCAAATGAGTTTTCTCATGGGACTGGGTGTCGAAGAGATGATTGCCGCTCTCGATCCGGAGAGTTCGGCATTTCGCGCGGCGATTCATTTACTGCGGCCGGAGGGTATGGGGCGCACCTTCAAAGTGCTGCTGCAACACAAGGGAATCGCACGGCCTGAACTCGACGGGTTGCGATATAAACCCTTCTTCGGCAACGTCCTTGCCGCCCCTTCCGCCGCATGACGACACTTCGCAGCTATGAACTTATGGACTCTTTGACATCCGATCACCTCTCACGCCTCGCGCATCGCGCCTCACGGGATCTGCATGGGTAACGCGGCCGTGCCAGCCAACTATGTGCCGATCCTCGTCTTTATCGGGATTGCGATCGCGTTCGGCGCAGTATCGCTCCTGGCCGGATGGTTTGTCAGACCGAGTCATCCCTATCGCGCCAAACTGGCCCCCTATGAAAGCGGCAGCCCGCTCTTTCACGATGCCCGGGTCCAGTTCCCCATGCGGTACTACATCATCGCGATGCTCTTCGTGATTTTCGACATAGAAATCGTCTTTATGTTTCCCTGGGCAGTTGCTTTCCACAAGCTCGGCCTGATTGGATTGGTGGAGATGAGCGTGTTCATCGGCATTCTGGTGGTGGGATTTTGGTACGCCTGGAAAAAGGGGGCGTTAGAATGGGACTGAGCGGGATTTACGGGGCGAATGTGAACTCGCCCACCGCGCACCGAAGATCCGCTAATTGCCGAACCATGGATTGGTGCTCGGTGGATGCCCGCAGCAAAGGACACGCCATCGCCCCTTCTTTGCGTAGAAGGATAAAAACGGAATGAGTTTTTTAGAGCGCCAATTCGAAGCCAATATCATCACCACGAATCTGGACGCTGTCGTGAACTGGTCCAGGAAATCAGCCTTGTGGCCAATGACCTTCGGTCTGGCCTGTTGCGCCATCGAGATGATCGCCAGCGTGTCTTCCCGCTATGACCTGGACCGGTTCGGCGCGGGCGTATTCCGGGCCTCCCCGAGGCAGTCCGACCTGATGATTGTCGCCGGAACGGTCACGCGCAAGATGGCGCCGGTCATCCGACGGATTTACGACCAGATGCCTGAACCCCGCTATGTCATGTCGATGGGGTCCTGCGCCACGTCCGGCAACCACTACAACAGCTACGCGGTCGTGCAGGGTGTCGATCAGATTGTGCCGGTCGACGTGTATGTACCCGGGTGTCCCCCGCGGCCTGAAGCGCTGATGGACGGCCTCCTCAAGCTTCAGGAAAAAATCCAGCGGGAAAAGGTCTTCGTCAAATAATGATGCCCGCATTGGCCGACACGCTGCTCAAGAGATTCCCGGACGCCGTCCTGTCCGTCCATGTCGACGCGGCGCGTTCGGAGGTTTCCGCTCAGATACGGGCCTCGAAACTTCTGGAGATCGCCCGCTATTTGCACGATGCGCCCGAAGCGTGTTTCGACCACATTACCGACATCTGCTCGGCCGACTATCCTGAAGACTCGCAGCGGTTCGAAGTCATCTATCAGCTGCTCTCTCTGCCTCATGGGAAACGGATTCGCCTGAAGGCGCGGGTAACGGAAGACAATCCAACATTTGTGTCCGTCACCGGCATCTGGCGCGGCGCCTAATTTCTTTAGCGCGAAGTATACTATATGATGGGCATCCGGTTTACCGGCCACCCGGATCTGCGCCGCATCCTGATGCCGGAAGACTATGCGGAAGGTTACCCCCTCAGGAAGGACTTCCCGACCGAAGGACGGGGCTGGCGCAGCGAATTCAACTTCATCCCGCGCCTCGATGAACCGCCGGTTGAGCAGCGGGAGGGCGAAATCTCGGAACAGCAAAAAAAGCCGTTCGTCTCGGAGAGCGCGCCCCAGGGATCCCGCCGGCGTGAAGAATTGCTCCTGAACATGGGACCGCAACATCCCAGCACCCACGGTGTGCTGCGCGTCGTGCTCGAATTGGACGGCGAGCGGATCGTGAAGGCGACCCCGGACCTCGGCTACCTCCATCGCGGAGTCGAGAAACTCTCCGAGGGCCTCGCCTACATGCAGATCATTCCGCACACCGACCGGCTCGACTACGTGTGCGCCATGGCGAATAACTACGCCTATGTACGGGCCGTCGAGAAGTTGCTCGGGATCACGGTACCCGAACGGGCGGAATATGTCCGCACCATTGTCGCGGAGATGCAGCGGATCGTCGGACATCTCTTCTGGCTCGGCACGCAGGCGCTCGACATCGGCGCCATGACCGTCTTTTTCTGGACATTCCGGGAGCGGGAAACGTTGCTCGACCTGTTCGAAAAGCTGTGCGGAGCCCGATTAACGTTGAATTATTACCGGATCGGCGGCGTGGACAGCGACTTCACCCCAGACCTGGTGCTCCGCTTAAAGACGTTTCTCGACACGTTCCCCCAGAAGGTTCGCGAATATGACTCGCTGATTGCCTCGAACCGGATCTGGCTGGGCCGCACGAAGAACGTGGCCGTCATTTCAGCCGACGATGCCATTAACTTCGGCTTGACCGGCCCCACGCTCCGTGGCTCGGGCGTCGCCTACGACGTCCGCAAGATGGAGCCCTATGGGGTGTATCACAAGGTGGACTGGGAAGTGCCCGTCGGCAAGAACGGCGACACCTATGATCGGTATTGGATCCGGATGGAAGAAATGCGGCAGAGCGCGAGGATCATCGCCCAATGCCTCGACCAGATGCCGCCGGGGCCCATCATGGCGGAGGTCCCGCAGTACATTCCCCCTCCGAAACCCCAAGTCATGCGGGACATGGAGAGCTTGATCCACCATTTCATCATCTTTACCCAGGGGTTCAAGCCGCCTAAAGCCGAAACCTACTGCGGGACCGAGGCGCCCAAGGGCGAACTCGGGTTCTTCATCATCAGCGACGGCAGCCCGCGTCCCTATCGATTGAAGATCCGCTCGCCCTCCTTCATCCATATGGGCGCCTTCGACCACATGGCCCGTGGCTATCTCATTTCCGACATCATTACGATCTTTGGCACATACGATATTGTGATGGGCGAGTGCGATCGATGACTCTGACTGATAAATATCCGGACGAAATCGCCGACATCCTCAGCCGCTACCCGGTCAAGCGGTCGGCTCTCATCCCACTGCTCTATGTGGCGCAGCGGGATGCCGGATACATTACGGAGCCGGCGATGAAAGAAATCGCCAAATTGCTCGGCTTAACGCCCCCACAGGTCTATGAGACGGCCACCTTCTACACCATGTTGAATTTGAAGAAGGTGGGCCGGTTTCATATTCAGGTCTGCAAATCGCTCATGTGCGCCCTGGTGGGCTCCGACACGGTCCTCGCCTGGATGAAGACGAAACTGGGAATTGGGCCGGGCGAATCGACGAGTGACGGTCTCTTTACGGTGAGCGCGGTGGAATGCCTGGCCGCCTGCGGGACCGGTCCGATGATGCAGATCAACGAGGATTATTACGAACGGCTAACCGAGGACAAGGTGGATCGCATTCTTGCGGACCTAAGAACGACCGGCACGAGCGCGCTCAAGAGCGGTCCCTTCATGTGGCCGGACCCCTCGACCAACAACGCGTCACGGCCCATCGGATAAACGAATGCCGGCACACGAACTCATCTTGCTGAAAAACATGTCGCAGCCGGGATATGCCGGCTCGCTGGAGGAGTATGAGAGAACCGGCGGGTATCAGGCCTTGCGCAACACGCTTGGCCGGACGGCACCCACCGACGTGACAGCCACCGTCATGAAGTCCGGCTTGCGGGGACGCGGGGGAGCGGGCTTTCCGACCGGCGTCAAATGGGGCTTCCTGCCGAAAGAGTACCAAGGCCCCCGCTATCTCTGCTGCAATGCGGACGAAAGCGAGCCCGGCACCTTCAAGGATCGGCAACTGATGGAACGCGACCCGCACCAGCTGCTCGAAGGCATCGTGCTCGCCTGCTACGCCATTGGGGCCGCGTCCGCCTACATTTATATCCGGGGCGAGCTGGTGCTGGCCTCACGTATTCTCGAACGGGCCTTGAGCGAAGCACGCGCCGCCGGATACATCGGCAAGAATATCCTCGGCACAGGCGTCACCGTGGAGGTCTGGGTGCATCGTGGCGCAGGGGCCTACATTTGCGGCGAAGAAACCGCGCTGCTCGAGTCGTTGGAAGGCAAGCGCGGGCTTCCGCGCGTCAAGCCCCCGTTTCCGGCGACTCATGGGCTCTACAACAAGCCGACCGTCGTCAATAATGTGGAGACGCTGGCGAACCTGCCTCACATTCTCAATCGCGGCGCGGAATGGTTTGCCGCCATCGGCTCTCCGCCCAAGAGCACGGGCACGCGAGTCTTTTGCGTCAGCGGCCATGTGAAACGCCCCGGGAATTACGAAGTGCCCATGGGTGTCACGTTCAGGGAATTGGTCTATGAACATGCCGGCGGCATGCGTTCCGACAAGCCGATGAAAGCGTTCATCCCGGGAGGCGCCTCAGCCCCGTTTTTGACACCAGATCATCTCGATGTAAAACTGGACTTCGAGTCTGTGGCCGCAGCGGGTTCCATGCTTGGCTCCGGCGGTGTGACCGTGATGGAAGAAGGGACGAGCATGGTATGGGCTGCCCTGCGCCTCATGGAATTTTTCTACCACGAGTCGTGCGGCAAGTGCAGCCCGTGCCGGGAAGGCAGTTCTTGGCTGGTTCAAACGATGCGTCGCATTGTCGCGAAGCGGGGGCAGGCACAGGACCTTGAAACCTTGACCGATCTATGCAAAAACATCGCCGGTCGCACAGTCTGCGCCTTTGGGGATGCCGAAGTCGCCCCCATTATGAGTACCCTGAAACATTGGCGGCACGAGTACGTGACCCTCATTCATGAAGCCGAAGCGGCCAACCTGATCCGGCCCGAGCCGGTGCGCGTTGGTAAGTAAGATGTGGACTGCAGCGCGCAGCCATATGATCACGAGTCACATTGATGCCTAATACGACCACAGACACCGTTCGTCTTACGATCGACGGCCATCAGGTCACGGTCCCGAAAGGGACCTTGGTCATCGAAGCGGCGCGGCGGGTCGGCGTCATGATTCCGCATTTTTGTTATCACCCGAAGCTCAAGCCGGATGCGAACTGCCGCATGTGCCTCGTCGAAGTCGAGAAAATGCCGAAGCTCCAGACGGCTTGTAGCACGCCGGTGGCCGAAGGCATGAGCGTGCGCACCGCGACCACCGTGGTCCATGACGCCCATAAGTCCGTCCTCGAATTCATCCTGGCCAACCATCCGCTGGACTGTCCGGTGTGCGATCAAGGCGGCCGCTGTGACCTGCAAGACTTTTCTCATCAATATACGGCCACGAGCAGCCGCTTTGTCGAAACGAAGCGCATCTTCCCCAAGGAGTATTTCAGTCCGCTCATCGAAACGCAGATGAATCGCTGCGTGCAGTGCCTGCGTTGCGTCCGCTATTGCGACGAAGTGATGGACGTGAAGGCCCTCGCCCCGGTGGGCCGCGGCACCATGACGGAGATCAAGCACTTCGGGCCCCACCCGTTGGACTGCGAGTTCTGCGGCGGCTGCGTGCAGATCTGTCCGGTCGGCGCCATCACCAGTCGCCTCTCGATGTACGAATACCGGCCGTGGATGTTAAAACGCGCCGACACGATATGTGGCTATTGCGGAGACGGCTGTCAGATCACCGTCCAAATGAAGGACCAGGAACTCGTCGAAGTCAATTCGGCTCATGGAGCCGGACGAAACAACGGCGATCTCTGTGCACGGGGGTTTTTCGGGTTCCATGCCGGCCATCATCCGGAACGGCTCACCCATCCCTTGGTGCGCCGTCACGGCGTGCTCACGCCAGCGACGTGGGAAGAAGCGTTGGAGTTCATCGCGGAACAGACCGGCATCCTCAAAGCCGCCCACGGCGGACAAAGTTTCGGGGGACTCATTTCCGGACGCTGCACCAACGAAGAACTGTATCTCTTCCAGAAATTCATGCGCATCGCGATTGGCACAAACAACGTCGACAGCAGTGCCCGTTATGGGCATCTCAACGGGGTCCAGGCCATGCGGCGGGTCCAGGGCACCCACCGGTGGACCGTCAGCTTCGACGACATCCTCTCCGCCGACGTGCTGTTGCTGGTGGGGACGAACATTACGGAATCGAATCCGATCACGGGGCTCAAGGTCAAAGAAGCCGTCAAGAAGCGGCATGCTCGCCTCATAACGATTGAAGCACTGGAGCCGGCGATCGATGCGATCAGCAACATCGCCAACCTCTCGTCGCACCATTTTGCCGTCCAGACCTCGTACCTCCGCAATGCGGTTCTCGGGCTACTCAAAGCGGTCGTCGATCAGCAGCTGGTTCAGCCGGACCTCGAGCAGGCCCACCCAGCTTACGTGCAGGCAATTACAGGGGCGCTTGAGCGGATGTCCTGGGAAGATGTGGCGGCGGCCACCGGCATGGACCGATCGGCCTGGCTGGACGCAGCCAAGGTCCTGGCGACCGGTCGGCGGGTCATCGTGCTGGCCGGGCAAGGTCTCCTGCGCAGCCAGGCCGGCTACACCGGTTCCATGAACCTGCTCGACCTGTTGCTCCTTACGGGAAAACTGGATCAGCCGGGATGTGGGTTTGCTCCCCTGGCGGAAGAGAATAACGACCAGGGTGCGATCGAGATGGGCGCCGCCGCCGAATTCCTGCCGGGCCTCTGTGATATCGCGGATCGCACCGTCCGGGACCGCCTGATGACATTATGGGGAGACGAGCCGCCGGCGAATGGCGGAGCATCCCTGGTCGAAATGCTGGACCGGGCTGGCGCGGGCCTCCTCAAAGCCATGTTCATCGTCGGGGAGAACCCCGTGGCGAGCCTCCCGGCCCAAGTGCAAGCCGAAGCCTCGTTGCGCAAACTGGATCTCCTGGTCTGTCAGGAGTTGTTTCTCACGGAAACGGCCGCGCTGGCCCATGTGGTCCTGCCGGCGGCGTCCTCAATGGAGAAAAGTGGCACCTTCACCAATACGGAAGGGCACGTGCAGGCGATTCGACCGGCAGTGGAGCCGGCTGGAGAAAGCCGACCCGACTGGGAAGTGTTCGCAGCGCTGGCCGTGCTCATGGATTCGCCGTTCGAGTACGCGGACAGTAAAGACATTCTGAAAGAAATCCGCAGTCTCATTCCGGGCTATGCGTCGCTCGGGCCGGCGCCGGTCTTGCCCAAAGCCGATGACGCCACGATGGACCGGTATCTGACGGCCGGGCATCAACAGGACCTGGCACCCCGATATACGTTGGAGGCGCCGACGCCTCACCCCGAGGGGTCCCTGCAGCTGGAACTCGTACAGAGTCTGTTTCACTCGGGCAAACTCTCGACCCGCTCAAAAGGCCTTGTGCAGATCGAAGGCACGGGAGCGCTGCGCATGAGTCCCCGCGATGCGGCTCGCTGGGCGCTCAGGGATGGCGACCGCGTGCGTCTGTCGAATGCCCGTGGGGAGTTGGTCGCGCCGGTCAAGGTCGTTGGACGCGTGCCGGAAGGTCTGGTCTGGTTTCCCGACCACTTCGGCCAAGCCGCCATCCACTTGTTTGATTGTAGCATCGACCCGGTCACCCGCGTACCGGCTTTTCGGACGACGGCGGTATCGATGGTGAAAATCCATGAGCAGAGCACCGCGAATCTGACGTTAACTGAGGGGAGTCATCGTGACTGAAATCGGTCTACGCCTTGCTGTGTCCCTTGCCCAGATCGCCGCCGTCATGGGCATTGTGATGTTGACGGTCATGATCCTGACGCTGGCCGAACGCAAGGTGCTGGGATGGATGCAAGACCGCATGGGGCCCATGGAAGTCGGTCCCTACGGGATACTGCAACCCATCGCCGATGGACTGAAGCTCTTTTTCAAGGAAGACATCGTGCCGGCCGGCGCGAACAAATTTCTGTTCAGCCTCGCGCCGATTCTGGCCATGGTGCCGGCACTGATCGGCTTCGCCGTCATTCCGTTCGGGCCGGACCGCACGCTCGAAGTTTTCGGCCTGACCATCAAGCCCTTCGTCATCAGCGATATCAACATCGGCATCCTGTATATCCTTGCCTTCACCTCCATCGGGGCCTACGGCATCATCCTCGGCGGGTGGGCTTCCAACAGCAAATATTCGCTTCTCGGCGGCCTACGGTCGGCCGCTCAAATCATCAGCTATGAATTGAATGTGGGATTGGCCATCGTCGGCGTCTTGCTGATGGCCGGCTCCTTGAGCCTGGTGAAGATTACGGAGGCTCAGGCGGGAGGCTTTTGGCATTGGTACGTCTTTGCCTTTCCCGCACCACAAATCTTTGCGTTCGTGGTGTACGTCATCTCGGCCGTGGCGGAAACGAACCGCGTGCCGTTCGACTTGCCGGAAGCGGAAAGCGAGCTGGTCGCCGGCTTCTTTACGGAGTACAGCGGCATGCGCTTCGCGTTTTTCTTCATCGCCGAGTATGCGAACATGGTCCTCGTGTCGTGCGTCGCCGCCGCCTTGTTCCTGGGCGGCTGGAATGCGCCCTATCCCGGCACGATCCTGGGGCATCTGGGCTTAGAATCGCTGTCCTGGGCTGAAGGCGTCGCCTGGTTCACCGTCAAAGTCTACGGCTTTCTGTTTCTGTTCTTTTGGCTGCGCGCCACGCTGCCCCGGCTGCGTTATGATCAGCTTATGAAATTCGGGTGGAAGGTCATGTTGCCCATCGCCCTCGGCAATATCATCGTGACTGCCATCGCGGTCTATATTTACAATCAAATGCAGTAGCGAACACGGCTATGGCGCAGGCACCGACACAGCAACGCCGCTCCTTCACCAGCTGGCTCAAGACCATCACGTTCTACGAGATTCTCGTGGGCATGAAGGCCACGCTATCGCATTTGATCCATTACCAACCCATCACGCTGCAGTACCCGCATGAGAAACGCACCTTGCCGGACAACTATCGCGGCATGCTGGCGCTGCTGCGCTACGACGATGGAACCGAAAAGTGCGTGGGCTGCGATCTCTGCGAAGCGGCCTGCCCCTCCCGGGTCATTCGAGTGGTCAGCGCCGAAGTGCCGGGCGAGCCGACGAAACGCTATTCGAAAGAGTATTACATGGACATGACCCGTTGCCTATTTTGCGGCATGTGCGTCGAGGCCTGTCCCGTCGACGCGCTGGGCATGACCAGAGAGTTTGAATGGGCGGTGTACGACAAGCGACAGCTCCATTTGAACAAGCAACAATTGCTGGCGATCGGCGATCGCTCGTTCCCGGTGCGCGAAAAGCGCCTCGAGTTGCAGCATCCGAATGTGGCGTTCTTCAACGTCCCCTATAAGCACGTACCGCAAAAACCGAGCTAATCAGAGAGCATCATTGGGCGGGCACCGGATCCGGGCTCCGGCGCGTGGATGAGGATTGGACCGTGGGGCAGATTTTTTTCGGGTACTTCGCTGCAATCATCGTGCTGACAGCCGTCTTGGTGGTCGCACTGAAAAATCCGGTCTATAGCGCGCTCTCCCTCCTCATCATGTTTTTTCATGTCGCCGGGCTCTATATTACGCTCCATGCCGAATTCTTGGCGGCAGTCCAGATCATCGTCTATGCGGGCGCCATTCTGGTGCTGTATCTCTTTGTCGTCATGCTGCTTAATGTCAAGCGGGAGGACCGCTACCACAGCCAGTGGCGGATGGCGACGTTGGTGTGCGTCCCTCTGCTGATCGAATTTGTCGTCTTGCTCGCCGGCAGCGCCGCCACCGAGCGATTAGACAAGACTGTCCGGGCGGTCGGCGAGGCGGGTAGCGGAGATAATACGCTGGCCATCGGGGAAGCGCTCTTCTCGACCTACCTCTTCCCCTTTGAGGTCGCCTCGCTCATTCTCCTGGTCGCCATGATCGGCGCCATCATCCTCGCCAAAAAGGACATGGGAGGACGGGAAGCATGAGTGGCCATGCGTCATGGTCGAGCGGTTCAGGGGCGATCCGCTTCTGCTCCCCACCGGTCACCCGTCACGCACCACGCATCACGGGCACTTCATGACGGTGCCAGTATCCTACTATCTCATCTTGAGCGCAGTCGTGTTCCTCACGGGGGTGGCCGGCGTGCTGATCCGGCGCAACATTATCGCGATCCTTTTGTCGGTTGAACTGATGCTGAATGCCACGAATATCAACTTCGTAGCCTTCTCAGAACATCTTCAAGATCTCGGCGGTCAGGTTTTCGTCTTTTTCGCGCTAACCGTGGCGGCAGCCGAAGTGGCGGTAGGCCTCGCCATCATCATCGCCCTCCACCGGTCGAGGTCCACGATCAACGTGGAAGAATTCAATCTTATGAAGTGGTAACCCGTCCTATGTATGTGGCGCTGATCCCCCTGCTTCCGCTGGCCGCCTTCCTCATCCTGGGGTTGGCCGGCTCGCGCATCAAAGACCGGGCCCATCTTGTGGCGGTTCCGGCCGTGCTGCTCTCCTGCGCGCTCTCGCTCGGAGCGTTTCTCGAGGTGGCTCGTGGATCGGTCCTGTCCGTTCCCCTTTACACCTGGCTCACCTCCGGACATCTGGACATCCATATCGGGCTCTACATCGACCGGCTCACCGCCGTAATGCTCTTGCTCGTCACGATTGTCAGCTCGCTCGTACACGTGTACACGATCGGCTACATGCAGGGGGATGCCGGGTACGCCCGGTTCTTCAGCTACATCGCGCTCTTTACGTTCTCGATGTTGATGCTCGTGCTGGCCGACAACCTGCTCCAGCTCTTCGTGTTTTGGGAAGCCGTCGGGCTCTGTTCGTATCTGCTCATCGGGCATTGGTACGAACGGGCACCGGCCTGTGCCGCGGCGACGAAGGCGTTCCTCGTCAATCGCGTGGGCGATTTCGGCTTTCTGCTGGGCCTCTTGCTGGTCTGGTACAGCTTCGGGACGTTGAACTACCTCGAAATCTTCCCCGCCGCGCATCAAGCGCCCGATCTGACGATGAACCTGCTGGCGTCTTTTGGCGGCAGCTGGACGGTCTCCCTGTTTACCGTGATCTGCCTGTTGCTCTTTACCGGTGCCATCGGAAAATCGGCGCAGGTGCCGCTCCATGTGTGGCTACCTGATGCCATGGAAGGCCCCACGCCTATTTCCGCCTTGATTCACGCCGCGACGATGGTCACGGCCGGGGTCTTCATGGTGGCGCGGCTGGCTCCGCTCTACAACTTGTCTCCGGTGGCCATGGATGCGGTAGCCTTGGTGGGTGGCGCGACCATGATTCTCGGGGCCACCATTGCGCTGACCCAAACCGACATCAAGCGCATCGTCGCCTACTCCACGGTCAGCCAGCTGGGGTACATGGTCATGGCCTGCGGCCTCGGCGCCTATGCCTCTGGGATGTATCACCTGCTGACGCATGGCGCATTCAAGGCCCTGCTGTTCCTCGGGTGCGGCTC
>JACVSD010000161.1 GCA_014534095.1 Nitrospiraceae bacterium
CTCCAGTAGGCCGCGGGTCACGAAAAATTTTCCACCACCCGCGTTGGCCGCGTTGATCTGTTGATCATCCATAAAACTGATCGACACCTGATGAGGAGTAAGCGGCTTATCCATCTTACTGAGAAGGGGTATCATGACTTGTTTAAGACGCTCCGCCTGCTGCGGCTCGAGCGGGCGCGCGGCCGGAGCAGGACGCTGGGGATTGCCTTGTCCAGGCGAGCGCTGCTCCAACAATCCGCACCCTGCCATCTGCAATAGCAGGCACAGCACCATCGTGATACGGCAAGACAGGACGTGCACGCGGCGAGCCTTCATCATCGTTCCTTTCGATGTTAGTGTCTTTCGGCCCAACGTTCTATGCGGGGAACGATGAGTTCTTGGAGCAGGATCTTGATGCAGGCCGCAATCGGGATGGCCAGGAGCAGGCCGTACATGCCGCCGATGGCGCCCCCGATAAAGACGACGATCAACACGGTTACCGCGCTCATGTCGGTGGATTGGCTTTGAATCCAGGGGGTCAGCACCCAGCTTTCGATAAACTGCACCGCCAAATACGCCACGGACGGCCAGACAAAGACCGAAAGCCATTCCACCGAAGAGGCGCCGGACGTCGTCACGACATCCAAATACTTCAACAGTACCGCCAGCGGCCATCCGACGACCGACACGTACGGCACGATCGACAGCAGGCCGGTGCCGAGCCCCAAGAGAAACCAAAAGGGCACGCCGGTGGCGAACCAGCCGATTGCGTACATGATGCCGGTGATGAGCGCAATGAGGAGCCGGCCTCGGAAGAACCCGCTGACGGCCAGGTCCATGCGCCGAAAGATGTCCAGCCATTGGTTCTTCCGACTCGCCGGCAGGAATCGCGCGAAGTAACCGGTAATCCGGTCGAAGTGCCAGGCGAAGAAAAAGAAGTACACCGGAATCAGGACCGTAAAGAGCACGACGCCCGTTGTGGTGCCGATCACGCTGCCGATGAACCCGAACGCGGTGCCGGTCCCGGTCAGAAGCGGCTGAATGACGCTCATCGGATCGTCCTTAAAACGATCGACGAACGTATTGATCTGTTCTGAAAGCGAGCCGATTTCGATCCCGTAGCGTCCGCTGAGGCTTTGCACGTATTGCGGCGCCTTTCTCGCAAGGGCCTGCGATTGTTCGATGAGCAGAGGACCGAGCCATGCGCCTAAGCCGACCAGAGAGAGGACGAGCACGACCAGAACAATCGCCACGGAGAGGGGTCGAGGAAGGCGCAAGCGCTCTTCCGCATAATCAATAATCGGGTCCGCCAAATACGCCAGCATCAGAGCGATCAGAACCGGCGTGAAGACATTGCGCAGGTAGTACCCGAACCAGAGAAAAAAGATGATCAAGGCAAAAAACAACACATCTCGAATGCCGACGATCTGCCAAATATGGCGATCGGCCGCTGCCTTGGGGGCAGCGGGCAACTCCAACGCCGCCCCTTCCTTGGGGATAAAAATACGAGGCTCCGATTCGCTTTCTTCCAACATCGTTACCGACCTTGCGGAGTGGGATCGTATCCGCTGTGGTACGTTGACTGCTGGACGATCGCGACCGCCAACGTGATTAAGAAAAAGGCTAAAAAGAAATAGAACGCGATTCGGAAGGTGCCGACGTACGGTGAACTGACGGCTCCGAATCCGTACACCGCGGCAATGATGACAAGGACCAACAGAAAGGCTCCCAACATGAGCATACCGGACTCCGTTGTTTTAAAGTGTTGCGTGAGCTACATGCTTAATTCCGCGCGCGATTGCAAGACGTGCATAACGTGGCTCCGGGACAGCACTCCTTGAAGATGGTCGTTGAACACCACCGGGAGTTGGTTCACATCCTCACGGCCCATCGTGTGTAACGCCTCGATGAGCGGGGTGTCGGGCGTCACGGTTCGAAGGCGGCTGAGCGGACGCATCACCGTATGCATAGTGGTCGTCGGCCAGCGGCTACGCTCGATCTGTTTGATATCCGAAGGGGTGACAAGACCGGTGATCTTACCGCCCTCTTCAACGACAAAGCAACGGCGCCAGGTGCGTAACAAATGCTCGTCGGCGAAGGTTTCGATGGTCGAATTCTCATCGATCCTGACGCAATCATCGGTCATAATGTCTTTGACCCGCAGGCCACGCAGGCCCGCCACCATGCCAACCTGGGCATAGCTGGCGCCGGCGGCATCGAGCAGAAACCATCCGATCAGCGCGATCCACAAGCTGCCGAACCCTGCGCCGCTGAGGAATTGCCACACCCCGATCAGGATGAACAGAAAGCCGACCCCTTGACCGGCGCGGGCGGCAAGGCGTGTGGACCGGTCGGCGTCGCCCGTCGTCCACCACAGCAATGCCCGAAGCACCCGGCCTCCATCGAGGGGAAACCCCGGAATCATGTTGAAAGCAGCCAACATAAGATTGATGTAACCCAGCCACAGGAGAACGGCCGTCAGTGGAGTTGCCGGAGTGGAAATGGCGCCGCCGAGCGTCCAGGCC
>JACVSD010000098.1 GCA_014534095.1 Nitrospiraceae bacterium
GAAGTTGAGGGTGCCTTCGATGACCCGCACACACTGCCCGCCCACCTTCACCGTCTGAATCACATCGTCGTCCGAATCGACTTGTACAAAGATGCAGGAGGGCCGATCGATTTCATAGCCCTGCTCCGCGATGATCTCCGTCGTCGGCGCCACATCGACTACGCCATTCTGGACCAAGTAGGCGCCCAGGGCCCCCGTGGCACTGCCGGTTGCCGGATCTTCGAGGATCCCAATCGACGGCGCAAACATTCTAGTATGCACGGTCGCCGACGGCTCGACGGTCACGGTCGTGAAGACCATGAGGCCGTTGGCGCCAAACCGGTCGCACAACTCGGCGATGGCGGACGCATTCGGCCGGATCGAACGCACCGCGGTCAACGTGCGCACCGGCACAATGATCACCGGCAGACCGGTCGACACCACTTCGACCGGCCATTTGTTATCGACGATCACGTGCTTGGATAGACCCAGCGCGCCCGCGATCTTATACAGGTCTTCAGTTTCCTCCACGGGACCCAGGAACTCGGGTTTCGGCTGGGTCATCACCACCCGCTCCACGTGGCCGTCCTCGGTATGCACTTCAACGGGAAAGAGCCCGATGTTGCACTCCTGCATGACCTGCGTCACGGGCGGCTTCGACGAAATGAGACCAAGTTCCGCCAGTATGAAGAACGTGCCGAGCACCGGATGGCCCGCAAACGGAATCTCCTGCGTAGGGGTAAAAATCCGCAGCCGCGCGACCGCCGCCTTGTCCGTCGGGGGGAAAACGAAGACCGTCTCGGACAGATTCATCTCGCGTGCGATCTGCTGCAACTGGTCGTCGCTGAGTCCGTCGGCATCCGGGATCACGGCGACCGGATTGCCGCCGAACGGCTCCGCCGTAAAGACATCGGCCTGATAGAACTTGATAGTGTGACGATCAGCCATGAGATAGCGCCTCACATATTCTGACTTAAGTTTCCCTCTTCTGACATGCTCAAAAAGGTTTCCAGCCAGGCCGCAGACGACGAAAGCACCGGAGGCGTAGCCTCTCGGCTACGTTGAGGATGCTTTCGAGGCGAGAACGCCGCTGGAAGCCTTTTTCAGCATGTCACCAGGCGGGCCGGGCTACGGCCTCATATGCCTCCCTCATCGGACTCCGCACATAGCCTTCCACATAGTTCTGGAGCGAGCCGTGTTTATACAGCTGCTCATTCGCAAAGCGGGTGTCGATTTTATGCAGCACTTTCACTGTCACGCCCGTCTTCTTCATGAACTGCTCCAGCGTGACGCCGGTAATATCGCTATACGGTCCGCGTCCTGATTGCATGACACACTTGGGGATATGCACGACCTTTTCTTTAGTCAGCCGGCGTGCGATATCGTCGAAGGTCAGCAGAACGGTGCAGTCGGAATCACCGCTCAACATCGTATTGGGCACATAGAGGAACCGCGCGCGATTCTTCCGGTACGTCGTGAGGATCTTGTAGACACTCCAGGCCGTCACGAGCGTATCCTTCTTCTCCAATTCCAGGGAGTCGAACAGGCTGACGATGCGCCGCCTACTGAGAAAGGCTGTGGTATAGGCCTCGGTATGGATGGTTTGCAGATTCGGCAGGCCGGCATCGTAAATCCGCTGGGCCTCTTCGGCCAGATGTTTTCGTCCCTGCCGCATGAGACCGGCCGTGTCGTCTTTGAGGCCGCGCACCGGCGTGAGTGTTCCCATCCAGAGCACACATTTTTGGTTGATCGACGAGATGAGCACCGCGTCCTTCGACATCGTATGAGCATCGAACGCATAGAAGTTTGCCGAAGAGACCGCCGATCCGTCGAGCACCTTCATGAGGTGCTTGACGGAGGGAGCATGCGGCATCAAGCGCTGTCGGTAGTCGCTCAAGGTGATGACGGACAGTTCGAAGTTGATCCGGTCCGGGTACTGCGCCACGAGCTGATGGATCTTTGGCACATGCACAAACCCCACGGTAAAAAACTGTATGCTCTTATCGGTGTACTTCAGGAAATCTTCGACCCATTCCATCGCCTTCGGATGGAGGAATAGATCGGTCCATTCCATGAACTCATTCCCCCCCAGGCACCAGAACTGTTTCGGATCGGTGGGCTTCCGGCCGATGTAGTCGAGGATGTACTTCCAATCCTCATCCGACGTCTTGGGCGGATCCCGCGTCTCGCGGTACGAATGATCCAGTTCATAGCAGAACGCGCACTTCACGGGACAATCGCGCCCCAGGCTGAGCGGAATCTTGCCGGCGTCCATCTCACGCCGGAGCACCTCGCGATAATCGTTCTTGGTAAAGAGCGGCGCAGCCTGAAGCATCGGAAGGACTGTCGGCATAGCGTTCAGCAGATTGACAGGTTCAAGACCGCTTTGCCACACTAAATACCATGAATCGGACGGACGATGCACTCGCCCGGGCACAGGAGCTGTTCGGCCTCACACAGCCGATCTCACCAGACCAGCTCACGGCAAGACGGCAGGAACTGCTGCATACCTGGTATCCCGCTCGCTATGCCAACCTCACGAATAATCCCAAGAAATACATGCAGATGTTCAAACAAGCCGAGGAAATGACCAGGAAAGTCGAAGCCGCTTACCCGCTCCTCTCCGCCTGGATCAGTAGGTCGGACGGCCAGCCTCCGGACGAGCGCGATGCCGGGTAACCAGCGGAAGGCCGAACGATCCTGGCTGTTACCGAGGTCTAAATCAGGGAGATGCTCAAGAAGTAATTCGAGGGGATGGGGACGACGCATGAGCGACGGGGAAATCGTCTTCAGCAGGCGGCTTCATTCTCCGACGCCGTGGCTCACCACTCTGCCCATACTCTCCTTGCCGTCGTCGCCTTCCCCCATCGCGACCGGCCACGTCACCAGACCGGATACGCTGTCTGAAGCACCGACCGTCTGCCGCTGCGCATAGATCTGCGGCAAGTTATTCGTGCCGAACTTCGAAATATAGAGAAAGACGTGCTCGCGGGCGTTCACGCGCACGGCCCAAGGCTGGAAATCATTCTTATAGAACTCTTCGCAGAGCTGCATGGCGTCCAGGCAGGAGATCCCGACCGGCTCGTTCAGCGTGTAATAGTAGTCCAGCGGCAGGTCATACTCCTCCTGCTTGTGGATCGTGATGCCGAACTTCTTCGGGTTGCGGACCATGGGCGTATGCCGGTAGGCGACGAAGTAAAACAGTTCCACGGAATGGATCACCGGCTGATTATCAATCACGAATTGCCGCGTCTCCAACGCCTCATCCCGTGTTTCTCCGGGAAACCCATAGAAGGCCATCACGTGGTTCCAGATGCCGGCCTTCGCCGCGAGATGCAGATTGGTCTGAATCACGCTCTTCTTGGCATGCTTGTCCATCAGGTTGAGCACCCGCTCGTTGGCCGATTCCATTCCGTAATAGAGCGTGCAGCAACCGGCTTTCGCAGCAAGATCCCAGATCTCCTGATGTTGGAGGCTCTCTTCGAACCGGATGAGCGTCGTCCACTTGATGCCGGTATTCTGATCGACCAGCAGCTGCGACACCTTTTTGAACAGCGCCGGCGGATACGATTCGTCCGAAAACAGGAAATGCCGGCACTGGTACTTGTCGCGCAGCGCCGTCACCTGCTCCACGACCATGTGGGCCGTCATGCCGCGGTATTGATCGAAGTATCCCTGCCCGTGGTCACAGAACGTGCAGCGCCCCCAATAACAGCCGCGCGTCGCCAGATAGGGAATGATCCGTTCGGGCACGAAGTAGTGATCGAGCGGGAACCCGTCGAAGTCGGGCAGCGGCAGCGCCGTCGTTTTCTCCGTATAGACTTCCTTGCTTTGGTGCACGTGCCCGTCCCCGTCGCGGTACAGGAGATTGGGGACGGACGCGATGTCGCGTTGTCCATTTAAGGCCTCGATCAACCACAGCAGCGCATGCTCACCTTCGTAGAGGATCGCGCTGTCGAACACTTCGGTGAAGAACCGCTCCTGATGCGGCAGCTCTTCCTGAAGCCGCGTGATGACGTTGCCGCCCACGACTACGTGGACGTTCGGGAACGTTTCCTTGATCATCTTGCAGAACGTCAGGCCCGCGAGCAGCTGCATCTGCGTGCCGATGGAAATGCCGACGACAGCCGGCTGCTCTTTGCTCACCGACGGCAGCACCAGCTGGGTGCAGATGTCGCGGTAGACATTCACCTGCTCGTCGTCCAGGCAGGCGAACACTTCCTTGGAGACGCCCGGCCGGTAGCCGAGGTTGCTTTCCATGGGGTAAAAGACCAGGGAGGCTGGAAAGTACGCGGCGGAGATATACTGCATCACCTCACGAAAGGTATTGAGGGCCAGTTCGAGCTTGTCGGCCTGATAAAACCGTTCGCCCCGGACGATAAGCTTCGCGTCCTCCGCCCGTTCCGCCAAATCGAACACATCGACGGCATAAGCCTGCTCGACCACCAATTTCTGGCTGGCCTCGTGATCGGTCAGCGTCCCGGCTTTGTCCTTGTCTTGCAGCGGCTTCAGCTGCATGCCAAGTCTGCCTTTCACCCAGATCAGGAACTCCATGCTGAAGAAGTGGTCATACATCTCGATGTTGATGTCCCGCTGCACCACCTGGTGCCCGGCCTGACGGAGCACGGCGGTCAACGAGGGCAGGGCCAGATACGGCGCTGTCGGCACCCATTCGGGCGGAAAGAGGAGCATGACCTTCGACTGCTTGCGCTCACCCGTCGGGAGCGGCGCAAGCCCATCTATTTGAACCAGTTCACTCATTGCCTACCTAAGCTAACGAACGTTTGAGTTTAGTTTTAAGTGTTGCGTGCTTAATTTTTAGCTGTCCATCGCGCCAACTAAACGCTCAGAACTATTATGATTACATCTTACCCGCGAGGGTCGGCGTCGCGCCGGCCGTCTTCATGGACTGATATTGCAGATCCGGCAGTTTCTCGAGCCCAAACTTACAAATGTAGAGGAAGATATATTCCCTGATATAGAGCCGCAGGTCCCAGCCGGGATGGTGATTCCGCTCGAACTGCTCGAACACCCGCTCGGCCTCCTCAATGCTCATGCCGTTTTTCACGGTGTAGTAGTAGTCAAGAGCCAAGTCCCATTCGGGATTCTTGTACGCCGTCACGCCCCACTTCTCCGGGTTCTTCGCCACCGGGTTATGCCGCCCCAAGTCGAACGTGCCGAACCCGAGCGAATGCACATAGTCCTTGTTCCGCTCCAGGAACTCGACCGACGACCAGGCTTCCTCTTTCGTCTCGCCGGGGAATCCGAAGAAGCCCATGCAGTGGTTCCAGATGCCGGCCTCCGCCGTGTACTTCAGGTGCTTCGTCATGATCTCGGTCGTCGTCGCCTTGTCCATCAGCTTCAGCACCCGCTCGTTGCCCGACTCATAGCCGAAATGGAGATAACGGCAGCCCGACTCCTTCGCATCCTGCCAGACCGATTCTTCCAGCAGGCTCTTCTCGAACCGCATATGCGTGGTCCAGACGATGTCCATCTTGGACTCGATAAGTCCCCGCGAGAGCTTTCTGAACAAAGCGGGCGGATACGATTCGTCGGTGAAGTGAAAATGCCGCGCGCCGTACTTGTCGCGCAGCTGTTTGATCTCGCCCAGAATATCCTGGATCTTCTTCGACCGGTACCCCGCCGTGTAGCCCTCGCCATGGTCACAAAATTCACAGCGGCCCCAGTAGCAGCCGCGCGTCGCCAAATAGGGCAGAATCTTCGTCGGGACGAAATACTTCTCGAGCGGCAATCCATCGAAATCCGGCGGCGGCAGCGCGTGCATGTCTTCCGCATAGCTCGTCTCGGACGTATGGACGCCGGTCGCGTCCCGATACATCGTGTTCGGCACGTCGGCGAGGCTGCGCTTGGCGCCCACGGCGGACACCAATTGGACGAACGCCGTCTCGCCTTCATAGACCACGGCGCTGTCGAAATATTGAAACAGCGGCGACTGCGGCAGCACGTCGCGGAGGCGCGTCACGGTATTGCCGCCGATCGTCACATGAATGTGGGGAAAGTGCTGTTTGATGAGCGCGCAGAACGTCATTGCGGAGAACATTTGCTGCTGTAACACGATCGAAATCCCGATTACGTCGGGCTGTTCTTTCTCGATAGCCGGCTTCACCAGATGCTCGAACACGTCGCGGTATACGTTCACCTGCTGATCGTTCACCGCATCCAACACTTCGGAGGAGACAAATACTTTGTACGACAGATCAGTCTCCATCGGCGGCATGCAAATCCGAGCCGGGTAATAGACCATCGATATCACGGCAGTGACTTCACGGAAGACTTGAATCGCCCATTCCAACTGGTCGATGTTGTAAAACATTTCCCCACGGATGACCGCTTTGGCTTTCTCCGCCTTCTTGATCAGTTCATCGATCCGCTGGCGAGTCAGGTCGCAAAGCGCCATCTGCAAATCCATTTCGTCGGCCGTCAAATCGCGCTTCTTCGACAGCTTCCGGAGCCGGTCGAGCTGCTGCGGCACTCGGCGCAAGACTTTCTTCAGAAAGTCCTCGCTGAAGTACCAGTCGTACATCTCGAGGTTGACGTCTTTCTGAATGACGGTATGGCCGGCCTGACGAAGAACGGCGGTCAGCGAAGGAAGGCTCAGATAGGGTTCGGACGGAAACCAATCCGGCGGGAAGATCAACATGACCTTCATCTTCCGGCCGCTGGTA
>JACVSD010000006.1 GCA_014534095.1 Nitrospiraceae bacterium
CGCAGGTCCGGCACCTTGACTAATTCGCGAAGGAGCTGCACGAGCCCCTGACGCATGCCCAGGTCCACGCCATAGTTGATCGTGTCCTGGGAGATCAGGTTGATCTCACGGACACCTTCCGCCGCGAGCTTGCGGGCTTCGGCCACGATCGACTCGACCGGACGGCTGCGCTGTTTGCCCCGCATGAGCGGAATGGCACAGAACGCACAGTTGCGGTTGCATCCCTCGGCGATTTTGACGTAGGCGCTGTGTTGCTTGCCGAGTCTCAGGCGGGGAGCCAACTCGTCATAGAGATACGGGGGCTGGCTGATCCAGAGACGTTGGTGCCGCCGTTTCGGGGCCAGGAGGTCCCGGCAAATATCCGCAATTTTTCCAAATTCGCCGGTGCCGACCACCCCGTCCAACTCCGGCAATTCCTTCAGCAAGTCCCCCTGATAGCGCTGCGCCAGGCATCCCGCCGCGATCAGCACACGGCAGGCTCCTGTGGTTTTGAGCTGACCATGCTCGAGGATCGTGTTGATGGATTCCTGCTTGGCTTCTTCGATGAATCCGCAGGTGTTGACGATCACCACCTCGGCCTGCTTTGGGTCACTGGTGAGCCGAAACCCGTCGTGGACCAGCGTGCCGAGCATGACCTCGGAATCGACCTGGTTTTTGGAGCAGCCGAGATTCACGAAGCCGACGGTTGTCGCGGCCTGGTCCGAAGGTGTCCGTTTCACCGGCTTGGCACGGGTGACGTTGATGAGCGGTTGAGACATGCGGGCCAGTGTACGGGAGGGTGAAAAAGGCTGTCAACGAGCCCTTGCAGCAGCAGCGCAGATCCCCTAGAGTGCGGCTATGATTCGTAGGTTTCAGGGGACCACACCGGTCATCCCATCCTCTTGTTTCATTGAAGAGACCGCTGTCGTGATCGGTGACGTGGTCATGGGTGAGCACTCGAGCGCCTGGTTCCATACCGTCATCCGCGGCGACGTCCACTATATCCGGATCGGGCACCGCACCAATGTGCAGGATCTGTGCATGTTGCATGTCAGTCACGGCACCCACCCCCTTGTTATCGGTGACGATGTGACGATCGGGCATCGCGTCGTCCTGCACGGCTGCACGATCAAGGATCGCGTGCTCGTCGGCATGGGGGCCATCCTCATGGATGGCGTGGTCATTGGCGAGGATTCTGTCGTGGGCGCCGGGGCCCTGGTCACTGAGGGCACCATCATCCCTCCGAAGAGTCTCGTCCTCGGATCGCCCGCTCGGGTCAAGCGGCCAGTCACCGACCGCGAGGTGCTCTGGATCAAAGCGTCGGCGGACAACTATGTTCGCTATTCCGGCCAGTATCTGGATGATTCGTCCACAGGCAAGACCGGCTTCCGCGTCTCGTGATGCGGCTCCTCTGGTTCTAGCGCCGCGTGGCACCCACGCGGATAAAACAAATGGGATCGCCGACCAGCGCAGTTGCGTATTGCTTGCGCTCCACGAGATAGGGTACTTGGTGACGGTGACACCATTCGGCAATCCATACCACTTCTTCAGTGGTTGTCGTGACCTGTCCGGGACGTTGCAGCTTCTTCATGCACCGATTGACCAGAGCGTGGACGATCCTCCGTTCTTGTGCGAACTTTACCGGGTCGAAGGTGACCGGGTCGGCGTTTCCGTAGGACAACGGTGAGAGATGCGGGAAGCGCTCCGGGTCGTTCAGCACACTCACAATCCACAGATGGTCGAAGGTGCCTTTCGCGGAGGAGGCATCCCGCGTGCGATAGCGGAGATCCGACCATGGCCGGCAGGCGCGATTGAGCGCATGCACCTCCGCAGGCCGCAGGTTGTAGGGCTCTACCTGACGCTGACGATCGCACAGTTCCACCAGGAGGGGCGGTAGCTCGGCCACCCCGGCGCCCACGTACAGGCTCCGGCCGCCCCGTGGCAAGCGGTTGGAGAGTGCGTGACCAACGGCCAGGCCCAATCGCTGGCAGGGCGTTCGCTTCGCCTTCCAGAACGCATCCCCGCCTTCATAACAATAGACTTGTCCGAGGGTCGCGTAGTCGAGATTGGCAAACACAGTGGCAATCGCCGTTTTCGCCTGCCGACTGACCGCCTGTGGCTTCACAGGCAGTCCTGCCCACCGGTCAGGACGAGAACAGCCGCCAGCACTCCTTCGGCGACCGCCGCCATAAAATCCCGGTTCAACGTGTCGACCGTATCGCTCGGCAGATGATAGTGCGGGTTTCGGAAGTTGGCCGTGTCCGTCAGCATCACGGCGGGAAAGCCTGCTTCCCAGAACGCCGTATGATCGCTTCGTCTGGTGTCCGGCAGCGCTTCACCATGGCCGGGGACGATCAGCGGCACAATCGGCAGGTGGGGGCTCATGGCTCGTTCCAGCGCCGCCGTCAGCTTGTGCGATGGTTCATTACCAATTACCGCCAGAAAATTTCCTGTTGTCGGCACGGGCACCGGCACCCCGGGGGGAATAGCCTGCGTACCGGCCTCATGACTGGCGTATCCAACGCATTCCAACACGACCGCCGCCTGTATCGATTGCCCCGATGCCTTCAAATGTGCTGCGTAGGCACGGCTGCCCAACAAGTTTTCTTCCTCCAGGCAGAAGGCAATGAACTGCACCGGGCGGGACAGAGTCCTGCCCGTCAGTTGATCGGCGACATCCAGGAGGACGGCCAGGGCGCTCGCATTGTCATCGGCGCCCGGCGATCCGACCACCGTATCGTAATGGGCGGCCAGAACAAGCGGAGGCTTGGCGAGGCCAAGATCGTCGGGCGTCGTCGCGATCACGTTCCGATACATCGTTCCGGCGCGAGGAAACTGGTGCGATGAGATCGCAAGGCCCAGCGCTGAAAAGCGTTCCGCTAGATACTGCGCAGTATTTCGCAGCGCCTCGGGAGAGCCATCGGGGTGCCGTTCCCGAGCAAGGAATTCAAGATCCGCGATGAACCGCTTGGCGTGGGCAAGCACTGAATGGTTCCCAGCAGCCGTCGTCAGGTGACGATCTCAGTTCCAATGCCTTTGTGGGTGAAGATCTCTAGGAGGATGGCATGCGGCACACGCCCGTCAATAATGTGTGCCTTGCCGACTCCGCCGGCCAGTGCATCCAAGCACGCATGCACTTTGGGCAGCATCCCTTCCGTAATGGTGCCCTTCTTGACCATGCGCTGGACGTCCTTTCGCGAGACTGTTGAAAGGTGGCGGCCATTGGCATCGCGAATCCCTTTGATATCGGTCATCATCACCAGTTTTTCGGCCCGCAAGGCACCGGCCACCTCGCCGGCCACGAGGTCGGCGTTGATGTTGTAGGTATTTCCTTCACGGTCGGTTCCGATCGGAGCGATCACGGGGATGTAGTGGTCGCCCTGGAGCTTGTGCAACAGGCTCGGATCCACTTTTTCGATATCGCCAACCAGTCCGAAATCCCCGCCGCTCTCGTCCTCGTCCAGATCTCGGTGCAGGCTCTGGGCCCAGGCCTTCGCCGTCAGGGGTTTGCTTAAGATGAGGCCGCCGTCTTTGCCGCTCAGTCCCACGGCGCTCCCGCCGTGACGATTGATGAGATCGGTGATTTCCATGTTGATCTTCCCGGCCAGCACCATTTCAACGATTTCCATCGTCGCTTCATCGGTCACCCGGACGCCGTGGCGGAACTTCGCTTCGATGCCCAGGCGGTCCAGCATCTTGTCGATCTGCGGCCCGCCGCCGTGGATGATGACTGGATTGATGCCGACGTACTTGAGAAGCACGACGTCCTGCGCGAACCGCTCCTTCAGCGACGAATCGGTCATGGCATGGCCGCCGTACTTGATGACGACGGTCTTGCCGCGAAACGTCCGAATGTAGGGCAAGGCCTCGATGAGGACGTTGGCTTTTTTGATGAGTCTATTCATCCGGGCTCCTGCTAAAGAATGTAGCGGCTCAGATCCTGATCTTTGACGATATCCTTCAGGCGCTCCCGGACATAGTCCGCGGTGATGCGTACGGTCTTGTCGGGCCATTCGGGTCCGGCGAAAGAAATCTGTTCGAGCAAGCGTTCCATGATCGTAAACAGGCGGCGGGCCCCGATGTTTTCTGTCCGCTCGTTCACCTGCACTGCGATCGCGGCGATTTCCTCCAACCCGTCTTGGGTGAACGTCACCTCTAGCCCTTCCGTGGCCAACAGGGCGTGATACTGCTGCACCAATGCGTTCTTTGGTTCGGTCAGGATACGCACAAAGTCATCTTTGGACAAGGGGCTCAGTTCCACGCGAATGGGAAACCGCCCTTGAAGCTCCGGGATGAGATCCGAGGGTTTCGCCACATGGAACGCGCCGGCGGCGATGAACAGGATATGGTCGGTGACCACGGCGCCATGCTTGGTGGTCACGGTGCAGCCTTCCACGATCGGCAGCAAGTCGCGTTGCACTCCCTCTCGCGAGACGTCCGGCCCCATGGTCCGTTCCCGGCCCGCAATCTTGTCGATCTCATCTAAAAACACAATGCCGGTTTGCTGTACCTTCGCAATCGCCTCCCGCACGACGTCATCCATGTCGATCAGCTTCTGCGCTTCCTCCTGGGTCAGATGTTTCAACGCCTCGGGCACCTTCATGAGGCGCCGCTTTTTCTTTCCTTGGAACATCCCGCCGAGCATGTCTCGCAGATTACTTTCCAAATCATCTAAGCCGCCCAAATTGGAGATGACTCCTACCGGAACGCTGCGCTCTTTGACCTCCATCTCGACCGTGCGTTCGTCGAGTTTTCCCTCCCGGAGTTGCAAGCGCAGCTTGGACCGGGTGGTTTCATGCGTATCGTGCGCCGTCTGACCGGCCGCATCCGGGGCGCTCTCGAGGAAGCCGGGCCTCGTGGGAGGCGGCGGCAAGAGAAGATCCAGGAGGCGGTCTTCTCCATGCTGTTCGGCCTTCGATTGCACCAGGTCAAGACGCTGTGTCTTTACCATATTGATAGCCAATTCGGTCAGATCGCGAATAATGGACTCCACGTCCCGCCCCACGTACCCGACCTCGGTGAACTTCGAGGCTTCGACCTTGATGAACGGCGCTTGGGCGAGTTTGGCGAGCCGCCGTGCGATCTCCGTCTTCCCGACTCCGGTCGGGCCGATCATGATGATATTCTTTGGCATGACCTCGTCGCGCAAATCGGGCGACAGTTGTTGACGGCGCCAGCGATTGCGCAGGGCGATCGCAACCATCCGCTTCGCATCCTTTTGGCCGATCACGTAGCGATTCAGTTCCTCCACGATCTGGCGTGGTGTCAGGCTGTTAATGTTCGGGGCGGGCGTCTGTTGGTTCACAGTGCGGATTATCCCTTCAGTTCTTCGACGACGATCTGTTGATTCGTATAAATATCGATGGCGCCCGCCAGCATCATCGCTTCGGTGACGATCATGGGGGCGTCCAGATGGGAATGCCGGAGCAGGGCCCTGGCGGCCGCCAAGGCATACGGACCGCCGGACCCAATGGCCAGGATGCCGTCTTCCGGCTCCACCACGTCGCCCGTCCCGGAAACTATGAAGGATTGCTCGCGTCCGGCCACCGCTAAGAGGGCTTCCAAGCGGCGCAGCACGCGATCAGTCCGCCAGTCCTTCGCCAGTTCAACCGCCGCCCGCGTTAGATTTCCACGGTGCTCTTCTAATTTACTTTCGAATTTCTCAAAGAGCGTGAAGGCATCGGCGGTGGCTCCCGCAAATCCTGCGAGAACCTGATCGTGATGGAGTCGCCGCAGTTTCCGGGCGTTATGCTTCATGACGGTCGTGCCGACGGTGACCTGACCGTCAGAGCCCATGGCGACGCGCCCCTCCCGACGCACGCATAAAATGGTAGTGGATCGAATCTTCATGAACGTTTCGGATCCTTTCGCTTGTCCGACGGCGTCGCCAGCCGAGCCCTCGGATGGGCACGATCATAGACCGCCAAGAGCTGGTCCGCCGCCACATGCGTGTATTTCTGTGTGGTACTGAGGGAGGCATGGCCGAGCATTTCCTGGATGGCTCGCAGATCGGCGCCTTCGTCGAGCAAATGCGTCGCATAGGAATGCCGCAGTGCGTGGGGGCTCACCGCTCCGCTCGCGAGACGGCTCGAGTGGTGGGCGACCAAGCGGGCCACGCTTCGTGTCGTGAGCCGGCCGCCGCGATGGTTCAAGAAGAGAGGGGCAGACGGCCGATAGGCCACGGCGGTCGCCGGCAGCGCACCACGATAGTCGCGAATCGCCTGCATGGCGACATCGCCGATCGGAACGACCCGCTCCTTGCGACCCTTGCCTCGCAAGTGGACCAACCCCTGGGCCTCGTCGATGTCCCCGACGTTCATGCCGACGGCTTCGCTCACGCGCGCCCCCGTAGAATACAGCGTTTCGAGTAAGGCGCGATCGCGCAAGGATAGCGCCGAGACGCCCTCGGGAAACTCCATGAGCGCATTGGCGTCGTCTTTGGTCAGCACTTTGGGAAGCGCTTTGGGAAGCTTCGGCGTTCGAATCGCTTCGGCCGGATTGTGAGGACAGGCTCCTTCTCTGACAAGGAAGCGATAAAAGCTGCGAATGCAGGCAAGTTTCCTCGCCAGCGAAGACCCCTTGTCTCCTTGACGGTCCAGCCAGTGCAAATAGCGGCGCAGGTGTTCGACAGTCACCTCATCGGGTTGGATGGACCGCCGTTCGCCGTGCGCCATTGCGTGAAGAAATGCGGCCAGCTGATGGAGATCCGACCGGTAATTGCGAATGGTCTCCGGCGAGGCGTTGCGCTCTACTTCAAGGAACGTCACGAAAGCCCGGATCGCGTCTTCCATGCTGCGAAGTCCTCTAGCGCTCGTTGCGAGATCAACCGCCGTTTGGTCTCTTTGTCGCGCGGTATCCTGGCCAGCGGTGGGAACAGCCCGAAATTGGTATTCATGGGTTGGTACTGACTGGGATCGCCATGGGCGATGTGCGCGATCAGACAGCCGTGGGCTGTCGTGGATGGAGGCGTCAGGAGCGGCAGCCCGGCCAACGTCCGGGCAGCGTTGAGCCCGGCCAGGCCGCCGATGGCGGCCGATTCGGTATATCCTTCCACACCGACCAGCTGACCGGCAAAGAACAGAGTGCCGCGGGCCTTGAACTGCAATGTATTGAGGAGCAACTGCGGAGCGTTGATAAAGGTGTTGCGATGCAGGCTACCGTACCGGAGAAACTCCGCCTGTTCCAGTCCCGGAATCATGCGAAACACCCGCTTCTGTTCTGGATAGGTCAGCTTGGTTTGAAACCCCACCAGGTTATAGCAAGTGCGATGGACATTTTCAGTACGAAGCTGGACCACGGCATAGGGTCGTTCGCCGGTTCTGGGATCCGCCAGACCGACCGGCTTCAGGGGGCCGAACTGCATCGTTTGCCGGCCACGCTCCGCCATGACTTCGATGGGAATGCAGGCCTCAAAGTAGGGCGTCTTTTCAAATTCCTTGGGCTGCACCTTCTCGGCCGTCATGATCGCATCGTAGAACGCGCTGTATTGCGCCTCGTTCATCGGGCAATTGAGATAATCATCCCCGCCTTTGTCGTACCGGGAGGCGCGGAAGACAATGTCCATGTTGATCGAATCCGCATCGATGATGGGGGAAATGGCATCGAAGAAATACAAGTGCTGGGCCTGCGTCAAGCCGCGGATGGCCGTCGAAAGCTTGTCAGAGGTCAATGGTCCGGTGGCGACTATACAGACACAGTCCCGCGGGATATCGGCCACCTCTTCATGCAGGATCTTGATGTTGGGATGGCCTTCAAGCGCCTGTGTGATGCGAAGCGAGAATTGGTCGCGGTCCACCGCGAGCGCCGACCCGGCCGGGACGCGAGCCTGTTCCGCCGATGCGAGGATCAAGGAGTTCAGTTGCCGCATTTCTTGCTTGAGAATTCCCGGAGCGTTGTACGGATCCAACGAACCGAGCGAATTCGAGCAGACCAACTCGGCAAGCCCCCCCGTCTTGTGCGCCTGCGTCATTTCCTTGGGACGCATTTCGTAGAGCGTCACTCGGGCACCGTGATTGGCTGCTTGCCACGCCGCTTCGGATCCAGCCAAACCACCGCCCACGATGACCACGTCATCTCTCATCGATCCGGCACTCCTGGAGGGGAATTAGAAGGCCACATTCTAGAAAGCGTGTTTTGTCGAAGTCAAGGCGAGGTCAACAGGGAGTTGGAGCCCGATCCTGTCATGCGTTCGCATCTCTGTTTCTTAGACGGTGCCAGCGTTGGTTGCTCCATTCCGGCGACCCATGCTAGACTTTGCGCCGGCATGGGCGATTAGCTCAGTGGTAGAGCGCTTCCTTCACACGGAAGAGGCCACAGGTTCGATACCTGTATCGCCCACCATCCCGGTGTTTGCAACCCCTCTTCACAGCGCCTCCCCGGCTCCCTCAAGAACCGTCCTTCCTGGACAGATTTCAGGGTGTCGGCTACACTTCACGTGTGTGGATCACGTCGTGACTTGGCATGGCCGACAACAAGCGAGGTGCGTATGAAGTTACCATCGTGGACCCTAACCGTCGTGATAGTCGCGGTACTGACATCCGGGTGCGCAGCCACGCAGCAGAGTGCGTCTATGGAAGATCGAGAATATGCTCCGCCCACTAGTATCTATAATATTCTGGACAGCACGGCTATGGTGTATTCCGATCCCGCGGCTGGGTCACCGGTCAACGACAATCCGTTCCGTTGGCTGGGGTTTATTCTGCATCCGATCGGGCAAGCTTTTGACTATGGCATTAACCGTCCTCTCTATACTCTCGCCAGCTGGGTTCCGTACCTAAGCGGCTACACCGCCGAAGACGCCATGGTGGACGCCCAACGGCGATAATTCCGTCTCCATGCCGGCAGTCAAGAGGCCCGCTGTCTCAAGACAGCGGGCCTTCTTGTTTCCCTTTGGCATTACGCCCCGCCAACGTGTATGGTTTCTAGATATTATGACCACCCATCGGTACGCGACTCTCTTGTGCATTGCCGTGGTTGGTTGGCTGACTGCGTGCGGGTCGCCCGCGCCAGTCCGGCCGAACCTTCCGCCATCCGACTCTGACTTAGCCCTGCTTCAATCGACGAAGCTGTGCGACCGAAAGCCGCGGTTTCTCCAGCAGCATCCGACAGCGGGAGACACCGTCCGGCCATGGGGAACCGGGCAGGAGCTGGTGCTTCCCGTCGCACAGAAGACGACCGGAGGAGAAGCGTCCTACTTCTTCGATGAAGACGGACTGTTAGTCGCGGCCCTGTTCACCTTCCCGCGCGGCCTGGACCTCGAGCCGTATCCGGTGCTTCGGCACACCCTCTCGTTACTGAAGCCGTCCCGCGAGTTCTATCTTTCTGTTCCCCAGTTGGCGACCAAAGCCAACCTGGATACGAGCGCGCTCTTTGAAACGGGGGATGAGAAAACCACGACTCAATATTTGGTCACGGGCAACGGCGCACATCCGATCCTCCTCCAAGCTTCCTTTTCGATCGACCCGTATGTCCGCCTCTTTTCCCCCTATCGCCGCGAGTTCCTTCATCGGCTCCGGTATCCGACAGGAGTCCCGGAGGAGGCTAAGACCGAGGGTCAGGGGAGTGAAGACAAGGAGCCGTTCACGTCTCTCCAACAATTTGCACGCGGTCAAGCGGCGCAATTAGGCTACTGCGGCGAGAAGCACTATGACGTTGCGGTGGCGGCCTATGAGAAGGCGATTGGAAGCGGCTTTGCCAACCAAGTGTGGCTGGCGGAAGCGCATCATAAACTCGGCCTGGCGTGGGAAGCGAAGGGGCAGTACGACAAAGCCAAAGCGAACATGCTGCGCGCGCTCGACATCCGGCCCAACATTCCAGAAGTGCTGAACAACCTCGGTACGGTGTATATCAAATTGAATGACAAGGCTGGGGCGATGAGCCTGTTCGAGAAAGCGGTGATCCTACGGCCCAATTATGCCGTGGCACGGTATAATTTGGCCGAGGCCTACGAACCGACCAATCCGAAACGTGCACTGGCGGAGTATGAGACCTTTGTGGCGCTCGTGGAAGGAAACCCCGAAGAAGAAGCCCGCGCGGCGCATGCCCGGGAGCGAATCAAAATCCTAAAGCCGAAGTGAGCGATCCGCGCATGGGGAAACCCGGCTACCGGCGACCGCGTTCCTCTTGTTCCTGGAGCGTTTTACACTCAATGCAGAGAGTGGTCACGGGACGGGCTTTCAGGCGCTTATACGGAATGTCCTCCTCGCAGCGTTCACAAATCCCATAGGTGTTCAATCGCATCCGCTCTAACGCGTCCTCGACCTTCTTGAGCAGCTTTTGCTCGCGTTCACGGATGCGCATCGAAAAGTTCTGATCCACCTCGGCGGAGGCTTGATCGCTCACATCCGGAAACGGCTCCTGGCCGGGACGGTTGGTCAAGACATCCTCCACCTCGTTTAAAATAAGCGCGCGTTGGCGCTCGAGGTCTCGGCGAATATCGGGATACTTGGATTTCGTGCGGGCGGCGCGTTTCGGGGTGGTTCGTGACACGGACGGGCGAGGGCCGGTAGAGGGAGCGGTTCGTTTCGAAGCAGGACGTGCCTTAATGGCCATAAGTGTTCTACATGACGGCCAATTGCCGCGCGACTATAACAGGAGGTTGGTGAGGGGTCAACGGGCAGGCACGCGTTCGTAGCTATAGGTCTCGACGGCCTTCTATCGATTTCAGGAGCGTCACTTCGTCGGCATACTCGATGTCCATACCGACGGGAATGCCGTAGGCGATGCGAGATACGCGCACGCCGAACGGCTTCAGCAATCGGGTGAGGTATATCGCCGTCGCTTCCCCCTCGATGGTGGGATTCGTTGCCAGAATCACCTCATCGATTCCACCCGGTTTGACGCGCTCGACCAGCTCGTCGGCCCGGATATCGCTCGGTCCGACGCCATCGAGCGGCGAGAGGGTCCCCAACAGCACGTGGTAGAGACCTCGATAGGCGCCGGCACGCTCCACGGCATAGAGCGTACTGGGTTCTTCGATCACGAGGATCTTGCTTCGGTCCCGCTTGGGATCAAGACAAAACTCGCATAGCTCTCCTTCCGAGATGTTCCGGCATTGCCGACAGAAGGCCAGCCCGTCTTTTACCGCACGAATCGCCTCGGCCAGCCGGATGGCATCCTCGCGCTCAGCCTTCAAGAGATGAAAAGCCAGTCGCTGGGCGCTCTTCTGGCCGACTCCCGGGAGACGAACGAGTTCTTTGACGAGCCTTGCCAGTAACCCTTGTTGATCAACCGCCATGTGCGCGACGTGCCATCAGAGGACTCACCGGATGCCCCACCTAGAACAACCCGGGCAGCTTCATGCCGCCGGTGAGGGCCTTCATCTCACCTTCCATCAATTCCTTGGCTTTCCTGAGCGCGTCATTGGTGGCCGCGACGACGAGATCCTGCACCATCTCCACGTCGCCGCCTTTGACGACTTCCGGGTCAATGGCCACGCTGACGATCTGCATGGCGCCATTGGCCGTGACGGTGACGATTCCGCCGCCGGCGGTGCCGCTGGACGTTTTCGTGGCGGCCTGTTCCTGAATCTTGGCCATCTGCTCTTGCATGGCCTGCGCTTGCTTCAAAATGTTGCCCATATCTCCGAATGGATTCTTCATTCTGCCTCCTTGTGAACCACCGGTCTGACGTCGGCCAACTCGGCGCCAAAGATCTCGAGCGCTTCTTTCACCACCGGATTGGTGCGTGCGCGCTCTAATAGTTGCTGTCGTTGATCCTGTTCCTTGGCGGCCCGCAATTGCGCCATCGTCGGTCCCGGGGGATCCGTGATGGTGAGTTCCACAATACGAATACGAATGGGTTGGCGAGTCTGCCGTTCACAGAGCGTGGCTACCGCTTTGAGATTATCGTCCTTTTCCATCATGGCACGCGCGATGGTCGCGAGTTTTGGGAAACCGATCGTGACGACACCGCCTTCCAGTCCGATAAATCGGCCGGCTTCCAGAAACGGGGCGACGTTCGGAAGCGAAGCCGCCACTTCTTCCTGGACGGCTTCCCAATTCAGTGGAGCCGGTGAGTTCGAGATGGCCGGCGCGGCTACGGCAGTCCCGGCAGGGCGGGGCGCGTGATCGGCTGACGGTGGGAGTGCGTGGGTCGGCTCCCTCCTGGCTGAAGGTTGAGGAGATGACGGCGCAGTGGACGTCGGTTGCGGCTTGGCCGCGGAGGTGTGCATGGCCGCGTTGGCTGTGGCCACCTGGGCCGGCGCCGGCGCGTGTGGGGCCGGTGGGGCGAAGCCCGGCTGTTTCCCGGCCGTTCCTCGTGGAGCCGGTTGCGCCGACGGGGTTTGAACCGGTGTGTTGTTCTCCCGCTTCTGGAGCAGCCGGGTGGCTCGCACGGCGGCCGTTTCGATGACAAACCGCGGGTGAGCGCTGAGCCGTAGCGACTCTTCGGCCTGGATAAAAATGGCCATCCATTCCTGCAGGTGCTCAGGACTCAGCGTTTTGGCGTCCGCCATCAGGTGCTGCACGTCCTCTTCAGAGGCTTCGATCAAGCCCCGCAATTCTGCCTGCCCAGGGACGACGGCTGCCACGAGAAGATTTCGGAGCGATTCGACGACATCGGCACAAAAGGATTTCACGTCGTGGCCTTGGTCCAACAAATGGGCGACCACGATCAGCGCGGCCGGACTGTCCTGGGCCGTGATCGCCTTGATCATGTCCTGCACCAGCTCTTGAGGCACTGCCCCGAGCAAGAGTTCCAAATCGGCATGGTTGATCGCCTTGCCGCCGAAGGCGATCGCTTGGTCGAGCAGGCTGAGGGCATCGCGCATGCTGCCCTCACTGGCGCGCGCCAAGGCTGTGAAGCTGCGCTCTTCGATCGTCAGATCATCCTGACGGGCGACGTGACGGAGACGTTCCACGATGTCCGTTCGCGCAATGCGCCGGAAGTTATAGTGCTGGCACCGGGAGAGAATCGTCGCGGGAATCTTGTGAATCTCTGTGGTGGCAAAGATAAACACGACGTGGGCGGGGGGTTCCTCTAAGGTCTTCAACAGCGCGTTGAAGGCCGAATTGGACAGCATGTGGACTTCATCGATGATGTACACCCGGTACTGACCGCGAAAGGGGGTGAACTTGACGTTCTCCCGGATCTCGCGCACGTCGTCTACGCTCGTATTGGAGGCGCCGTCGATTTCAATGACGTCGACCGAATTGCCCTGTGTAATTTCCTGGCAATTGGCGCACTGGTTACAGGGATCCCCTGTCGGCCCGCCCTCGCAATTAAGCGCCTTGGCCAGAATGCGCGCCACCGTCGTTTTCCCCACGCCGCGCGTGCCGGAGAAAATGTAGGCATGCGCCATGCGCTTGGCCGAGACCGCGTTCATCAAGGTCTGGACAACGTGCGGCTGGCCGATGACGTCATCAAATGTGCCTGGACGATATTTGCGCGCAGAGACTTGGTACTCCATAGGTCTGTCCTCGCTGAAACCGACGCCGACCGATCCAGAAGCGGGTCATTCGCCGTTTTTCAATGTCTCGATGAAGCGGGGCCAGGTGATCCTGCGGCACACAGAACTGACCGCTTACCGTTGCTTCCTTCCGGACCTGGCGGGGTTCACAGGGTTCTGTTGCACAGGGCCCAGCCCCTAATCCGCAGTAATCAGTGATGGGTGAACAGTGACCAGTGAAGCGGGCGTGTCAATTTTTCGCACCGTACCACCGATCAGTCGTCACTGTGTTTTATGGCGGAGAGGGTGGGATTCGAACCCACGGTCCCGTTGCCAGGACGCATGCTTTCCAAGCATGTCGATTCGTCCACTCTCGCACCTCTCCGCAGGAACGGCATCTTAGCACGGCCGTTTTTCGAGCGGCAAGGCAAGCCGGCATGCTGCGGTGAAGGTCTCACCGCCGTTGACCCTGGCGATGAGGCTTCCTATACTGCGGTGCCTCACACGAGGTACTCCATGAAAATTCTTATCGGACTGGGTGTCGCGGTTGTCACGATCATCGGGGTCATGCTTGCGCTGCCCTTCTTGATCGATCTGAAGAAATACCAAGACCAGTATAAACCCGCCCTCGAGGAAGCCCTCAATCGCAAGGTCGACTTTCAAGACATCCGGCTGACTCTCTGGCCGCGGATCGGTGCGCGGGTGGAGGGCTTTACGATCCTGGACGATCCCGCGTTCGGATCCGGGCCGTTTGCATCGTTGGCCTCGCTGGATGTGGCGGTACAGGTGCGGCCCTTGCTCAGCGGCCATGTGGAAGTCGATGAGATCACGCTGCGCAATCCCGTCATTGCGGTGATCAAAAACCAGAAGGGAGTGCTCAACGTCTCGACGGTCGGACGGCCAGGAGTCCCTGCGCCCGAGACGCCGTCGCGCGCACCCATCCCCTCCACCGAAGGGCCGCTGAAGATTCTCGGGCTGCTGGCGGTCGATCGTGTGTCTCTGATCGGCGGAACCATTACCTATCGCGACCTGTCTGCCGCGGCGCCGCTCGAGTATGTGCTGCAAGATCTGGGAGCGCTGCTGACTTCGGTGCGGCTCGGTCAGACCCCACAGGTGCATGTGGAGACGGTCGTCCAACCCTTCGCCCTGCCGGTCGTGCTGGACGGTCGCTTCGGTCCACTGAAGGAAACCACTGATCTTGAGGTGATCAACTTCCATCTGGCCTTGGGCACGGCCGCGTTCGATATTACGGGACAGACCATCGGACGGGACGCCAGTCTCACGATCAGCTCGCCGGTCATTAATACGGCGCATCTGCCGGTCGCGTTGCCGTTACAGCAGCCCGTGGAGATCAAGGATCTTCGGATTGCGGCGGAGGTCAAAGGGCAGGACGCCCGTCTGCAGGATGTCTCGTTTCAGCTGTTCGAGGGGCAGGTAAAAGCTCAGGGGATGGTCACGTCGGGTCCAAAGGCGCCACCGTTTTCCCTGACCGCTGCCGTTCAAGGTCTTCAGCTTGGACCCGCCGTGGCCGCTCTCTCGAGCAGTCCTGTTCGGATCCGGGGCAGTGCCGGCGCAGACCTCCGGATGCAGGGTCGAGGGGTTACGAGGACCGATCTCACTTCAGCTCTCGAAGGCACCGGCCACGTGATGGTGAAGGACGGCATACTGGAAGGCGCCAATCTCCTGCACGAGGCGGTGTCCTTGCTGAAAATCGCCGGCATCACGCTGCCTGACGCGCGAGCCACCGCCTTTTCAACTTTAGAGGCGGATGTCGCGGTGAAGCGGGGCGTTGCAAGCATTGAGCACCTGCTCATGGACAGTCACGACTTTCAGGCGACCGGCGGAGGCACCATCGGGTTCGATCAGACGCTGGACCTTTTGGTGAATCTGCACCTCTCTCCAGCACTGACTCAAACGATCGTCGCAGGCTCGCCGGTGGCGAAGTTGGCAATGAACGAGGGACGGTTGAAACTGCCACTGACCATTGCCGGGACCGTGCAGGCGCCGCGCTATGGACTCGAGCTCAAACATCTGACCGGGAAGGTGCAGCAGCAGGTGCAGAAGAAGGTCGAAGAAGCGGTGAGCGGGCTGCTGAAAGGTACGACGAAGCCCGAAGATCTTCGGCAACAGGGGAAAGAGTTGCTCAAAGGATTATTTCGCCAGTAGAGAACTACCTATGATGGTCATGGAGACGATAACGGCGTATGCCGTGCAGTACGGCCTGCAGGCCGTCGTGGCCCTCGGCATCTTCTCGGCGGGGGCGGTAGCGTCCCGCTGGGTAGGACGGCTCGCCCAGCAGTCGCTTGAGCGCCAGAGGCTGGAACCACCGGTACGGATGCTGCTGGTGAGAATGATCAAGATCGTCGTGCTGCTGTTTGCCGCCGTCATCGCGCTCGAGGCGTTGGGTGTTCCCATCGCGCCGTTGATCGCCGGTATTGGCGTCGCAGGGGTCGGGATTGGGCTCGCCTTGCAGGGCGTTCTCAGTAACGTCATGGCGGGCCTGTCGATCATTTTTACGAAGCCGTATCGGGTGGGCGAGCACATCTCTCTCCTGGGTGTGCATGGCGATGTGGTGATGGTCGATCTCTTCTCCACTACGCTGATGCATCCCGATCGCTCACGCGTCATCATTCCCAACCGGAAAATCATTGGCGAAATCCTGCACAATTTTGGGACGATTCGGCAGCTGCATCTCTCCGTTGACGTGACCTACCAGACGGACCTGACGCACGCGCTCACCATCATCCAAGACCTCATCGCGGGTCATCCTCATGTCCTCAAGGATCCGGCCCCATCCATAGGAGTGAGCCATCTGGGCCATCCGGCCATCACCATTGCGGTCGAGCCTTGGACGTTGGTGGTCCACTATGCGTCGCTGCAAGGGGAACTCAACAAGGCGATCATTGAACGATTTAGAGCGGGACGCATAGAATTCCCGGCCCCGTTGTTCACAGCATCCGGCTAACTTGTGAGCCGGTGTAGCCACATCCATACTCCGCTCTACGGCTAGGCAGTCTCTCACGGCGTTTACTTCAGCCAGGACCGCTGTGCCGGTTAGGCGCCGGCTGGCTTTCCATTGAGGTGGCGGCGGTGATCCGGAAGGCATAGCGGCATCAACAGCCTGACTCGTTCGATGCCCGCCTTGGAAATCTTAGGCAAAAAAAGCTATACATACGCCGGCGAAAACCGGTCTTGTTGAATCAGGCTTGAGGAGGCGTGCATGAGTCGGTGTGCCGTGTGGATGATGTCGGTGTTGTTTGTGAGCATGTTAAGTCCGGCCCTGGCGGAGGAGACGCTTTCACCCGCGATGGACATCGTCACGCTGAAAGACGGCAGCGTCATCTATGGCGAAGTGGTGGAAATGGAAACGGGGCTGTTGCTGATCAAGAATCCATCGGCAGGGGACCTGATCAAGGTGAAATGGAATGACGTGCGCACCCTCAAGGTTGCTCATCCGATTCCCTTCCATCTCAAAGAAGGGAACGTTCTTGTCGGTAGCGTGGAAGACAGCGAGCCCGGTACGCTCCGGATCAGAGCGGGACCGCTGCAAGGTCTTCTGACCGTACCGATGGACTCGGTGCTGTCGGTGAACCCGATTATTCAAGCGCCTGTCATTTACGTGGGCAGCCTCACAGGCGGCTTCTCTCAAACGGCGGGCAACAGCCACCTGCGCAGCGCCAGCCTGCTCGGCGACTTTGTCGCGCGCAGCGAACAGCTGCGACTCACCATCAATGGACGCTATGTGTATGGCGATAATGCGAATACGTTGGTGGCACGCAATGCCCGGGGCACCATCAAGCTCGACTTTTTTCTCACGAAACGGTTGTTCTGGTTCGCCTCAGCGTACTTTGAAAACGATTTTTTCCAAGACCTGAAAATGCGTACGGCCCTGGCGAGTGGCCCCGGTTATCAATTTATTGATCGCGGAGATTTCGGCGGCCTCTTCAAGGATATGACGCTCTATGCCGAGGCCGGTGTGGCCTACTTCAACGAAGACTTCCGGCTTGCCGAGGATGGCACGTCGGTCCGCGGCCGGGCGTCCGTAAAGTTTAGCTGGCCCATGCTCGAGGATCGGATCACGCTGTTTCACTTCGACGAGTTCTATCCCTCACTGCAGAACACGAGCAATTATTACCTCACCATGGACAACGGTGTTCGCTTCAAGGTCATTGACGGCTTCATCAGTGCGCTCCAGGTCACGACGCGCTATAACAATCGGCCACCGCCGGGGACCGGCGATACGGACAATCTTTACCTGATCACTCTCGGCTATGGATTTGACACGACGAGGAAGCGGTAATCAGTCCACTTTTCCACCTTGGAAAGGAAGGCATGTATGTTGAAGGAGTTCCGTGAATTCGCCATGCGAGGCAACGTGCTCGATATGGCGATCGGCGTGATCATCGGCGGCGCATTCGGGAAAATCGTCTCCTCGCTGGTTAGCGACGTGTTGATGCCACCGCTTGGTCTGTTGCTGGGGAAGGTGGATTTCTCGAGCTTGTTCATTAATCTCTCGGCCACCCCTCAACCGTCGCTGGCCGCTGCGAAAGCCGCCGGCACGCCGACGCTCAACTATGGTGTCTTTCTCCAAAGTGTCTTTGATTTCATCATTATTGCCTTCGTGATTTTCGTGATTGTCAAACAGGTCAATCGCTTCAAGAAGGAAGCGCCGCCCGCGCCGCCGGCCGGCCCGACCACGCAGGAAAAGCTGCTCATGGAGATTCGCGACGCCCTCAAGGGGCGCCACTGACCTTGGAACCGTTCACAGGCGGGGTGAACGGTTCGCCTAGCAATTGCCCGCTAGCAGTTCATGGAAGGAGCGAGTGTGATGATGCATATAATGAAAACCACTGCTTTGGCGGCCAGCTTCATGGCGGTGGCAGCCTGTTCAGCGTTGGAGAAGACTGCCATTTGTTGCGATGGGGGCTATGAGTACCGCCATCGCAATCAATGGGACGCGGAAAAAGCCGCCGCCGACAAGGAGGCCCGGTTGGCGGCATCGGAGCGAGACCGCCAGCGTCTTGCGGATGAGCTGGCTCTCGCGCAGCAGCAGAGCGGCAATGTCACTCGCCGCGTGACCGAACTCGAGCAGCAGCTGGCTGATCGCGATCGCGAGCTGGCCTCACTCCGCACCCACGCCGGCGATGCCGCCGCCCTAGCCAGTCAACTTTCGGCAGCGCAGAGCGACTTGAGCCAATCCCAAGATCAGTCCGCGGATGTCGCACGCCAGTTAGAGGCGGCGAAGCAACGGAGCGTCGAATTGGAAACGCAACTGGCCGCCATCGGCAGCACAGTTGGAGACAAGGACAAGCTGGCCGCCGAACTTGCCGCGGCACATCAGCGGATCGCTGAACTGGAAGCGCAGCTCTTGGCCATGGGAGGCGCCGCCCAAGACCGAGATAAGCTCGCCGCCGAACAACTGGCAGCAGCCGGTGCAGCCAGAGCTGACAAGGACCGGCTGGCATTGAACCTAGCCGGCGCACAAGAGCGTATTACCGAATTGGAACGGCAGCTCGCCGATCGTGAAAAGGAGCTGGCGGGATTGCGCGGAGACCTGTCGTCGGAAATGGCGAAGTTGAAAGAAGCGCAGCGGGGGTTACTCAAAGCGCTGAAGCCGGAGATCGATAAGGGCGCGATCACGGTGGACCTCAACAATGAGCGGCTTTTGATCAACCTGGCCTCCGGATACTTGTTTGCTTCCGGAGAAGATCAGTTGAAACCGGCCGGTGTCGATGCCCTCAAGCAGGTGGGCGGGATTCTCAAGGATTTCCCCGAATACCGGGTGGCCGTCGATGGGCACACGGACAACCGACCGATCCGGAGCAGCCTCAAGAACCGGTTCCCGACCAATAAGGAACTGTCGCAGGCGCGGGCCGCCAACGCCGCCAAGGCTCTGACGGAAGGAGGGCTTAGCGCCGCCGAGGCGCATGGATATGCGGATACCATTCCGGTCATGCCGAATACTACCGATGCAGGACGTGCGAAAAACCGCCGGGTGGAGGTGCGGGTCACGAAGTAGAGGAGCATCGGGGCGTCTCTCATAGAGACGCCCCGATCGCACTCATAACTTGCAGGTATTGTGCTCTACCGTGCCCGCTACTGCATCGCCGGATACCGTCGCGAGGATCTTATAGTGACCTAATCCCATTTCCTTGCCGAACGCTTCTCCGACCAGCACATCCTGGACGTGCTGATGATCCCAAGCCCGAAAGTAGGAACGGCCCTCTTTGAGCCCGTCAAATTCGTGCCCCTCGAGCGCTTTAATCACTGCCGCCGTGTCGGTGGTTCCTGCACGCCGGACAGCCTCAAGGATCTGTGACATTGCGGCGTAGCCCAGGTAGCAGCGCGACGTCGGGGTATGATTGTATTTATCGATCACGCCCTGAATGAACCGCCTGGAACCTTCCGTATTAATTTTAGGATCCCAGATGAGTCCCCAGATTCCGGCGTTGTTCGCATAGCCCAATGGCCGGCCGATTTGCTCACCGGCGACCAAGCCGCCTACTCCGATTTTGTCTTTGGCCAGCTCCAACTTCGTGTAGGCTTTCAACGCGTGGACGAGATCCCACCCGTACAGATTGAACACAATGAGGGTAGGGCGTTTCTCTTTGGCCGCGGTCAAGGCGGGCGTAAAATCAGTCGACCCAAAGGGGATCAACGCTTCGCCGACCACTTCCATACCATGAGCCTGTCCGGCGGTCGTCATGGCTTGGGCCATGGCTTTCCCGTCCAACGTGTTGGTTGTTAGCATGTAGCAGCGCGTGCCATAGGCTTTCAGCAGATGCGGCACGACGCTTTGCGCCATCATGGTGGCATTGGGCATAAAGACGAAGGTGTGCGAGTTACAGGCTGCCCCAGTCAACTCGGGAAGATGAGCGCCGGTTATCATGAAGAGCTTGTTTTCCTTCCGGGCGAGTTCGGAAACCGCCAGCGCACAGTCCGCGTTGAACGTTCCCATCAAGAAGTCGACACGGTCATCCTTCAGAAATTTTGTAGCGGCCTTCACGGCGGTCTCGGGATTCGACGCATCGTCCGCTTCGAGGATCATCACTTGACGGCCAAGCACGCCGCCGCGCTTATTATAGAGGTCGACCGCCACATTGGCCCCGTGCACATCGTGGATAGACGAGGTCTTATACGGGCTCGACAAGGGATCGAGAATCCCGATTTTGATTGGTTCTGCGGCGGCGGCCGCTCGAGTGTTCAATGGCGATCCAATGATCTGGCCGACCAGATCGCCCAATACCAGCGTGCCGCCCGTCACGGCGGACAATTGTAAGAAGCGCCTGCGAGACATCTCACCCATGCGTACGTCCTCCCTTAATCAATATGACTCTCGGACATCCTCCTATCACAACAGGCTCACGACAGCACCAAAAGAACATGTTCCGACCGGTCTGCGCCGGATCGAGGCCGTATTGCGGTGCTCGCCTTGAGCGCCTAGCTATATTGGTCCCAGGTGTCACATTGTTTAATGGCCCAAAACACGGCTTCTTTGAGTTTCTTTAGTCCGAGGTTCTCGGGATCACGAATGCCCTGGAGCCGTTTGTCTATGTCATACAAAGGCTGGATCGACCGCTTGTCCGGAATCTTTCCGAGCGCCCAGGCAACCTCGGTCAGGACCGCCCAATCCGTTTTCGGGTCGTTCAACTTCCCCAGCAACGGCTGTACTACCGACGCATCCCCATGGATGCCTCCGATTTGTCCCAGTCCTTTAGCCGCGGCGGCTTGTATTTCGACCTGAGGCGCGCTGTTCATGATATCGATCAAGAGAGGAATGCCGTCTTTGCCGAGATTACCCATGGCAACGAGAGCCTGCTTGGCCAGGTCACGATCCTTCAGCGCCTCCTTCAGCTTTGGGAGGGCCTCATCAGCCTGCATTTCACCGAGCAGCGAGATGATCTTAATTTTCCGAGCTTGATCCGTCGCGGTGGAATCCAGCAGCTTCAATAAGCGATCCGGTTGGCCCCATTCCGCGGTCAATAGCAAGGGGAAGTCATACCGTTCCAGCACCTCTCGGAGCTTGTCCATTGCGAATGTTTCAGGCTCGGACGTATGGGCGGCCTGCGCCGCTGCGTGGGCATCTTCGAACTCTGTACGCACTTCCTTCTGCCATTTGATCTTCATACCGCCTAGCAGGTAACTGAGCTGACAGGCGGGACCTTTCCACAGGCGAGAGGGGGCATCGGGAAGGTCGGCGTCGCCACCGGCCGCGGTGGTGCCTTCCCAAGTCTTTCGCTGCTCGCATTTCACTCGAAATACGACATCATGCGGCTTGCCGCTGTCCTGGATGACGGTATAACCCAGTTCGCTGAGACGCCGGGAGACGACCTCCGCCAAGGGCCGGGTGTCAGCCGGCCCCTTATCGGTCAAGGCCAGCACCTCGACCAGCACGGTTTGGATCCTGGCCAACTGGCTCTTCTGTTCGACGGTAAAGTACTCGCGGTAGGCCGAAGCGGGGGAAACGACGGTGCACAGACCAAACAGCACTATGAGGGCAAACCAGCGTGCCATAACGCACCTCCTATGAAGAGGGCTGTGAGAAGGCGGGTATGAAATGTGACGATTACGTAATCAACCAGCCACCCCGCATTCCGAGCCCAGCCCATGAGCGCTCATTAAGTCGTAGAAAGTATACCTTTGCGGCACAAATTGCATCTATGGGAGCCATGGGCTTTCTCCATGACCGCTAGGCAACCCACGGAGATGCCCGAACAGTCTCATACGACAGAAGAGCCCTCCTGCCCACCCGGCGTATGGGTTGACACTTGGACGCTTCCAACGGTACAAAAGCTGACAAGATCGCGTGCTTTTGCTGTCTCAGTGAGCGAAAGGACAGCCCCGCGGACGGCCCCACTGTGCGAGAGTGGCGGAACTGGCAGACGCGCGAGACTTAGGATCTCGTGGGCAACCGTGGGGGTTCAAGTCCCCCCTCTCGCACCACCACCAAAATGCCGTTGCCAGGGCACTGGCTGCAGGGTAAAAGGACACTGCTTTATGACAATGAACGTGGAAGTCACCGAACTGGGTCCCATGAAGCGGGCCCTCAAAATTGAAGTGCCTGCGGACGAGGTGACACAGCGATTTTCTAAAGCTTATACGGAACTCAATCGCCAGGTTCAGGTCCCCGGATTTCGGCCGGGGAAGGCGCCCCTTGCCATCTTGGAAAAACGATACGCGAAAGCGGTCGAAGAAGACGTCATCCGGAGCTTAGTCCCCGATTACTATGATCGTGCTATCAAACAAGCTGGCATCAGCCCGGTCGTGGTTGAGATTCCTCCCCTTGAGCGAGTGAAGATCAAGAAAGACACCCCGTTTACCTTTACCGCGACGGTCGAAATAAAGCCAAAAATCGAGTTACGGGATTATAAGGCCCCTAACCCCATCTCCTTGAAGCCGGATCCTCGTGCCGTGACAGACGAACAGGTGGATCGTGCCCTCGAAGTGCTGCGGGAGCAGCAGGCCAGACTCGAAGCGGCGCCTTCAGGCACTGCGTTGATTGCGGAAAATTTTGCCGTCGTCGATCTGGAAGGCTTCTTGGAAGGCACGCCGCTGGAGGGAACGCGGAAAGAGGGGCATCTGCACAAGGTCGGATCCCGAGCGGCTCTCCTCGGTATCGAAATCGATGCGCATCTCCTAGGCAAGAAGGAAGGTGATGTCATCGAGATACCTCAACCGTATCCCGCCAGCCATCCCGACCAACGGGTCGCCGGGAAAACGGTTCAATTTCGTCTCGCCATCAAAGGCGTGAAGCAGAAAACCCTCCCGGCTCTGGATGATGAATTCGCAAAAGACTGCGGTCCCTACGCATCGCTCCAGGAGCTTAAAGACAAGCTCCGCACCGAAATGGAAAAAGCGCTGAAGAAAGACGTCGAAGAATCGTACAAGGACACCCTCCTGAAGCGGCTGGCCGACACGCACCATTTCGATCTGCCGGACACACTGGTGGAACGAGAACTCGATGCGATCGTCCGGCAAAAGGCCCAGGAGCGGCATCGCGCCAAGGTGACAGATCCCGTGCCGGCCGTGGAAGCCGAAGAGATCAAGAAGATACGGGAAGAACACCGGGAAGACGCCAATCGGCGCGTGAAGGTGGGATTGATTCTGGAAGCCGTCGCTGAAAAAGAAGGCTTGTCGGTGACCCAGGAAGATCTGAACAACGAAGTCTCCAGGCTGTCGACGGAATTGCGCGTGCCCGTCGCGGACCTCGTCAAAATGATCCAAGCCGGAGGCCAAGATTCGATTGAGGAATTACGAGCCAGGATCCTCGCAGACAAGGCGTTGGATTTCGTCTATCGCCATGCAGTGATTCAAGGATAGGCACGGTTGTCAACCGCGTCCCCCGTATTGACGCGCAAGAGACCCGTCGCGGAAAGGATTACACGACATGTTGGTTCCGATCGTCGTTGAACAAACCAATCGAGGCGAGCGCGCCTACGATATTTATTCGCGGCTGCTGAAAGATCGTATTATTTTTCTTGGGGCGCCGATCGATGATGTCTTTGCCAATTTGATCATCGCCCAGCTGTTGTTCCTGGAGGCCGAGGATCCGGAGAAAGACATCAATCTGTATGTGAATTCTCCTGGCGGTAGTGTGACGGCGGGATTGGGTATCTACGATACGATGCAATATGTGAAACCGCCGATCAACACGATTTGTCTGGGACAGGCCGCCAGTATGGGCGCGTTGTTGCTGACCGCCGGCACGAAGGGCAAGCGGTTTGCCCTGCCCAATGCGCGGGTCATGATTCATCAGCCGCTGGGAGGCTTCAGTGGGCAAGCCACCGAGATCGATATTCATGCCAGGGAGATCCTAAAGATTCGAGAGCGGTTGAACGAGATCATGGCCAAGCACACCGGGCAGCCAATTGACAAAATCGCACATGATACCGAGCGGGACTATTTCATGTCCGGTGAGGAAGCGAAAAAATACGGCCTCATTGACGAGGTGATCACACGACCTCCGAAAGCGATCAAAGCGGTAGAGTCTGCCGACGGCGGGAAAGACGCGGCCAAAGCCAAGTAATACAGGAGGATGCATGGCCAAGCAGGAGAAAATGGACCGACACTTGCGGTGCTCCTTTTGCGGAAAGAGCCGCGACGAAGTGCGAAAGCTGATCGCCGGGCCCACGGTCTATATCTGTGACGAATGCGTCAACCTGTGCAATGACATCATCGCCGAAGATTGGGAAGAAGCGAAAGAAGAGATCTCTTCGAAGCTCAAAAAACCAGCCGAGATCAAACATCACCTGGATCAATATGTGGTCGGCCAAGAACGTGCGAAGCGGATTTTGTCCGTTGCGGTGCATAACCACTACAAGCGCATTTCCTCCAAAGAAAAGGAAGTTGACGACATTGAGCTTCAAAAGGGCAACATTCTCATGGTGGGTCCTACCGGAACAGGAAAGACCCTCTTGGCCCAGACGCTCGCCAAGTATCTCGACGTCCCGTTTACCCTTGCCGACGCGACGACACTCACGGAAGCCGGGTATGTCGGGGAAGATGTTGAAAACATCATTCTGAAACTCCTCCAGGCCGCTGACTACGATGTGGAGCGAGCGGAACGCGGCATTGTCTATATTGACGAAATCGATAAAATCAGTCGCAAGAGCGACAGCCCCTCCATTACACGCGATGTGTCCGGCGAAGGGGTCCAACAAGCGCTGTTGAAGCTCATCGAGGGCACGGTTGCCAATGTGCCCCCGCAAGGCGGACGTAAGCACCCGCATCAAGAGTTTATTCAGGTCAACACTAGCAACATCTTGTTCATCTGCGGCGGCGCCTTTGTGGGGGTGGACCAGATCATCGAGCAGCGCCTCAACCGGAAATCGATGGGGTTCGGGGCCGAAGTGCGCGGCCGGAGCGAAGTCCGTCTCGGCGACTTGCTGATGAGGGTGCAGCCCGAGGATTTTTTGAAGTACGGGCTAATCCCTGAATTTGTGGGGCGCCTGCCCGTCGTCGCGACGTTGGAGGAATTAGACGAGCGGGCGCTCATCCGGATCCTCACGGAGCCGCGGAATGCCCTGACTAAGCAATACGAGAAGCTCCTGTCGTTTGAAAAAGTGAAGTTGAAGTTCACCGATGGTGCGTTGGGGGCCGTGGCTCGCAAGGCGTATGCGCAGAAAACTGGGGCGCGAGGGCTCCGTGCCATACTCGAGGAAGTCATGCTTGACGTCATGTACGACGCACCCTCGCAAAAGCAAATCAAGGAAGTCCTCATCACCGAAGACGCCATTGCAGGCAAGAACCCGCCTATTCGTATTTTTGAACAGGACAAGGACGCGAAGAGCGCGTAGGTACAGCTGTATACCCCTGGTGCGTCAGTATGAATTGCCTGGGGCGTACAACCGTGCTTGCTACCAGGTTCATCTTTCTGATCCTGCTGCAGAGATCTTGCCTTTTCTCGACAAGCCGTTGTCGTGCGCTATACTTTCGCCATAACGCAGGTTTATTCAGGGAGGCCCTCCTGTGAAGTACCCCGTCTCATCCAGTGCCCGTCATAAGGGGAAGATTCTGGAACTCGATCCGGCCTGCGAAGTGATGACTCTGCTCGGAATCAACGGTGAGCCGATCGGCAGCCTGTCCTGGGACTTTGTGATCGACCAGATTCTGGCCTACCGGAAACCACCGCTGCAAAAGGAAGTCCGATCAGACCCGCGGATTACACTCGCCTTTCGGGTGCGATTCAACACGCCCCAGGGACAGCGCTATGAGAGTCGGGCTGGAGGCATTGGAGTCGGGGGCCTCTTCATCGAAAGCCTGTGTCCTCTGCCGGTCGGAACGAAACTGGCCCTCGAGTTCTCACTTCCCGAGAATGGTTCAAGCTGGCTTCCGGCGAAGGGAGTCGTGGCATGGGTCTGTCCCAAAGCGGATCAATATACATTCAGCCCCGGGATGGGGGTCCGGTTTTCGGACCTTGATCCGGATACACGAGACCGCATTCTCATCCTGGTCAAGTCCATGCAAGGGACTGGTCAGGCAGCATAACCCATCAGTAGTAGGATTGTCCGATGAAGCTGCCCATCATTACGACGGCGGGACATCAAGGGAGATATCTCATCATTGACGTTGACGCGGAAGCCATCAACGTTCATGAAACATCCGGCCACCTATTGGGTAATCTTCCTTGGGCATCCGTGGTGGAACAGGTGCTGGCTGGCGAGGGCGATAGCCGATTTGCGCATTGCCGTGCGCACCAACGGGCGCCTTTGGCGGTGAAAGTCCGGTATACGACCCCGGAAGGGAAACAGTTTGATAGTCTCACCGGCGGCATCGGCGGGGGTGGCCTGTTTATCGAGAGCGGTGCACCCTTGGCACCAGGAACGGAGCTTTCTGTCGAGTTTGCCCTTCCCGATCGCCCTTGGGAAAAGCTTAAAGCCAAAGGCAAGGTCGCATGGACACGCAAGAAACCAGAACGCTATTTACTTTTCCCTGGGATGGGTGTGCAGTTTACCGATATTGACGGGAATGCACAGTCTCTGCTGGTTGACTTGGTTGAGGCGCTGAACCGGAGCCGGTCTCAGTCCTGAGACTTGCGACACTGTGCCGAGCCCATCGTGCAACACCTTCACTCTTCTCTCGTGCTCCCGAAGCCTCCAATTCCTTCTCGACTACGGTTCCTCCGAGGTAGCGGAGACGATAGGCGGCCTCGGCGCGGACTGCTTCGGACGTGTCGTTCCCAAGACGCTCCACAATGACCGGCGCACTTGCGGCAGCATCAGAATCCGCTAAAGCCGCGATGGCCCATTGCCTGACTGAGGCATCGGGATCGTGCGTTGCTTCCACCAACGCCTGGTCTGCTATCGTATCGGGTGCGCCCACAACGAATAGTGCATGCCCGCTTGATCGGCGCACGTCCACCCGGCGATCCCGTAAGAGCTCAACGATACCTGGTACGACCCCGGCCACATCGTCAGCTGTCTCCAGCGCCTGGGCCGCTGCATGGCGTACGGAGGCGTCCGAATCGGACAGCAGCGCTGTAAGCCTCCTAGCCGTTCTCATCTCGATGGAAGGAAGTCGTCCTAGCGCTCGGGCGGCCGCTTCACGGACTTCCGGAGATGAGTCACTCAGCGCCCGCAGTAAAGCGTCTTCAGTCTTCGGAGAGCCAATCTTCCCGAGAGCCTCAGCGGCCGTTCGGCGAACCGAAGCATGGGAGTCATCCAATAAATCGGTCAGCATCCGTACGGCTTGGTCAGGAGCGGAGGGAACGCTTTGATAACAGCCGAGATGAAGCAGGATCAAACCCACTAGCGCTGGAGCCGTCAACCAGCCCGGGTCACCCCGATGGAAGAAGGCATCACTAGGGCGAGGGCACCCGACGCTCATGCGGGTTTAGGAGGCTCTTCTTGAGGTGGTGGCATCTCCTTGGCGGCTTCGATGGATTGCTGGATCTCCTTTTGAGCGGCATCCACTTCGGCCTGGATCGTTCGCATCTGCGGATCCACGCTATTGCGCACATCCGCCACGGCCCGCTGGAACGTGCGAATCATGTCACCGACGCCCTCGCCCAAGTGCTGCATGTCGTTAGGCGATACACCGGTCTGCCCTTGTGCCGCTTGAGCTTTCAACGCGGCTTGTTGGGCCTGAACACGGGCAACCGCATCCTTGTTCACAATCGCCGACGGTCGCTTGGCAGTCGGTTTGGGCTGTGCACCAGGCGGAAGCGGCGGATACTGTGCCCTGGATATTGGAGCAGGGGCCGCTGCGCGTTCTTCCATCGACAGGACCTGCTGACCTTGAGCGCCATTGGCCTGAGATGTTGACGGTGCCGCCGCCCGACCAGCTTGCGGACCTTGAGGTCCCATATTGTAGAGCATAGACGCTGTGGTGCCCGGAGTGAGTTCAGGACCCGGTACATACGGTACGTTGGACTTCGGTGCCACGGGTTCACCGACAGGGGCGTGGGCAACCGAGGAGGAAACCGGTTGGGCTTCAGGAGGCGGTGCCCCTTCCTGTGGTTGGACGGCGATGGGTTGCGGCACCTCGTTCACTTCCTTCTTGAATCCTTTTAGGGCCTTACCCACCCCTTCGCCAATTTGTGGCAGACGTCCGGCACCGAAAATAATGAGCACGATGACCAGGATGATTATGAGTTCCGATATCCCCATCGTCCCGAACATGCGCATACCTCGCGGTGAAGAGTTCCGAAAACGTGCGTTGAATCTAGCCGCCCCCATCAGGTGCTGTCAAGAAAGCCGCAAGCCGGGCTGCTCCGATACAGGCAGAGATATGCCGCTGTGATGGGTGAAGCTTCGCCGAATGAGACATCGCAGATTGGCTGTCTCCTTGACCAAGCGCATCCATTCGATTAGCGTAGCGAGCGGTTCGATCGCGCACGGCACCCACCGAGGAAGAGGCGTGTATGAAAGTAGTCGGGCTCATGTCGGGAACGTCAGGCGATGGTGTTGACGCTGCCTTGGTCGACATTAACCATAGGAAGTCCCGCTTAACCGTGCGCATGGTGGCATTTCAGCCACTTCCGTACCCGCGCACACTCCAGCAGCGAATTCTTGCAGCTTCATTGTCCGGAACAGTTTCCGAACTGTGCCACCTAAACGCGTTGCTTGGCGAATGGTTTGCCAATGCGGCGCTCAGCGTTATTCGACTTGCCAGCTTGCGCACGAAGGACATTGATCTCGTCGGGTCTCATGGGCAGACCGTCCATCACTTGCCGCAAGGCATCAAAGATGTTGGAGTGGAAGCGATACGGTCCACCCTTCAGATCGGTGAACCGGCGATCATCGCAGAGCGAACCGGGATTACGACGGTGGCCAATTTCCGTCCACGCGATATCGCTGCCGGCGGGCAAGGTGCGCCGCTCACCCCAGGAGTCCATGCGCTGCTCTTTCGCCATCCTGCGCGTGCTCGTCTGATCGTCAATCTTGGGGGCATCAGCAATGTGACCTATCTGCCTCCGGGGGTCGGCTGCGAAGGATTGGTAGCGTTCGACACGGGTCCGGCCAATATGGTGCTCGACGGCCTGGTGTACCGCATGACCAACGGGCGGGCGTCGATGGACCGGGATGGTCGCGCCGCGTCCCGTGGTCGGCTGGACGGAAGGTTGCTAGCTAAACTGCTGGCGCATCCGTACTTGTCCGAAGCTCCACCGAAGTCGACCGGGAGGGAAGCCTTTGGCGGGAAAATGATTGACGAGTTGATGGCGACGCAACACAAACGCCACTTGACCGGCGAAGATCTCCTTGCGACCTGCAGCCGATGGACAGCCGAAGCTGTCGGTACGGCGAGACGCTGGATTCGCGGCCGCATCGACGAAGTGATCGTCGGCGGAGGCGGTGTGCGCAATCGAGCGATCATGACTCATCTGGCAGACGTGTTCAGCCCTGCGCCGGTCAGAACATTTGAGGCGCTTGGATGGGACAGCAAGGCCTTCGAAGCGGTGGCATTCGCCGTGCTTGCCTACGAGACGCTGACGGAGCAGTCCGGGAACGTCCCTGCGGTCACAGGGGCGGCCCATCCTGCTTTACTCGGTTGCATCGTTCCCGGCGGTCCGGGCTGGTTGGCTCGCTTCCGAAACCCCGTCGGAAAGCGGACCCGATGACAGAATGGGGCTATCTCGCTCTTGTTCTTCTCGTGTTGGTTTCTCTTGCGGCCTACATGGCTGGCAGGAGATACACAATTGTCTCCCCTACCGCATCGCCGTTTGTGCTTCCGGTCGGGCTTGGGATGACATCGGTTCCTTTCCTCACCGAGGAGGAAGTGACTCTTTACAATGTGCTGCGGCTTGCGGTCCAGGACCAGTACCTCGTCTTCGCACAGGTGCCGCTCTGGTCATTTGTGACGATCGAAGCCGTGGGCAAACCACGGGCGTACGTCTTGAATCAGATCGCGCTCAAGCGCGTGGATTTTATCCTCGTGCATCCTGGGTCGAGACGGGTGGAGCAGGTCATTCAGGTCGAGGAGGCGTCAACTGTCCCTCATCAGGTCGAGCGTCAACGTGTCATTGAAGCGGTTGTCACTGGCACGGGAATCAAGTTGGTCAGGCTGCCTGCGCAGCCCATGTATGCGGTGCCTGAACTCACCAGACTGCTGGGTCTTGAGCCGGAAGAGTGATGCCGGTTGTCATGGCTGACGGGTGGTTTCTTCCGGCGTTTCGGGCTCCTGCTGAACGATCATCGCATCGATGGCTTTGTGGGCGACCTCTGCTTCCGTGCTATCCGGGTATTGATCTACGACTCGGACAAACATCATTCGCGCTTTCTCATGATCGCCGAGTCGGGCGTAGGTCTGACCGATCTTCAAGGTTGATGCAGCCATTTTTGAGCTGTGAGGATAGTAGGAGACCACGCTATAAAAAGTGTTCAGAGCGTCCTTATACCGGCCTAGTCGGTATTGACATTCGCCGATCCAGTACTGTGCATTCGATGCCAGTGCAGACTGACGGTGCAATTCAAGGAACAGCTGGAACCCAGCCAATGCCGCTTGGTAATCATGCTGTTTGTATTCTTGCATCACTCGATCATATAGACGACGGGATGAGTCATGCGCTTGCCCGGGTGCAGCCGAAGAGGGAACTGCGGAGCACAGCATCGAAGCAAGGAAAAGAAGCGATATACAAAGTTTCGCTACCATGAGGTGCCTCCAGGGATAGGGCGAGAGTCCTTCCCTGTCAAACGCAATGGCCATGCCATTGCGTTTGAGGAGGAAGCTAAAAGAGCGCCTGAAACCAGAGGCTTCGAGACCGTCTCGGTTCTAAGGTTCTATTTGTTTCCTTTGAAAGTGTGGCTAGCGACAGAAATGTACGTCGTTGTGGGGTATTTACCGTCATGGAACATATTCCCCCGTGCCCTGGAGGCGGCAGGACGCTGATTGTTGACGCACACCGTGAACGGTTCTATCGTCGTCCGAGCGACGCTCTTACAGACGCCGGTGAGCATGATCAAATTTATATCCGTGCGGGTGTCTATGAAGATAAGGTTTTTGTGACGGAGCGTCCGGTAAGGCTGATCGGTGCGGGTCGCGACGAGGTCCAGATTTTTTCCCGTCGCGGTGGTCCGCTGTACTTGCAACGCGTGCCGAGCGGACGGATTTCCGGCATCACCTTTCGCTATGTAGGCAGCGATCAACATTCGCCCATGAACGTCTTAGATTCGACCTGTTTCATCACGCAGTGCCGAGCGATGGAGGGCATCCTTTCAGGCGTCATCTTGTATGGCCCGGAGTGCCACGTCACATTGAGTGACAACGAAGTCTGCCGGAACCGTGAATCAGGTATATTCGTGTTCGCGGGAGCGCGTCCGAGAGTCGCCGGCAATCGTTGCGTGGAAAATCATCATTTCGGGATTGCGGTTCGGGATCCGGGCAGTCATCCTGAAATCGTCCGCAACCAGTGTGAGCGCAATATGCTGAGCGGCATGCTGCTCTTTCATCATGGAGAGGGATTGCTCGTTGACAACATCTGTCGCAATAATCAGCACTGGGGCGTCGTGATGACACCCGATTCTCACCCGAACCCGTCAGCCGAACAGTTGTCCGGGGTCAACCAGCTTGCTGAGAATCCACGAGGAGCGTATGCCATCTTGGACGAGCCGCTGGCCGACATCGGACGTTGATAGCGATTCTTGGCTCTGTTGCAGGACAGGTAGTCGCGGTAAGGGTACGGGAACGTTTTAGGAGGAAAGATGCTGATGCGCGGCATTGACGGTATGGAACCGGAAGCCACTACCTCCTTGCTGCTTGGCCCGGTACATGGCTGCATCCGCATGCTTCAAGAGTTCGTCAATCTCGTGGTCGTCTGACGGGTACACGGTTATTCCGATGCTGACCCCGATCGAAGCTGTGTGGTCCTTCAGTGGAAACGGTTCGGCCAGAGAAGTGGTAATACGTTGAGCGACGATGCGGATATCGGCATCGGAAGTGACGCCCTCGAGGATGATGGTGAATTCATCACCGCCCATCCGAGCGACTGTATCCACCTCACGGACGCAGGTCTGCAGTCGATCGGCGACTCCTTTCAACAGCTGATCGCCGACGCTGTGGCCCATGGTATCGTTGACCGCCTTAAATCGATCCAAATCAAGCAGCATCAGTGCCAGGGGTTGCTGAAGCCGTTTGCTTCGCGCCATGGCCTGAACGAGCCGATCGCGAAACAGCGTGCGGTTCACAAGGCCTGTTAGATGATCGTACTGTGCCAGATACATGAGCCGCTCTTCCGCGCGTTTACGTTCCATCGCATAGCGGATGGAGCGCGTTAAGAGCTCGGGTTGGCCTTGGCCTTTGACCAAGTAATCCTGCGCGCCATTTTGGACAGCCTGCAAGGCTAATGTCTGATCGCTTACCCCGCTCAGTACAATGATCGGGATGGTCGGGCTCGCAGCCTGCACTTGCCGAAGGGTTGTGAGCCCGTAACCGTCCGGAAGCGATAAATCTAACAGTACTGCATCAAACCGTTCTTTCCCGAGCCGGGCCAAAGCTTCACCTAAGCAGACCACATGGGTGATTGCAAACTGTTCGACGCTCCATTCCGCTAAGATGTCTTGCGTGAGATCGGCGTCGACCTCGTTGTCTTCTACCAGGAGAACCTGAATCATGACGGAATTTCCACGCCAGTCGAGCCCACATTTCCTGCACTGTGGCGATTATAGCGTAAGACGCTGTTTCAACAAGCGATTACCGATTCCATCGCTGCGAATGATTGCGAAGCAGGGCGTGAAGTCAGAAGAGACGACAGGTTTGCCGCCTCTTCTGGAATGAGTCTAGCTGGAATGTAAGGCTTCGGCGCGACGCCGAACTTCTTCAGCCTTTTGTGATTGGCCTAAGTTTTCGTAGAGGGAGGCGATATTTGCATGGAGGTGTGACAGTAATTGACCAAGCTGTGCCTCCTGAGCAATCACATTTGCCTCAAGGGCGAGCTTTTTTTCTTCGCTTCGGCGGAAGCGTTCTTCTAATCGTTGGACGAGTTGGATCCACCCGCGAACCTTGCCCGACTCGATGTCTGGCATAGCGGGGAGCGCATCGGCGTGGTCGAGGGCTTTTTCCGTTTGGTTCATCCAGTTGATGAACACAAGAAAGTCGCCCAAGGTAATCTTTAGGGCGGAGGATGCTCCTTCTTCTTCGATGACGAGGTCTTCCATTCCTGCTCCTTTGTGGTCTTATCGGCGGTCGCTCCAATCCTCCGGAGACATCAGCCGCCATGGCCTTTTTCTCGGCTGCATTCAAACCAGAAGCCTTGTTCCTCCTTTCGCTAGTAAGACCTTTGCCTGAATCGGTACGGGGTAGGCCGAGTAATACTGCGCAGCAGCTGCATTGTCAACGGGCAATTTTCAGCCTACGGCATTGATGCGACAGAAGAGCGGAATCCGCTTAACTGATGGGGTTGGATGCCTTATGAGTGAGGATATTGAGGTCGATGGGGTACGTACCACTCGGGCGTTGTTCAGGCCCGAGCGCAGCTTCACAGGCGTATCCGGGTGCAAATGGCCAGAGCAGCGAACGACCGGCTACTGTGCCTCTTACATGCACATAGCGAAAGGTGGCTCCTATCAGAGCAGCATCCTGCCGAAGTTTGCCCACGCAGTCATCAAATCTGTAGGCCCGGCGCGCAATGATGAGCGGGTCTCCCGTTTGGCTATGGAGGACCATGAATTCCTCAGCACAGCCGGTTAGGAGCACCAGCGCTAGCCCGAATGTGGCTATCCGTCCAATTCCCATATCAATGCTCCGCTTTATTAAAGCAAACCGATGGCACACACTATCATATTGAAAAGCGTCTGTCCCGCCCGAGGATCGGTCACAATATATGGGTGGGACGACAGGGACTTCAATGAATTAACGTGTGTCGACTCCCATCAGCTGAACAGCCAGAGACTTCGACTAGACCAGTCTGTGGCGATAAGTTTGTCCGAACCGGCGATTTCGCACGTAATGCACAGTGCAATTTCGAGACGGAGCGGTGAAGCATCCATTGAGCTACAACTTGCTTTAGCGTACACAGTCCAATTCTCCTCCGCCTATATCTTCATGTAGGCAAGGAGATGGAAATGCTGGTAGCAGATTCAATCGCTGAAGCGATCCTGGGAGAAGTCAGGACAAGCACAGATTGTACCTTCGAGGAATTGACGCAGCATTTGGGTTGCTATCATGGTCGGATATGGGGAAGTAGATCGACTCAGTCGGCCGGGCGGTTAGCTTTAACTCAGACCGGCGGGGCGTTTATTACCACATTCAAGGCTGGGGCTGGTTAAACCTCGGATTCCGCTCCGCCCTCTTGCTGATGGTGCCAACCAGTGGCACCTACCACCAGGCCGATGATCATCGCCGATATGGTCGTCAGCTCCTGGCAATGATTGAGAAGAACCAGCGCCTCGTGAGATTGACGCTGACATAACTTTCGGTGGAAGGCACAGACTAAGTAAACCTCCTGTAAGTCCCGAGTCTGGAAGGCAACGGATGCGCCGGACAAGCTGGTGAAGGGTCCGGTGGGCCCGTCCAGAGACTCCAGGCGTTAACGGAACGGTAAGTACTGACCATCCCAGTCCTAGACTAGCCAAAAGGGAAAGACTCCCGCAGGGTGTTAGAAAAC
>JACVSD010000004.1 GCA_014534095.1 Nitrospiraceae bacterium
CCTCTTAGCCGATCACCGCCTGGACCCCAGGCTTCTCGGCGAATGAATGGATGGGTCCTGCCGGAGCGTATACCGTCTGATGGAAACGAGTAACGTGCCGGCGCCACTGGCGATACGCTTCGGCGTGGTGGCGGGCCAGTCGCTCCAGCCCTTGCACATTGTCGGTATGCAGGCTGCGCACAAAGGCAGCGGTCAAAGGCGCCAGGGCGAGCGAGCCGCGGCCGATTTGCACGGCTTGCTCCCGTTCCGACGCTAATTCCTGCTGTAACGACCGGAGTTCCTGCACGGGCAACGGCCGCCGGGCGGTCAGCGAGCGGATTGCCGCACTCCGCTGGCATAAGCGGTCCAACAGCGGCAGTAACGTTGCGATCTGAGTCAAGGCGCGGCCCGCGTCCGGCGGAAGCCCAGCCGGCACATCGAGTCGACTCGGAGAGCCGGTAAAGGCTTCATACCAATACCGACGCCAGAATCGGGCATACCAGGCGGTCGTTGGATCCTCATGACCGGCGACGAGCCGAAATGTGCCCAGCTGATCTGCGTCCATATCGGATCGATAGAGGCGAAATCCAGATACGGCGGTGGGGCAAGGGCTTTGGCCCAGGACGTGGAGCATCAATTCGGCAACATGCTCGGCCGGAATGCGATCCTTACAGGCATGATGAGCGCACACTTGCTCGAACCCGCAGGGCGCACAGTCCAATTCCGGTTGGAGTACCCAGTGGCCCGGTCCATAGGGACCGGTCTCTTGGAAATCCACATGACCGACCGATAGATCGATGACCGGCGTGTTGACGCCCACGGCCAGGTGCATAGGGCCCGTATCGTTGGTCAGGAGCAGCCGACATTTCGACAAAAGCGCGGAAAGTTGGGCCAGGGTTGTACGGCCTGCCGCGTTCTTCACGACGTTCCGGCCACCGGCTTCGCGGTACACCTCAATGACTTGCGCGAGCGTCGCCTGCTCGGAGGAAGCGCCGACCAAAAGAATACCGCCGGACCAGCGCCGGCTGAGGGCGGCCAGCGTGCGCCCGAAATATTGCGGGCGCCAGGCTTTCATCATGTCGCTTGCGCCGGCTTGCACGGCGATCCATTCCATGGCGGGCGGCACGTCGGCGAAGAGGAAGCGGCCTGCCCATTCATGCGCTTCCCGAGGCACGCAAATCTCAAGCGGAGCAAAGGCGCCGGCTCTGCTTCCGCCCATGGCGTAGACGTCGACGAGATTGAAGCGATTGATGCGGCGAACCAGATGGATGTCCGTAAAGTACGCCATCCAGGGGTGGCTGATGACCGTACCGCCGTCCCAGGCGCTTCGTGCGCCCCGGATATCCGGCGCGCCGACGTAGTCAGCCAGCAGCGCACTCGGCCGATTGAAGGTTAAATTGACCACGCGGTCGTAGCGCCGCTCCCGAAGTGGGGCCGCCCAACCGGCTGCTTCCTGATACAGCGCCACGGCATCCTTAGCCAAGGCGCGGCTCTCGTCGATCAGCGCATGGAAGTCGACGGCGATGACGTCCCGCAGTCCTTTGAGCATGGTGGCCACGGCAGCAAATTGCCGATCCACGACGAGGTCCACCGCCGCGCCGGGCCACTCCTCTTGCAGTCTTGCCAGCAGCGTGCCCATCTGCACCAAGTCGCCCATGCGGGTGATGTTCAGGATCAGCACCTGCTTCCTCATACGAGGTCTCTCGATTCCGCGCGATAGCTGTCGAGCATGAGGATGAGCAGCTCTTCCCGCGTCAAGGCCTGTGCCGATCCCCGCGCTCGAATGTCCGCAGCGATGTCTTTTAACTCGACGCGCTGGGTGGCCGGAAACCGGCTCAGCATGCCGGTCAATTCGGGGGTGCCGGCGGCCCTCTCCACCAATGCGCCGGCCGTCCGGTCTCCTCGGAGGATGGCGCCCAACCGATCCGGCTGCTGCACGCCGATCTGTCGCAACAGCGCGGACATGCGATGCTCGTACGTATGCTCGCGCAGCACGCGTTGGCGCGCCGCTTCGCCCAGGGCCCGGCGCCCGTCCGGATCATGGAGCCACGCCGCAATCAACGACGGGACATCGTCCGCCCGGCTGAACTGGACGACTTCTTCGGGAGCGAAAAGGTCGGACAACAGCGATCGGTGATCGACGAGTTGAAACGCGCCGCAAGCCGCCAGCTCGAACGTGCGCGGGTTGACAAAGTCGGCTTGAGGGTCCAGGCCGTCGGTACCGCAGGAGTGAAGATTCAGATTGACGGCGGTGGCGTTGAACACCTTCACGCAGGTCTCGGAGTCGATGCGCGCACCGTTGCGCTGCAAGACCGGCGCGAGATCATCGGCGCCTTCCCATTCATTCCCCCACAGCTTGAACGTCCAGTCTGGGCGGAGCCAGCGCGGCAACAACGCCCGTCGATTGGCATACCCGGCGCCCACGAACGACACGTCAGCGCCGAACTCGTCGAGTTCCGCCGCGGTAGGAATCCGGGGATGGTGAAGAGAGGGGTCGGCGGCCATGGGCAGGTAGTTCACATCACGGGCGCCCGCGCGGCCGATGGCTTCCCTGCAGTCGGCCTGTTGGATGACAAACCAGTAGTCATAGCCGGCAGCGAGTTGCTGCCAGTAGGTCAAATGACGAAAATTTTCGACGAACCACATGGCGGTCACGAATTTCTTTTTGCGGAGATGTTCCAGCACGGCCAGATTAAGCGGCGCCTGAGCCAAGGCCAGCACCAAATCCGGCGGATCTTCGGCCAAGTGCGTCACCGTGGCGAGGCTCAACACGTCGGCAAACCGGCTTTGCAGGGTCAGCCGATGCCGCGCCTCTCGATAGCCACCGAAGGCTTCATAGCTGGATTGATGCGTACTATGGTCGAGCCAGCTCACCCGATGTCCCAGGCTCTTCAGCGCGTGCACGGCATACCGAGCAATCGGCAACGAACCTCCATAGATGGGTCCGACCACCGCGACATGCACCTGCCCTCCCTGCCTGACTGACAGTGTCCGACGAAGGGAGGCCTCGAGTTCCTGATGGACGTCGGCATGGAACCGGGCGGCGGGCGCATAGGTCATAAATCTTAACGGTCCCGATGCGGCGGCCAACTGCTTCGCCATGGTGTCGGACGTCCCCCATATCCACTCAATCTGGTGAAACCAGTCGAGGGGCCGCGCAGCGGCCGCATCTTTCAAGAGGGACACGTCCGGTACGACCACCGCAAGGCGTGCGCCTGACGGTTGAACGGCCAACAGGGCCTCGACGTGATACAGCAGTCCGACTCCCAGCACGACCCCAAGTTCGCCGGCGGTCCACTCACGAATCTGGGCCTCGGCCCATCCGCTCGCTTCTTTCCGAGGATCATAGGCGCTGTGCAGCCATTGGCCGTGCTGCGTGGCGGTGGGACTGCCTTCGCGAGACGGTGTCAGAGACAAGACGCCGCCAGGTGCATCCAAGAGAGCCCGTTTGAGCGCGTGCTCCTGTGGTTGAAGGCGCTGGAGGTTCTGGGCCAGATACGTCATCGCGTCCTCATGTCGCGAGCGGTTGCAACCGACGCCACAGCGCTGCCCGCTCGGGTGGCGCAATCGGTTCACATCCGGATTCAACATAATAGGCGCCTTGCGCGTCGCAGTGGCTCGTCCAGAGCGACCACCCATCCGTTCTAGGCGCGCCTTGGCCCAACAAATCGGCAATCGTGCCTTCGATCGGCCATTGCGAGGGCTGGAGAAGGTGCGGATCGGACGGGGTGGCATGTCCTGTGGCTTGCCAGATCACATGTTGCCGACCATAAGGACCGGTGTCATGAACCCGCGCCCGTCCAAAATACCAGCCAATGACCGGCGTGCCGACGGCCGCAGCAAGGTGTAACGGGCCGGTGTCCGCGCCGATCACGGTGCGGCAACGGGCCAGGAGGACCGCCAATTGAAGGAGCGTCGTGCGGCCCGCCGCATCCCAGATCCGGCCGAGCATGGACGACGGCAGCGCTTCTTGGATCTGTTTGGCCCGCTCCTGTTCCTGTCCCAGGAGCACGATGCGCCCATTTGGGACACTGTTCTGAAACCGCGTGATTACGTGACGCCACACTTCGACCGGAACCAGCCGTTCGTCATCTCCCGCCCCAACGATCAGGCCGACCCATGAACCGTTCTGACTCCCCACCTGCTCTAAATCAGGGGGCAACGCGGTTGCGGCCGGAGTGAGGATGGGAGGCTTGCCCGGCGGATCGACGCCGCAAAGTCCGCAGAAGGCGTCGGCGAGATGCACGCGCTGTCCGTGACGGGTCCTCGCCGCCTCGCGCAAGTACGTGGCCCAGGGGCTGAGCGCTTCATCGAGCGGACCTTTGAGCCGAGGACCTTTTGCTGAGCGCGCCAATAATGCGCCGGCGAGCAACGCGCGGGCATGTTGATTCAGTACATACGCCCGGTCGTAGAGTTGCGGCGCGAGACCGCTCAGGTGCCGGTCAGCTTCGGTCAGATGTTGAGGACCGAGCCGCGGAGACGCCGTCAGTGCCCGATCTCGCCAAGCCGGCCCGTCCCACTCCAGGACTTGCGAGATGCCAGGAAACTGGCGCGCCAGCGATGCGAGATGCGCAGGACAGAGAAGGTCGAGGATGCCCTCCGGATCGCGCGCTTTGAGTGCGGCGATGACCGGGAGGGTTTGAACGAGATCACCCAAGCGAGCCATTTGTACGATCAGTGCGCGTCCCATGTCGTCAGTCAGTTGACCCGCTCCAGTATGTCGGGTCTCAGGTCCAGGAAAGAGCGGGACGTTTTAGCGGTGAGCCGTTTCCATCGGTGCTCCCGCTTCCTGCTTGGTGATCGCCTGCTCGAGTTCTGCCAACCCGTCGAAGGCGGGGTCGAGCGTTTGCAAGACGTTGCATTCCCGGCGCGCCTCGGTGACCTGACCCGCTCGCAGGAGAACACCGGCCAGCGCATAGCGAATCGACAAGGCGCCTGGATTACGAAGGATGTATTGGCTCAATATCTGGCTGAGCTCAGGCCATCGATGGTGTGCCGTGCCGGCTTGCAACAGCCCATGAATCGCCTCGGCAGCGTCGGGATCCTCTGACCACACCGCATGAAACCGCTCCCATGCCTGATGTGCATCCGCACGCCCGAGCGAAGCCATGCCCATGGCCATAAGGCATCGCTTGCGGTCAGCGCCATGGATAAGCGCGGAGGCCACAACGCCTTCCGCCTCTTCGTACTGTTCACGCTGGATGAACAAGATGCCTCTTACCAGCAGGCCTTCAGCATGAGCGGGCTGACCAGCCAAGAGCCGCTCGATTTCTTCCTCGGCCGCATCGAGGTCGCCCTGGGCGACCAAATGGCGGGCGAGTGTGATCCGCATGGTGGGATCGTTCGTCAGCGTCACGCAACGCCTGAGATAGGCCGCGCCCTGAGCGGGCTCCCCTAGCCGCTCGCATAGGAGGGCCGCCCAGGCGAGTATCTGAGGGTTGTCCGGCCACTCATGGACGGCAGCCAATTCCTGCCGCATGCGGTTCCAGTCCTGCCGGAGGCCAGCCGCCTGAGCCGCCGCCGCATGACTCCAAGCCGCCCGTTCGGTTTGATCGGTGAAGGGCACCGCGTGTTGCTTCACCATGGGGCCTTCGCTTGTGGTGATCAGCTTATAGCCGTCCGCATAATAAATCGCGTCTTCATCCGCGATCCACCACTGCTCGGACCACCGTTCGCGGAGCAGTCGTGCATTGTCTTCGTCATGCAGTTTTCGTCCCGGTGTTTGACTTTCCAGGTGATACAGGACACTGCTTGGTTGGTAGATCACAAGGTGGCCCTGTTGACGCGCCCTTAGGCATAGATCCACATCCTCAAAACCGTTTTGGAACCCCTCATGGAAGCCACCCAATTCTTCAAACAACGAGCGACGGATAAGCAGGCAGGCGCCGGTGACGGCTTGCAACTCTCGTCGTCGGTTCACCGCTGGTAGATCGGACGGGGCCTGGCAGTAGGCATGATACGGGCCCAGCCCGGATCGGTGAAACGCGACGCCGGCGTGCTGGATCGTTCCATCCGGGTATAGCAGCTTGCTACCCACGATGCCGACTTCCGCATGCGCCTCCGCCTCCGCTACCAAGGCATTCAGCCAGCCCGTCATAGGAATGGTGTCGTTGTTTAAGAACACCAGGTACTGCCCGCGGGCCATACGAGCACCTTGATTACACGCCTTCGCGAACCCGAGATTCTCCTGATTGCGTATGATGCGGATATCGCCGCCCAATCGGTTCAGAAACTCCGGGGTGCCGTCGGTCGAATGGTTGTCAATCACGATGACTTCATAGTCCATGCCCTCGGTTGCTTCCGCGAGCTTGGACAAGCATTGGATGGTCAGCTCCATCTTGTTCCAGACCGGAATCACAATCGATACGACATAGGTCCGAACGGGTGCTGCATTTCGGCCGGGCTTCGACTGGCTCTTAGCGGCCGCTTCGCAGACTCCCAGGGCGTAGGCCGAGTGCAAGACGGATTGATATAGGGGATACAGCACGGAACGCGTATAGAATGAGTCGTAGCCGGCGCCATTCACCTGGATTTGGCTCAACGCCCGGAGATCCGGCTTTTCCAATTCCGCGAGGACTGCGAGCAGCGCCTTCAGCCGCGGTTCCGTATAGAGGTCCTTTGATGCGGTAAGGCCGTCAATATTCAGACCCAGTGGTTGGATCAATTCCGGGTGCTTGGACGCAATCACCATCGCCATGTGGCCCGCCTTGCGCTGACGTTCAACAAAAGTGGCAGGCGTCATGGGATGATGATGGTTCGTAATCGCCTTCGCGTTGTAGTGAATCTGCAGGCCTTGCTTGGCCAGCCGGTACCCCAGTTCGGTGTCATCGTAGGCGGGATACGTGAAGTCCGTGTCGAACCACGTCGACTGCCGGACCACAGTGCTTCGCTTCAGCGAGATATTGCTCGTATAGAACAGTCTAAAATCCGCTTTGCCGTCCGTCGCGACGTGAAAGGAAAACTGTTGCCCGCCCTCTGGGGCCACGATATACCGCATGAATGGCGTGACGGTGATCTCCGGAGACCAGTCGATGAAGCCCAGCATCGCGTCCCACTCGGACGGATGCTGATCGTGGAACTTTAAGTGCGCTTCGACGAAACCCGGTTCGGGGATCATGTCATCCCCGGTAATGAGGAGAAGCTCTCCCCGCGCCTGTCCGATGGCGAGATTCCTCGCCGCATTGGCGCCTTGATGCGGTTGGGTGAAGATGCGAAGCGTAAAGGGAGCCTTGAAACGCTCCAGCATCTGGACCGTGTCGTCGGAGGAGCCATCATCGACGACGAGCACTTCAAACTGATCAGGCGGAACGGTTTGGCACGCGAACGCGAGAAGCGTTTTTCGCAGAATCGCTCGCCGGTTGTAGGTGGGCATCAATATGCTCAGCCGCATAGCGCTGGAGGCGGCCGGAATTGCGGATTGAGAAGTACGGTTGTCGGCAACGGGCGACGCTATTGACGGAGCAGCGACTGCGCCGCTTGCCGCGATCGTGTGAAGACTCTGGATCGGCTGATCAAGCTGATAGGCCCAGCGTAACAGACGTTCGTAATGATGCTTGGCCAACGCCTCCAGCGGCGCCGAATACCCCCCGATCTGTCTTCGTTGGAGCAATGCAAAACCCTCATCAAGGAAGCGCTTACCGGTTTCCATATCGGCTCTGGTCAGATTCGGTGTATGCATGGGAATCTGATGGCCGCCGTAATCCCTCCACTCATTGGAGTCGATCCAGCCTTCGCGGATACCCTGCTCATGAAGCGGCGTCCCCGGATACGGTGTAATGATCGTGACGCCGATGGTATCGGGCCGGTATCTCTGGATAAGGTCATACGTGGCAACGATGGACTCTCGGGTTTCTTCCGGCAGGCCAACAATGAGAAGGAAGTGCAGACGGATACCCAATTGCCGTGTGACTTCCCGGAGGTGCGCGATTTTGGGGATCGTGACACCCTTCTTTCCGTCCGGCAGGTGCATGACTCGCTCATCGCCGGTTTCCACGCCAACCAGAAGACCAACACAACCGGCTCGACGCATGCTGTGGAGAAGGGCATCGCTCAAGCAGTCGATGCGCGTTTCGCACATCCATTGGATTGTCCAGCCGGCCTCTATGATGAGATCGCACAGACGGGCTATACGCGCCTGATTGAGTGTGAAGGTGGCGTCTCGGAAATAGATGCTCGTAATGTGGTGTCGCTCGACCACATCTTGCAGCTCGGCAAAAATGCGCTCGGGGGTTTGCGATCGCCATTTGACGCCTTCCACCAGGGGGTACGGGCAGTAATATCCGCATGGGAATGGACATCCCCGGCTGGTTTGCAGGGTCGCGACGGGAGCCTCCAGCAAGGGATAGACGTAGCGGTCATTGGGTAACAGCTCTCGAGCCGGGAAGGGCAACGTGTTCAGATCTTCAACCGGCGCTCCTTCTTCGAAATGCAATACCGACTCGCGGCCGGACACGTCGGCTTCCAGCCAAGCAGTTCCGCTGCGTGTGCGGCCGTCCGCGATTGCGGTGATCGTCAAGTCTACTTCCCCATGAATGACCAGATGAGCGCCGCTTCGAGCAAGCACATGTTGCAAGATCCGCTGGTCCCGGATCAGCGTCTTCGCGGCAATCTTGGCCGCCGGAATGTGACTACGGAGCCCGGCGAGAAACTCGGCGTCCTGATCCAGCGTGGGAAGGGAGACGGTGGCGATGATGATGTCCCATGTCTGCTGTCCCAGTCGCGTGACAATCTGCGCCGGTGCCAAACGCAGCGGATCGGCGTCTATAAGCTCGACGATGTGGCCCGCATCGCGAAGGGTGGCGGCCATGATGGCAAGGTCGAGCGGCGGAAGCATCATCGCCTCATTGCCATCGAAGCCCAGGCCACCTGCCATACTCCGGCTGACCGGGCGGTGAGTGAGCGAGGGGCTATTGATCAGTGCGATGCGCATGAAGTCTCCTTCGTACGAGCCGGCAATTGCGCGAGTGCCAACAGCCGCTCCTCCGAACCGCCCTCATAGGCCAACGCAATGGCTTGGTTCAGCCAATCGTAATCGACGTCTTTCATTTTGGCCTCGTTCGGAGTCCGGCACGAACTGTTGTATGGATCCACCATGGTGAGACCCTTCTTCTCCACCTCTTCCGCCATGCCGCTGCCCGGAGTTGGGGTGAAATAGCTGCTGCTGAGGTGGTCGGGTTTGATCTTCCACACCATACGGACGGTATCCAGAACTTCCGCTGGCGTTTCGGTGGGCGCCCCGAACATGACGTTGGCCCACACTTTGATGCCGTATTCCTTGCAGATTGCGGCAGCCCGGATATTTTCCTCTACGGTCGTTTCTTTCTGAAACATGTCTAAAATCCGTTGACTGCCGCTCTCGAACCCAATCATGGCCCAGGCCAGGCCCGACTCGGCCATCTGCTTGACGACGTCCGGATACCGGCACATCAAGTCAGCGCGCATCTGGCATACAAACGGCTCAGTAAACCCGGCTTTCGTGTATTGGACGCAAAATTCACGGCTCCACCGGTGGTTGATGAAGAAGAGGTCGTCGTGCGCCATCCAGCTCCGGAAGTGAAACCGGCTTTTCAGGTAGAGCAGTTCCTCGACCACGTTGCGTTGGCTCCGCATCTTCACCCGATTACCGAACACTGCCCGTTCGGCCGGCTGGCAAAAGTTGCATTTGAACGGACACCCGCGTCCCGCATTGGTCGTCACGAACGGTGTGGGCAAACCCGGCACCATGGGCGTCGCCAGCTCACCGGTCATGTCGAACAAATCCCGGTCCACCCACGGGATATCATCCAACTCAGGTCCTTCTCCGATCAGAATGCGGTCGGGACGCTTGCCCTCAGACAGGGCATCGAGGAGCTTGACGAACGTGATCTCGCCCTCCTGCGTAATGATGTGGTCGATAAGAGCATTCGCGGCGACTTGCTGTGTCTGTATCGTGGCATGCACTCCTCCGAGCACGACGACCGCCTCTTCTCGTTCCTCTTTAAGAATGCGTACGGCGCGTACCACATCCGGATAATGCAAGCTCCAGGACGTGATACCCCAGACCGTGGTCGTCCGCTTTTTGACTTCCTCGCGAAAGTGCGTCCAGTCGCGCAGCGCGCGGAGATCGATGAGGTCGACGCTGTATCCTCGCGCTTTGGCAGCGGCGCTTAATGAGGCCAATCCATGATCGATGAAATTGGCGTCGATGGTTCGTTTCTTGTTGAAGCTGTCAAAGCCTGGAAGTGCAATGCCGGGGAAGATCAGTGTGACATGCATACGGTAGTTCCCTTTTTCGCCTGGGCGAGACGCAGGAGTGCAGACCAGTGGTCCGATGTGTAATACCACTGCAGCGTGGAGGACAGCCCTCTGACCAGCGGCCACCGGGCGTATGAAGCAATGGCGTTCCGAAGTTTGCCGTTGTCGTAGACACGGTGGCACCGCTCGGACGTGCCCATCAGGAGATACGCAAAGTCGTCTGCGAATCGCTGACCCGGCTTCGGCGAAGGGGACTCAGATGTGATCTGTGACAACCGCTCTGGCATTTGCACCAGCGCGGCCAGCGTCTGGAGATACCCCTGCACCGGTATGGTTTCTTCTCCGACCAGGTTGTAGAGGCCGACAAGACGCTGGCTAGCGGCGTTCAGCATGCCGTCGACGGCGTCATCGATGTAAAGCGGCTGGAACAGACGGTGCTGCAGCGCTGCCCAACCGCCGGAAAGCGACAACAAACCGGCGAGCGCCATGAGAGATGGTTGGAGAAGCCAGGCGCTTCCGGGACCATACACGTTTCCGATTCTGAGGATGAGAGCTTGTCTGGATGTTGTGCGCGCCCACTCCAACACCACTTGTTCGGCGTCTCGCTTCGAGGCGCCGTAATCCGACACCGGACGGCAGGGATGGTCTTCGGAAAGAGGAATCTCATCGGTGGACCCGAGGCCCTGCGCCTCAATACTGCTCGCATATACGACATAGGGGATGTCCAGGCTAGCCGCTAGATCCAAGGCTCGCCTGGTCCCCTCGACATTGATGGCCTGTAGTAATGGACTACTGACGGATAGATCGGCCGCCAAGTGGTACAAGACGTTGGCTGACTTGAGATCGCACGCGCGCGAGACTCCTCCAGGAATGGCGAAATCGCCCTGAACAATGTCGGCGCCCTCGCGTGATAGTTCCATAGCGCGAGGGCTGCGGATATTTCTGGTGAGAATGGTGACCTTGACGTTCTCTTTAAGTAGTCGCCGGGCGAGATGCGAACCAATGAAGCCGGCTCCTCCGGATACTATGGCGTGTCGTTGTGTGGAGATCTTGATCGCATCCATGCGTCCATGCCCTTCCCGCCAGGATCTTTATGCGTATCCGATGCTTCGTAAGCCGTTCGGACGCCGTCGTGGTCGTGCCGGCTTGAATACAACTAACGTGCCAAGCCGGTGGAGCGCTTCTAGAGATGAGATTGTTTCAAGTGAGAGCGGGAATTCGACTAGTAGCAGGTAAAGCCGGCAAAGCTTGCCCAACACGATGGTGATTGTCCGGCAGTAATGACCTAGAGTGATCGCCGATGTCGAGCAACGACGCCGTCAACATATTGGCAGCGTCGTTCCCAATCCTCCTTATTTGACGCTTTCGAGATGGCCGGCGTATTTCATCGACGGTGCGGCTCCCACTAGGGACTATCCCTCTGCATCGTCCATTGCGTGATGGCTTGTTCGACCGTACCACCCCACCCGCGATATTCGATGTATTCCATCCGGCCGAACTCAAAGGCCACGCCGACGAGCTGGTCCCCGTCCCGGCCGGCAGCGTTCCTGACAATACCCGAGAGATTGGTGACGTGGCCTAATCCCGGCAGTTCGAACTCCATACGGATAGCCGATCCGGGACGAAGCCAAGAGGGGCTGGTCCGAATCGCGATGCTGCAGCCCCCCAGACTGAGGTCTTTGATGATTCCGCCCGTGTAATCGGACGAGGAAGATAGGACCGCCGTCGCGCGCGCCCCTCCCGCGCTGCGGATCAGCATGGCCGGCTCGCATGAGGTGACGCGCGGATGTTTGCGCAGCTGCATCTGTTCGACGGTATCCGGAAACGCAAGGAATAACACGGGCAGCGGCAGGCGGGCCATATCGCGGATCACCGAGTGATACCCCACAAGGCGGCCCTCGTGGAGGTAGCTGACGGTGCAGGGGGTGTCTTTTGGAATTTCGGGACCATGCGCCCATTGGCCGGGCCATTCGCAGATCAGCCAGGCATGCTCCTTCCAACCTAGTAACGTCGAGCCATAAGCGGCTTTCTCGCCGAAGAGGCAGAGGGAAATCTTTAATGGATGACCGACGGTTAAGAACGACGCAGACGGCGGGGGTGATGCGACGACGTCTTTCATAACGACTCGCTGTCGAGATACAAGCCGGGGTTCAACCCGGTGGTGACGGCGTCTTTAACGAGCGCGATGTTTCGGTAGGGTGTGCCCGTTTGGTTCCGGAGATCGATTTCCTGCGGCCTCGGTAAGAGTGTCTGTCCCGGCCCTTTCACGAGGACCACGAGCGGTTCGAGGGGTGCATCATGATGAAGGCGCCGCACGATGCCCAGTTCGCCCGTGTTCATCTGTACGATGGACCCGACGGGATAGATCCCGATGACCTTGATAAAGCGCTGCACTAAGGCATGGTCGAGGTGCCCTCTCTGCGAGATCAGGTACAGATACTGAAGTGTCTCATGAGCCGGCTTCGCCCTGTGATAACAGCGATCGCTCGTAAGGGCGTCGTAGATATCGACGACGGCCGCAATGAGACCGAACTGGCTGATCTCGCTTCTCTGCCGCCGATGCGGATAACCGGATCCGTCCACGCGCTCATGGTGCTCCAAGGCGGGCTTCAGACTCGCCTCCGCCAAGCCGGACATATCTGACAGCACTTCGGCGCCCCGCATCACATGTTGTTTCATCAGCTCGAATTCCTGTGGCTCGAAGCGCCCCGGTTTGTTGAGCAGATCGAGAGGTATTTTCGTTTTGCCGATGTCATGGAGAAGCATACCAACGCCCAATTGATGCAAGGCCGTTGGCTCGAGAGCAAGAGCGCGGCCGAGTGACATGGCGAGCAAGGCCGTATTGACCGAATGGTAGAACGTGTACTCATCGAAGCGCTTGAGCCTGGCCAGGCTGCTTAACGCATCGGGATGCCGGAGGACGCTATCCGTCATGTCCGTCACAACGCGGGTGACGGCCTCCATGTTGATGGCTCCGCCCATACGCACGTCGCGCATGGCGTCTTCAATAACGGTCTTCGCGGCCTTGTAGATCTGTCGCGCGACCGGTAGTTCCTCCTCGAATGAAACCGGCGGCGACGTGACGGCCGGCTCTTGTGCGGCCTCAGGAAGTAGCGGAACCGGACCCGGCATGGCCTCGCTGTGCCAGGCCGGTTCCTCCTCACCGTCCTCCATGGTCACTTCAAGGATCCGTACCCCGCAGGCGCGCAACTTTTCAATCTCATCCACCGATGTGACGACCTTGCGGTGTCGCAGAAACGGCGTCGCAATCCAGGGGCGGTCCAACTTGTCAATCCGCATCCCTGGCCGTAATTGGTCAATGTCAATGCGTTGCTTCACGGGAACCCACGTCCTTATCAGGGCCACAGTCGCACGATCTCCCACACGGTATCGGATGACGCGCGGGATTCTTGAGAGTCGTTCCGCGAGAGGCTGGCGTCGGTCAAGTTCTCGCCGCGCATGCCGATATAACCCACACGAATCCCGCTGTTTAGTCGCCGATACGCCCATGCGAAATGGAAGGTACCAATTCCCATGACGCCTCACCTGTTGCGACCGATCCATATCGATCAAGTGGTGCCCGGCATGTTCATCGTGGACATGGACGTGCCTTGGTACCGGACGCCGTTCCTCTTCCATAAACGACTCATCAAAGATGCCGGGACAATCGAGCTACTGAAGCGGCATGGGATCCGCACGGTGACCATCGATACGACAAAGGGTCTTGATGTGCCGGCGGTTCCGGCCGCCGAACCGAAACCCGATATCGATGTTCAAACTGTGGAAGAAATGCCCTCCGACGGAGTACCGGAGGACCTTGCGGCCTCTGCTTCGGCGGGACCGCGCCCTCGCACCAGGGCGCTCTACGCAGAGGCTCATCAGACGGTGGAGCGCATTTTCTCGGATTTGGAACAAGGTCGTCCGCCCCACCCCTCCAGGACTAAGGCGCTCGTGTCCAAAGTCCTGGCCCAGGTGATGAGCGATCGTGACGCACTCATCACCCGGTTGGCCGTGCAGCGCCTCGAGCAGTTCGACCGGTCGCTGGCGGCGCATGCCCTTGACGTCTGCGTATGGTCGCTGATCGTCGCGGTGGAAAGCGGGCTGGATGAAGCGATGCAAGCCCATGCGGGGGCCGGCGCGCTTCTGCATGATGCCGGCTACATGCGGTTACCCCGTAACCTCGTCCGCCGGCGCGGCGAATGTAGTGATGCCGAGCGGCGTTTGCTGGAGCAGCACCCGAAGCTGGGGAGCGCCTTGTTGGCAGAACAGCCTGAAGTGGCCGACGAGGTGAAGCGGATCGTGGCCGAACATCACGAGCGAGCAGACGGCAGCGGGTTCCCCTCGGGCCTCGGCAATGAAGAGATCTTCCCCCTGGCAAAGCTGATCGGCATTATCGATCACTACGACGGTCTGGTGAGCCGGCGAGGAGGCCGACCTGCGATGCTGCCGCACGATGCCATTCGTCAACTGTTCCTCGCCGGAGAACGGGGCCAGTTCGAAAAGCGATTGGTTGAAGCGGTCATCCGCAGTGTCGGCGTGTATCCCGTGGGCAGCCTCGTTCGCCTCAATACGGGTGAGCAGGCCGTGGTGGTTGGGGTCAATCCGGGACAACGGTTGAAACCTCGCGTGGCCATCACGGGAGGACCGCAAGGCGAGACCTATACTCATGCCCTGCACATTGACCTTGCGGCCCAGCCTCACGAACGAGCGGTGCGGACGGTATTGCGGGTGCTCGATCCGGCCCAGGAAGGGGTCAATATCGCCGCGCACCTCGACGCGTCCTCCCATCAGGCTGCGTGATGGACAGCCTGCCGACGTCTTCCGTCCCTCTCCTTGATAGCCTTCCGTTTGCCGTGGTTCTTCTGGACTCGAACCTGAGGATTCAGTGCGCGAACGACGAAGCGCGGCGCTTACTGGGCTTGGCAGCCGCTTCGGGCGGCGGCGCCTTTCCCGATCTCTGGTCGGCTTTGACACAGCGACCGCCCACGGCCATTCGGGCCGAGCTGGAGCACGCGCAGGTCACGCGCCGGCCTATCCGAGGCTCACGGATCCATCTCCGTCCGGCCGGAGGTCGGCCGGTGGCCGTTGAATGGACCTGCGTGCCGTCGGACATCCCTGGCTGCGCATCCGGGCTGACAGTGAGCCTCCGGGATCTGTCGCGTGAGGACGAATTGCAAGAAGACCGGGACCGGCTCGCCGCCATGGCGGAAGAGAGCCCCTCCCCGATCATCGAAATGGATGCGGAGGCGCAGGTTCTCTTTGCGAATCCGGCGATGGCGGCCTGGTTACTGAAGTTGGGCTATGAGGCCGATGGCTATCCTGCAATGCTCCCCCGAGCCCTGCCGGCGCTGGTTGCCCGATGTCTGCAATCCGGAATGCCGGTCAAAGAAGACGTCATTCTTTCCGAGGCCAGCTTTGCCTGGACGTTTTGCCCCGTGGTCCGTCATGGAATGGTCCGGGGTTATGCCCTCGATATGACCCAGATCCATGAGACGGAACGGGCGCTTCGCCGCACGGCGGACGAACTGCACGAGAGCAATCGGCGTCTGGACCAGGCCTTGACGGAGGCGCATGAATCGGCGCGGGCGAAAACCGCCTTTCTGGCCACGGTGAGCCACGAGTTACGTACGCCGATGAACGGCGTCATCGGGATGACCGGCTTGCTGATGGAAACCACCCTCACGCCGGAGCAGCGATCGTATACGGATACGATCCGGCAATGCGGGGAAGCCCTGTTACAGCTGATCAACGATGTGCTGGAAAGTAGCAAGATTGAAGCGGGAAAGCTCGAACTGGAACAACTGTCATTTGATCTTCGGACCACCGTGGAGCATGTCCTGGCCCAGTTTGCCGAGCGGGCCGAGGCCAAAGGGCTGGAGTTGACCGGTTTGGTCCATGCCGCGGTTCCCACCGCGTTATGCGGCGATCCCGGTCGCCTGCGGCAGGTCTTGACCAACCTCGTCGGCAATGCTGTCAAATTTACCGAGCGGGGAGATGTGACACTACAGGCCTATGTGGACGAGGAGACAGTCGATTCGGCCTTGATCCGCTTTGAAGTGACGGACAACGGCATCGGGATTCCTCTTGAGACGCAGGCCAAATTGTTCCGTCCTTTTGTTCAGGCGGATAGCTCCACGACCAGAAAGTATGGCGGCACGGGGCTCGGTTTGTCGATCTCCAAGGAGTTGATCGAACTGATGGGCGGGCGCATCGGCGTCAACAGTGCGCCGGGCCAAGGAAGCACGTTCTGGTGCACCATTCGTTTCTCCAAACAACCGGATTCGCCGCGCGCGATCCTGCCATCCACTGACTTGACAGGCCGTCGCGTCTTGATCGTCGACGATAACGACTCCAATCGTCTAATCCTGCACGCACTGGTGACGGGCTGGGGCATGGCGGATGAAATTGCCGAAGATGCGGCATCGGCGCTGACGCGCATTGAGGCGGCGGTCGCTCAAGGACGTCCGTTTGATGTGGTCATCCTGGATGTCATGATGCCGGCCAAGGACGGACTGCAGTTCGCCCGCGAGCTTCAGCGGCATCCCGCCTGTTCGAGCATTCGCATCGTGGTCATGACGTCACTCCTTCAACGCGGGCATGCCGAGCAAGCGCGCCAAGCGGGCGCCATGGGCTATCTGCCGAAGCCCATCCGTCATGATCAGTTGCGAGACTGCTTGCGCGCCGTGCTGGGGATCCAACGGGTCGTGTCAGGCGACGGCTGTCCGCCGGCATCGCCGTCTCCGCTCATCACCAGGCACACGCTGGCCGAACAGATGCAGAGCGTCCGTGTATTGATCGTCGAAGACAACATCGTGAATCAGAAATTGGCCGTCCGGATGGTGGAGAAACTCGGGTACCGACCGGACGTCGTCGAGAACGGCCGGGAGGCATTGACCGCCCTGCGTGCCGGCACCTATGCCGCCGTGCTTATGGATTGCCAGATGCCGGTGATGGATGGATTCGAGGCGACGAGGAAGATTCGTGAGCATGAAGCGTCACTCGGCCTTGGACCCCCGCCTGATGGGCTGAGCGTCGTTCAGGTGGACGGATCTGTACCCCACATTCCCATCATCGCCGTCACGGCGAACGCCATGGAGGGAGATCGTGAACGCTGTTTGGCCGCCGGCATGGACGACTATCTCGCCAAGCCGGTCAAGCTCGAAGAACTGCGAAGCATCTTACAACGGTGGATCGCTTTGGATCGCCCGCCCCGTACGGCCCTTCCGGCGGAGCCGACGTTTCCAGCGACCGAGCAGGGAGTGTTCGACGTGGACAAAATGTGGCGCCAGATCGGCGGCGATCACGAGCTATTCGCACAGTTAGTCGCGCTGTTTCTTGAGCGGCATGAAGAGGCGCTGACGGACATTCAAGCAGCCATTTTCAGGAAGGATGCCTTGGCGGTTGAACGGATAGCCCACACGCTGAAAGGAACGGCAGGGAATTTATGCGCCCCCGCGGTCGCCTTGGCCGCGAGCCGTCTTGAAGCAGTCGGCCATTTGGAGAGGCTCGAGGAAGCGCCCTCCGTCTATGGGCAGCTGGAGCTTGAAGTAAAGCGCACGGTCCGGGTCCTGGAGCGCTATCGGGACGGCTATCGATCACGAGACGAACCAGCGGCCTGAGCGACTTCGGTCATGGTGACGGTTACGCACGGCAGGCTGTCGTCAGCGGCTGCTTCTCAGGGTCCTGGTTCGAGTCTCCATCCGGCGCGGGAACCGGAAACAACGGATAGCGGGTCGGAACGTCATCCGAGAGCACCAGCTGTTTACAGAGCCTCGTGCGGGTGTTCAACAGAAGCGGGCCGCGAAGGTTCGCCGTGATGCGACCAGGATCCTCGGACGGAATCGTGAGAATGACCGCCACGGTCATGTCTTCCGCCTCCCCTCCGCCCACCTCGCTCAGCGCATCGTCCGTGTATGCTACGCGATACCCCGCATCGAATAGGAGAGGGTCAATGATGACGAAGGCCAGGCCCGGCTCATCGAGCGATTGTAACCATTTGAACGGGGCCTCGGTGTCATGATCGAGCATCACATAGCGCTGCTGTTCCGGAAAGCCGAGCAAACCGGCCGGGAACGTCAGGATGGTGTTTTCATCAATCTCGAATGTTCCGAAACGGCTTGACGTACACTTCATTGGGAGCGCTCACAAGACGAGGCGCCGTTTGGCCGGTGCAAAACACCGGAACGCTTCCAGCGGGATGATCCGGGTTTGCGCGGCCAACTGATTTTCCGCAAGAATACGGGCATGCACTTCATCGCGATGGACCTCCACCTGTCTGGGAGCTTCGATACCGAGCCGCACCTGGCCTCCCTGAGTACTGAGCACGACCACCCGGATATCGGGTCCGATCGTGACGCCTTCTCCCCGGCGACGCGTGAGGACGAGCATGATGGCCTTCCTTGGCGGCTGTGTGAATCTCTCGCACCCTATCGGTCATTGGCGCGGAACCTTGACTGTCCGACCGGCCGTTGTGACGGCGTCTCACTGCTGTAGCGTTCATCGTAAATAATTCAGCAGCGAATTCTCGAACACTTTGGTCAGCGTCCGGCTGGCCGCTTCAATCGCATATTGCTGCAATGTCAAGTCCGAGATCGCTTTCGCCAGGTCCACATCTTCTGTCCGCGAAAGCGATTCAATGAAGAAGCCCTTGGCTTCCTCCAGCTGTCCAGTGGTATTCGTCATCCGGTTCGACACCGCCCCGACTTCTCCCTGGACCGCTCCGATCTGCGACAGGCTTTGATTCAGACTCCCCAACGCATCGCTGATGCCCTGACGATCATTGCCGCGCAACGCACCGACGAGGTGCTTCATGGTTGCGAAGATATCGATCGTGCCGGAGGTGAACGCACGGTCGCCGGATACATTCGTCGGCACAGTCTGCCCTGTGCCGACTTCAATCGCATGAACCCCGCTGTCACCTTGGTACTGTGAGCCGGACACGATCCTGAACAGGTCGCCCGCGGCAGGACCACCGCTACCGTCCGCAAGACTTAGACGTATCCCGTCGAAGCCGATGTCGGTTCCGCTGCTGTAGGGCTGGTTCGTCAGCACGGGGCGAGGAGTGAGGCTGATCGAAAAGGTGTCTCCCGCTTGCGGTCCGCCCTCCTGTCCGTTGCTCAGCGTCACCCGTAATCCTTCGAAGTTGATAGGCCCCCCCGGCACGTAGGCGTTGCCTGTCGAGAGCGTGGTCCCGGCGGTCGTATCGAGGACCGAGTACTGCGTCGGCGACGTGAATTGGATCTGGTAGTCGTGCAGGGTCAATTGGGCCGCATCGACAACCGCCGCATTCGAGACCGCGGCGCCTCCGATGTTGGAGAGGGCGCGCGTCGTGGTGAGGGGCACCGTGACGTTAAGCACATCGTACGCCGTGGCGGAGGTGAAGCGAATGACATAGTCATCGAGGGTGGCCTGGTTGTCATCTACCACGCGAGCCTGACCGGCGAGCGCTCCACCGGTATTACCCGCGGCCGGGTGAATGGTGGCTGTGAGGGCGAAGGGTCTTTCTCCCGTGGTCGCGCTTCCCCCTGCGAAACCCAGAGCTGTGCGCGCCAGTCCTCCTGTCACGGCCACGGTCGAATCGATGCCCGCCAGGTCCGATGCGATGACCAGATGATCGGCTGTAAAAGTGACCGTCACCGTCTTGCCGGCATTCGTCAGGGCCGTATCGGCGTTGATCCGGCTTTGGATGCGGGCCGCCAGCTCAGCGCCCGTGAGCGATTCGGTCCCGGCGGTCAAATCGACGGTCCCTGATGTGATGCCATCCACCGTGACGGTGAGCGTATCGTTAGCGCCCGATGTGAGGCTGACCGGGACCGAGATGGCCAGCCCCGTGGTGCGGCCATGGGTACTCGTGCCGGTAAAAATGGGTTGGCCATTCAAATCGGTATTGGCGAGCTGCTGCATTTGGCCAAACAGCTGGCGCACTTCATTGGCGCCGATGGCGCGCTCCGCCAGACCATTGGTATCGCTGCGGAACCGGACGGCCAGTTCCTGGGCACGGGACAATGAATTAGTCACGTTACTCAAAATCTTGTCGGAAAGATCGAGCCTCGTCTGGCCGAACGTGATATTACGCAGGCGTTGTTCGATCGCCGCTAGAGAGGCTTTGTCCAAGGCAATGTGATTGAAGGCACTGGGATCATCCGAGGGCTGGCGGACCAGCTTGCCGGTCGACACCCGCTGTTGAAGCTCAAGGCCGCGCCCTCGTGCCCGGGCGAGTTGATTGGAGAGCACTCCAAACGTCTGCAATTCTGTGACGCGCATGAAGAACCTCGCCCTTAGGGTTTGATAGCCAGGAGCGTTTGGAACATTTCGTCCGTCAGCCGCACCAGCCGCGACGCCGCCTCAAACCCGCGCTGAAATTTGATGAGGTTCACTAACTCCTCATCAATAGACACGCCGGAAACCTGGGCGCGCAACGTGTCGATCTGATCTTTTAGAATCTCTTGAGCTTGGTTGTCGCGGTCCGCGGCTTGTGCCTCCACACCGACATGCGCGGCCGTGGTGCGGTAGGCATCGTTGAAGGTGCCTTGGCCCAAGCTCCCAAACTGACGCTGTTGGAGCGCCAGGAGCGCCAGAATGCCCGCGTTGTTTCCCGGAATTCCGGTCCGAGTGGAAGACGCCGCCACCGAAGCAGGATTGGACAGCAGGACGGTCAAGTCTCGTGCGGCGCCCCCATAGGAATTGACCTGAAACACGTCCCCTGCTGCCGGAGTTCCCGCTACTGTGACAGTGAGGCCGTCAAAGGTGAACGTACGAGGGCTGGTGTATGTGCCAGAGGCAGCGGTACTCGTGCCGCTAACGAGCCCCAGCGAGGCGCGGGCCGTGCCGCCTGTCACGTCGGCGGCCGAACTGACGTCCGTGGAAGTCGACGTGATCACGAGGCGATTCGTGGTGGTGTCATAGATGACCGCCACGGTCTTGCCGGCGGCCTGGAGCGTGACATCCGCATTGATCTTCGCCTGGACCTCTTCCGCCACGGCGTCGCCTGACCGATAGGCCAGACCGGGTGCCGCGGAACCGGCAAGTGTGATCGTTCCGGAAGACACCCCGTCCACGGTAACCGTCAGCGTATCGTTCACCCCGGTCACGATGGCCAAAGGATTGTCCGTCGATGGCGCGGAGATGGCGGTGCCGGTGTAATTTCCGCGGATGGTGGCTCCCGTGGTCGTGTCGACGAGTGAGTAGGTTGTGGCCGATGAAAACCGGATTTCATAATCATGGAACGTGAGCAGGCTGCTGGCCGTCACTGCGCCGGCGTCAACGGTCGCAGTGCCCTGGTTACCCGTGACCGGCCGCATATTGACGGACACGGAATTGAAGAAATCGCGGCCGGTTGAGCCGTCCAATCCAAAGCCTTGCCGATGGATGTGGTTGACCGCCGTGGCAAGAGTGGCAGCCAAGCGATCAAAGGATTGCTGGAGCTCCCTGACGGTGGTGTCGCGAAGATCCAATAGACTTCTGAGCCGTCCGTTCGAAATGAGCGCATCGATAGCCAGCGGCCTGGTTCCTCCAGTCGAATAGCCGACGGCCAGCAGGCCGTTGTTTTCCGGATCTTCCACGGCACTCAGCTCCCGGACGGTGTCCCCTTCCACCAGTACTTGCCCGCGGGCGGCAAATACCGACAGGGCGCCGGTCCCTGACTCCACTGTGGTAATGTCGATCCGGGTCGCCAACTCGTTCAGCACATGGTCGCGCTGATCGCGCAGATCGTTGGCATTCTGGCCGCTGACTTCGGCCGTGACGATCTTGCCGTTTAATTCGGCCAACTGGTTCGAGAGGCTGTTGATCTCGGTCACGGTTTGGGTCACCTGGAAGTTGAGCGATTCGCTGGCAGTCGTCAAATCAGAGGCCACCTGGTTCACGGTCCCCGCCAATTGCCGGGCATTGGCCAACAGCACCGACCTGGCCGTCAATTCTCCCGGGTTAGTCGAGACATCCTGCAAACCCTGGAAAAAATCATTGAGTCTGGCCGAAATGCCTTGATTGTTCGTGTCGCCAAAAAGGTTCTGGAGTCGGAATAATTCATCCCGTGCCACCGATAGACGTCCCAGGTTCTGCTGGGTCGTGGTGAGCTGCCGGTTGATGAACTGGTCCGTGTACCGGCGGATCGACGTCACCTGCACGCCGGTGCCGGCCATGCCGGGCTGGCCGTAGACTGGAGGCCGCTCGGATAACACCGCTTCCTGTCTCGAGTACCCCGGCGTATTGACGTTGGCCACATTGTGTCCGGTCACCGCCAAGGCTCGCTGCGACGTAGTAAGGGCACTGCGGGCAATGTCGAATAACGATGTTAATCCGATCATGTTATCCCCGCTGATGTATCAGCACATTGACGGGTGAGGTTTTTGATGAATGGCCGTCCTGGCGGTACAGGTCATGACCGGGCACGACGGTCGTTCCCATCGACAGCGCCTGGTCGACCACCCCTCTGATATTGTCAATCAGTAGGACGTTCTGCCGGATCTCGTCCCTCACCATCTTCGCGGTGGACATGAGGCGGTGGTAATGGGCCTGCAGGTCGCCCCCATCGGCCAATGTCAGCCGATCAAGCAGTTCAGGAATCGACGGCACGGTGTGAAGGCCTTGCTGCGCTGCCAAGTGCTTGACCTGACGATCGCGTTCTCGCGCGAGACTTTCCAGAGACTCCAGGAGCGCAAGCCGCCTGGTATTGATCGCATGAAATTCGGTTATGGCCAGGGTGCGAATGGCCGCCCGCTCCTCCTCGACAGTGTGCAGCAGCGATCGGCACGCGGCTTCTTCGTCGATCAAGACTTGGCGCAGCGGAGCAATCTCGGGCGAGCGCGTGGCGGATGGCATACAGACTCCTTGTGACAGTGCGGAAACCGATCCCCTGTCCCGGCACGTATCACGAAAGGAGCCAGGGACAGGTTTAGACGACGGCGTCGGTCAGAACCTCTTTAAGAATGGCATCTCCCACCTGGCGTCCGCTGACGGCGTACGTACCACTCTCCATGGCGACTCGGATGCGTTCAATGCGCTCGGCCCGCGCCTGGTCCGGCTCCTGGGCAAGAGCCTGAATACGCTGCAACTGTTTCGCCTGTTCGGAAATATGGACCCTGTCTCTAGGGGCCGGTTTTTGACCGGACGGCGCGGCACCCGTTCCATCGGCTTCCTGCACCCCGAGGAGCAGCTTCGCCAGATGATCCGCTTTCCCTTGACCTGAAATCCGCATGATCCTCGCTCCTTCTGCTAACGGTCCTGGTCCTGCCCGAAGCACCAGACGGCGCTCACCCTGTCGAGTACCCTATCGGTTGTCAGCGGGAGGAACTTGAGGCGGAGGAGAATAATTTTTTTGCACATAGGTGGCGACCATGTCAGCAATGCCGATGCCTCCGGATTGGGCCGCCCGCGCTCCAATCTCCTGGTCGTAAAAGGATTCGAAATAGGCCCCCTGCTTATTCGTGATGATCCCGTGAGGCACCGTCTCCCGCATGACTTTCATCAGATAGGAGATGAAATAGGCCTCGAATTGCTGCCCCGCCTCCACGAGCCGACGCGTGGCATCCGACGGGTCGTGACCTGACGTGACGCCCGGAGGCATACCTGGCCGGCCACTATCCAGTAGCGACAGGGGCTTTGGAGCAGCATGTAGGCCATGTAACTCAGCTATGTTCATATACTTCTCTATATAATCTCAAGGTTCGCTTGAAGGGCGCCGGCAGATCGCAGAGCCGAAAGAATGGCGACCAGGTCTCTCGGCGTCACCCCCACGGCGTTGAGCGCCCGTACGACCTCTCCTAACGTCACGGTTTCGTCCACCACGACGAGACGGGACTCCTGTTCCTTCACTTCGGTTTGGACATCAGGCGTGATGACGGTCTGTCCGGTTGAGGAGCCGATCATCGGGGCGGCCGGCTGCGACACGTTGAGCGTGTTCTTCACGGATATCGTGAGATTGCCGTGTGAGATGGCACAGGTTGAAATGCGCACGTGCTCACCGAGTACCACGGTTCCGGTGCGTTCGTTCACCACCACTTTGGCGGCAGAATCCACCGTCACATCCAACCCTTCAATCGACGCGATATATTGGACGACGCGGCCCTGGAATTCCGACGGTATCGTGGCCTTCACAAATCCGGCATTCACGGCGACCGAGCTGCCCTTGCCAAAGACTCCGTCGATCGCTTCGACCGTGCGGATCGCGGTGGTGAAATCCGGTTGCCGGAGCAGGACGGAGACCGTCTCCCAGGCGTCGATATTCACGACCAGTTCTTTCTCGATGATGGCTCCGCCCGGGACGACGCCGGCTGCCTGATGGTTCTTTGAAACCGTCGCGCCCCCGGGCCCTCCGGTCCCGCCGAGAAACCCACCGATGGATACCGGCCCTTGCGCGACGGCAAACACTTGCTGATTGGCCGCCTTCAGCGGGGTCAGCAGGAGAGTCCCGCCCTGTAGGCTCTTGGCGTTCGCCATCGACGACACGACGGCGTCAAGCGTCATTCCGGGTTTGGCAAACGGCGGGAGCTTCGCCGTCACCATGACCGAGGCGATATTTCTCGTCAGCAACTGAATCGGATCGATCACGAGATTGACACCCATCTTATTCAGCATGGACATCATGGCCTGAATCGTAAATTGCCCGCCGATGACCATATCGCCGGTTCGATCCAAGCCCACCACCAAGCCGTACCCGATGAGTTGGTTTTCCCGCACGCCCTCAATGACCCCGATATCTTTGATGCGTACGGCATCAGCGGACAAGGGGGCGGCCAGGACACCGGCGAAGGCCAGCCACAGCACATATCGAGATACGCGTGTCGTCATGCGTCCTTTCATGTCGTGTCTACGATCGATCAGCCGCGGAATGGGCCTTCCCGCCAAGTATCATCCAAGACAGCCAGCCTTGCTCGGAGGCCGACTCCTGAAGCGAGGCGCCATGAGGATTCTGCGGGGCCTCATGCCCTGTCCCAGGCGGAATGAGGGGGGGATTTAAATCGGCCCTGCGCACGACGCCGCTTAAGACCATCATCTCGAGGGTACGGGCGCTTAACGGAGATGGGGTGCGCCAAAGATGCACTGTCATTGCCGATTGCCGTTTTGTGGGAGTCAGCATGGCCTTCCTCCGATCAAAATGGATACACCCAATCCAGAATGCGGACGAACCATCCCGGTCGTTGCACATCATCCAGCACGCCGAGCCCCGAGTACTCGATTTTGGCGTCGGCGATCGCCGAGGACAGGACGGTGTTTTTCGTGTCGACGTCCACGCGCCGGACGATGCCAGCGATCGTCATCAACTGCTTTTCGCTGTTGACCGTCACATCGCGACGTCCTTCGATCCGAAGATCCCCGTTTGGCAGCACCTCCGTCACGATGACGGAGATCGTTCCTGTCAAGGTCCCTTCCCGGCTTGTCGCACCTTTGCCGCCGAACTTATTTTTGGAACTGGCATCGATCCCGAACCCGCGGCGGGCTTCATCGCTGACGCGTAAACCCGGTATGCCGAGATAGCCCATCCCGGAACCGGCCAAGCTGTTTTCAATGGTCGACTCGCGTTGTGCGGCTGTATCGGCTGACTTGGAGCCCTTGTGCTTTTCCACGATCTTCACGGTGAGCACATCGCCCATGCGCATGGCCCGGAGGTCTTCGTACAGATAGGCCCGTCCGTTTTCTTCCTGCCAGAGCGACCCGACGGTCTTCGGCGGCGGCAACGGGGGCACGACGATCTTGCTGGACACGGCCGGAGTGCTTCCGCAGCCCTGCAACAGCAGCACAAGGAGCGTGAGGTGCCGGAGGTGATGCCAAATCCCGTGCATGATGCCCGTACTAAAAGTCCACCTGAACCAAACCGGGGGCGACGACTTTCGCCCTCAACTCTCTGCCGGAGTCGAGATTGGCCACCATGACGAACTGGCCCACTTGCCCGCTCGACTTCGTGACGCCGGAGGTTTGGATCGACAAACCGCCGCGGCGCGCCTCGATCATCACGCGATCGCCTTTTTTAACCAGGAACGGCTTCTTGAGGAACGCGGGCCGTAGCGGCAAACCGGCTGACAGCGGGCGAGCGGCACTCATGCCGATCGCTTCTTCCGGGTCGATGATGAAGGGATGCTTGAGATCAGTCACCCTGATTCTCGAGGTCGTCAGGTCCTCGGCGCCCATGATTTCCTCGGCTTTCAGGTATCGGGACGGGACCACCGCATCGATCATCGCAGACACGTCAGTCAGCGCCTCAATCGTGCTCCACGGCCGGCCGTTGGTGCGCACGGCAATATGAAACATTCGGCGTCCCAGCCCTTCGTCGGAGGCCGAGGGGACCACTTGCAGTTCAATCACCCCCGCAGGAAGCTTGAGGGCGTCAGACGGCTCCAACAGAATGACCTGCACGGTTTTGACCCGCGTGCCCCATTCACCTTCGAGGTACCGCTGGATGGTTTTTTTGATCAAATCGGGAGACAAGTCTCTCGTGGCCGGCGGATCAGGCGAAACTTTCTCAACCGGTCGGAGGTCGCGGGTCTGCGTGTGGACGGCCGCGGACCTCGCCTCGGCACGTGAGGCAGCCACCGCGCCCTGTGCGCAGGACAGGTGAGCGACCAACAGCACCACTACCGCGATAGAACAGGGACGCATCATGGCTCCTTATCGGCGAAGATTGTTGGCAATGGCCATCATCTCGTCGGAGGCTTGAATGGTCTTAGAATTCACCTCGTAGCTGCGCTGGGCTACGATCATGTTGACCATTTCTTCGGCTAAATTGACGTTGGAACTCTCCAAGAATCCCTGCTGAATCATGCCAAATCCCGTCGTGAAGCCGCCGGTGCCCTGGATCGGAGGGCCCGACGCAAAACTGTCGATGAACAGATTGTTGCCCATGGCCACCAGGCCGGACGGATTGTCGAACCGCGTAAGTTGAATCTGCCCCAGCTGCGACGCCTGCGTGACGCCGGGCAGAAGCACGGACACGGTGCCGTCTTGGCCGATGTCGACTTTCAGCGCCCCGGACGGGACGGTAATCACCGGGTTCAGTAAGTCGCCGTCGCCGGTGACAAGGTTCCCGACGTTGTCGCGCTTGAAGGAACCGTTCCGCGTGTACATGATGGTTCCGTCCGGACGGTTCACCTGAAAAAATCCCGGGCCATCGATGGCGAGGTCGAGTTCGTTGTTGGTTTGGCGCATGTTGCCCTGCAGCCATTCTTTGGAGACGGTCGTCGGACGGACCCCCGCGCCGACCTGAATGCCCACGGGGAACACACCGACATTGGACGCGCTCGTTCCCGGCAGCCGCTGGATCTGATAGAGCAAATCAGCGAATTCCGCCCGGCTCCGCTTGTAGGAATTCGTATTGACGTTCGCCAGGTTGTTCGCGATCGTATCCACATTGATCTGCTGAGCGGTCATGCCGGTTGCCGCCGTCCACATCGCTCGTATCATAAAAACCTCCGACTGATTGGTGATCAGTGATGAGTGAAAAGTGACTGACTTGCAATAATGGTGACTGTTTCACGCTTCACCCATCACGCTTCACGTCCCTATAGCACTCGTCCGACATCCTGGATCGCCACTTCGGCCATCCGGTCCAAGGTCTGCATGAGTTTCTGAGCCGACTCATAGCTGCGCATGCCTTCAATCATCTTCACCATCTCACCGAGCGAATTGACGTTCGATTCTTCTATGTGGCCTGCTTGCACCTGCGGATGTTTGGCAACGGCGCCTTTGGCCGTAGCCATGAACAATCCATCGGCCGACTTGACCGGCATGTTCGTGTCCTCGAAATCCATAATCTTGAGGGTGGCGACCGGATTGCCGTCGACTTTGATCTCCCCTTGCCCGCTGATTTCCAATTTCCCCGCAGGAATCTTGATTTCCCCCTTCGTGCCCATGACCGGAAGTCCCATGTTGGTGACGAGCCGGCGCTGATTGTCGAGTGACAGCATTCCATTGCGCGTGTAGCGTGTACCTTCGGGCGTCTTCACCTCGAAAAAGCCTCTGCCCTGAATAGCCATATCCAGCGGATTGCCCGTCAGCCGCACCCTCCCCGACTCGAAGGTGGTTTTCAGTGCATGTGGTGCGGCGAACGCCCGTTCAGCAGGGCCGAACGGCCGCGCGCCGATGTGCCGGGCTACGGTCGTCGCGTCGCTCCCGACGGGAATCGCGATGTGGGTTCGAGGAAAAAGAGCTTGGAAAGATTGTTCGTCTTCCTTGAATCCGGCCGTGTTGATGTTTGCCATGTTATTGGCAAACACCTGCATGCGCCGCTCATGGGCCAATGCGCCAGACAGGATGGTGTAGATGCCTCGATTCATATTGTCACTCCGTAGGCCTCTCGCGTTCAGTCCCCATACAGCAACGCTCATGCCAGCAGGTGGCATGAACGAGCGCATCGGAGATTCAGCCGGAAGAGCGAGAAGACGCCCGTTTTTAGAGCGGGCCGCTCATGCACGAGGACTGGCTAGATTGGCGGCAGTCGTGTATGAGGAGAAAAAGAACGGCTCCAGGCGGTTGATGCCGGGTCGAAGGAAGAATATGCCTACCGGTGCGAGGCAAGGATGTTCAATCCATGATGCTTGCGGAGCGACTCCCCGCCGGCCCCTGGCTGACCAGCGGACGTCAGAGCCGTGACGTCTGACAGAAAATTGATGGGAGCGTCATCGTGTTGACCCTTTGCCAGTGCCCGAGTCGCACCGTCGAGGAGCGCGGCGCTGTCCATCCCATCGAGGGGTGCCACCGAGACGCCGATGCGGCACGACAAGAGTAATTCATGCCCCTCGACCACGAGCGGGAGGGACATGGCTTGCCGGATATCCTGCGCGATCGACACGGCGCCCGGCACTCCATCCAGCCCATCGACGATGACGGCAAAGCGGTCTGCGCTCAGGCGGGCGACCGTATGATGAGGATGCACGGCGCCCTTGATCCGCGCGCCTTGTACCCGCTCCACCAGCGTGGCATTCTGCTGGCCGGGCCCGACCGGCCGCGGCCGGCATGGTTCCAATGCAACGACGAACACGGCAACTATCTGTTGGCTCTGTTTGGCTTGAGCGAGAGTATGCGTCAGGAGCAAGAGGAATAGACGTTCGGTGGGCAAGCCGGTCACGCTGTCATACATGCAGAGCGTGGGCTCGGGCGGACCAGGAAGAAGCCGTTTCCGCTTTGGCCAGAACATCATGCCTGCAGCCGCGGTACCCAGGCTCAGGAACGCTCCGAGGCCTCCCCAGAAGAGCCCTGCGCGATACGCGTCGGGGGACAGGTTCGAGTCCGACGGGATCGTAAGGATCCAGGCCAGACTTGCGGCGCACGTGCATATGGACAGCACGAGACAGATGAAGGCGGCCCTACGGCTCTGACAATCCGCGAAACGCAGGCTTCGAGCTGACGTCGGCCGCTCAGAGAGATGTTCGATTTGCGTGGGAACCGCGGCCGGTCCTCCGGAAGAAGGCAGCGTCGCCATAGTGATCCGTGTACCTGTTGAGGGACATGTCGGCTTGGGCGGAGTAAAACTGAAGAAATGAAAGACACGGCGGCATGCGAAATATCAACCGGCAGGAACCGATAGGAGTGCGGCCTTCAGCCGGCCTGGCGCAGCTGCGCCTTCAGGCGGAGGATGGCTTTTGTATGGATTTGGCAAACCCGGGATTCAGTCACCTTCAGCAGTTCGCCGATCTCTTTCATGGTCAACTCTTCATAATAGTACAGCGTCAGCACCAGCCGCTCTTTCTCGGAGAGTAACTGGATGGCCTGGCCGATGGCCTCGCGCTCTCGCTCGTTAACCAGCGCCGCCAGCGGATCGGGGTTATGCGTATCTGCCAGCATCTTGGCGATGGTGTGGCCGTCCGGTTCCTGGACGTTCAGGTCATCGATGCTGACCATCACGGCGCCCCTTGCACGGGTGATGAAGTCGTCCAGCTCGTCCCGCGACATGTGTAATTCCGCCGCCACTTCGTCATCCGTCGGCGGATGGCCCAAACGGTTCAACAGCTCCGTATGGGTGCGTTGCAGCAGTCCGATGCGTTCGTGCACGGATCGCGGAATCCAGTCCATGGAACGGATCTCGTCCAGCATGGCACCGCGGATGCGAAACTCCGCATAGGTTTTGAACTTCGCCTCCCGATGCGGGTTGTATTTATCCATGGCATCCATCAGCCCGATGGTACCCACGGATATAAGATCTTGGGCGTCTAAGTAGGCCGGGAGCCTGAACGCCAGGCGGTGAGCCATGGCGCGAATCACATGCGCGAACTCCTTGATCAGTTGCTCGCGGCGCGTCTCTTCGTCCGCCATGGCCGGCTGCTCTCGTGCTACGGCTGTCTTGCTCATCATGGTGCGCCTGTTGCTCCTTGGAGGACTTGAATGAACCGTTACTTCGTACGGACCAATCGTTGCCAGAGGAGTTGCACGGAACTTTTTGGCAAACTCGGCTTAGGCCACTGCCCCACGTGCCTGGCCAGTTTCGCAAACGCCTGGGCGGCCGGCGCACCAGGAAACGCCTCGGAGATCGCCTTTTGCTGGCGTACCGCCATGGGGACATAGTCGTCGTGAGGGATGTACCCGATGTAGTCGATGGCCACATGCAGGAAGCGGTCCGCAGCCACATCCAGCTTGCGAAATACCTCCGTTGCCTCCCTGGGACTCTTCGCCTGATTCACCAGGACCTTGAAACGATGCTGACGATATTGCCGCGTCAGCACTTTGATGAGTGCGTACGCATCTGTCAGGGACGTCGGTTCGGGAGACACGACCACGATGGTGTCCTCAGCGGAGGCGGCAAAAAAGGTCACGGTCGGGGAAATACCGGCCCCGGTATCGATGAGCAACACGTCCTTGTCGACGGAGAGCTGTTCGAGCTGCTCTTGGATCAAGAGCTGCTGCGATTCCGTCAAGGCGGTCAGATTGGGCACGCCCGAGCTCGCCGGCAGGACCTGAATGCCGGACGGCCCCTCCAAGAGGATATCGTCCAACGTGCGCGCGCCGGACAGCACATGTTCGATCGTATAGTGCGGCACGAGCCCGAGGAGGACATCCAGATTGCCTAACCCGAGGTCGGCGTCCAGGACGAGCACCCGTTTCCCGGCCTTGGCCAGGGCAACCGCCAGATTGGCGACGACGTTCGATTTCCCCACTCCGCCCTTTCCGCTCGATACCGCGATCACATGCGTACGCAACTCCCCAATCTCGGCATCATAGGGCATGGCGAGAGAACTATCGTGTCCGGTCCTCATTATTCTTCCTACCTTTCCTTCTGTCCGGGCAGTTCATGAGCGGATGACAGAGCGACGTTGGTCGAGCTCCGCATTGCGCTTCCTACCTTTCCTGTTGCCCGGTCAACGCGGTGACCGGTTCCGCCATTTCATGAGTGGATGACAAAGGCGACCCGTCGTGCGGGCGCTCGGAGGGAGCCGCATAGTGTTGGTTCAAGAGAAAGGACGCGAGCCGCGCGCCGCTTGCAAGTTCGATATCCTCCGGCACGCGCTGCCCGGCCGTCCAATAAGACAACGGCACGCCGGTTTGGTACGCCAATTCAAAGACGGATCCAAAGCAGGCCGTTTCATCCAACTTCGTGAAGAACAGCCGCAAGAGCGGCAAATGCCTCACCCGATCGTACAGTTTGAACGAGTCCGACTCCCGCATGGAGGCCGGCACCACCAGCTGAATATGCAATTCCGATTCGTCGCGCAGGAGATCGTGCAGTTCCATGGCGGACGCCACCTCCTCGGGTCCGATGCCGGGCATGTCGATCAGCACGACATCCATATGCGCGTGCCGGCGGAGACCCGCCTGCACCTGTCGGGCCGATACCGCGGACGCGAACGGCACACCGAGCACCGCCGCATACATCCGCAACTGTTCCACGGAGGCTGGGCGGTAGGTGTCGAATGTGATGATGCTGACGTTCTTCTTCTCCTCCAACCGATAGTGCGCGGCGAGCTTGGTAATGGCCGTGGTCTTTCCCGCCCCGCTGGGTCCGAGCATCAGGCTCACCGTATGATCGCCACGACCTGCCAGGAGCGGCCCGGTGACGCGGATGCGCTTTTCCACGACAGCCCGAAGCGCGTCGTGGATTCGGTCCGGCCGGTGCGGCGCCCCGCCGAGCGATGACCAGACGTCCAGTCCGACCGATTCGGCGGTCGAGGGCCTGAGCCCCTGGCTGATCAGCCCTCGGCAGAAGATCGTCACGTCGGACGGCAAATGGCTTCCGAGCGACTGCGTCTCCCTCGGCAGGGAGGCCCCAAGTAGCCGGCTCAACTCCTGGAGCTCCGTGCGCATGGCCCGCATCCGCTCCTTCTTCCAGTCGCGCTTGGGAGGCCGCTTGGCTTCTTCAGCCGCCGGCGTCACTGGTCGGGTCGAGGATGAAGGACGCGGCGGCTTCAATAGGGATTGCAGCGTCTCCTGAAAGGCCTTCGGCTCGGGCGAGGACTCAGCGGGCTGCACTCCTCGAATCGGCTCACGCCCCTGGCCGGGCGCAATCCGGCGTGCCGGGGCATCGCTTGACGACATCGTGGGCTCTTCCTGTTCCGCCGCGGCCATGACTTCGAGCACCGGACGGTTGAATAGGCGCAACATGCGACCACCTTGTTGGACCTCTTTTGACGACAGGATGATGGCGTCCGGCCCGAGTTCCGCCTTGATGGCGCGAATAGCATCCTGCATGGTAAGGGCATGAAACGTTTTGACTTTCATTCACCACCTCATGACGGTTGGCCCAGCTCACCATCGATGCGGACGGTATCGAGGGACTGGAGGCGCACGAATGCGTCCACTTCATTGAGACCCATGACAGGCACTGAATGCAGAATACGGTCCGTGAAGCGCCGGAGATGGCGCCGCAGAGCCGGAGAGCAGAGCAGGATTGGCTGCTGGCCCCGCGCGGCCACGCGCTCCGCCGCCTGCTTGAGACTGGCCAGAAGCTTGTGGGACACCGTCGGGTCAAGGTTCAACGCCGCCCCTTGCGGAAGCCCGGCCACCTGCTCAGCCAAGGACCGATCCAGCCGGGGGTCCAACGTAATCACCTGTAGAGTCCCGTCGGGCATCTGGTATTGCTTCGTGATGGTCCGGGCGAGCGATTGGCGCGCCGCCTCCGTGAGCACGTCCGCATCTTTGGTGGCCGTGGCCTGGTCGGACACGGCTTCCAGAATCGAGCGCAGGTCGCGGATGGGAATACCTTCCTTGAGCAGATTGCCCAGAATCCGGACGACCGTGCCGAGCGGCACGAGCGTGGGGATCAGTTCCTCGACAAGCTTTGGATGCACCTTTCCCACTTCGTCCAGGAGGGCCTGAACCTCCTGCCGCCCCAGCAATTCGTGGCCGTGGCGTTTGATCAATTCGGACAAATGCGTCGTGATCGCCGAGCTGGCGTCCACCACTGTATAGCCGGCCATCTGGGCCTGCTCGCGCGCGTCCTCCGGAACCCATAACGCCGGGAGACCGAACGCCGGTTCTTTGGTTTGAATGCCTTGCACCAGGCCGCGTTGGCCCGTGCCTGGATCGATGGCGAGCACATGCCCGGGCATGACGTCCGACTTGGCGATTTCGACGCCTTTCAAAATGATCGCGTATTCGTTCGGGCGCAGTTGGAGATTGTCGCGGATATGAATAGGCGGCACCACGAATCCCATCGTTTCAGCAAACTGGCGGCGAAGCCCTTTGATCCGGTCGAGCAACGCCGTCCCCTGCGCTCCTTCGACGAGACCGATCAAGCCGTAACCCACCTGAACTTCCATGAGGTCAAGCGGCGTCACGTGAGTCGTGCCGTCATCGGGCTTGGCTGGCGCAGCGGCGGCCGGCAAGACCTGCGGCGTCTGCTCGCGCTGTTGCAGGCGGTAGGCCATCCATCCCACCAACGCCCCGAGGACCAGAAACGCGACGTGCGGCAGACCTGGCACGAGGCCCAGCGCGAGAAGAATGCCGGCGGCCGTCCCGACCGCCTTCGGAGACGTCAGCAGTTGCTTCGTCATCTCCCCGCCCAGGTCGGTATCCGAGGCGGCGCGCGTGACGACGATACCCGCGGCTGTAGACACGATCAGCGCAGGGATCTGTGCGACCAGCCCTTCCCCGACGGTCAGCAGCGTATAGGTCTGCGCCGCCAATCCGGGGCTCATCCCTTGCTGAAGGATTCCGATCGTCAGTCCGCCGAGGATATTGACCAGGATGATGATGACGGCGGCCACTGCATCGCCCCGTACGAATTTGCTGGCGCCATCCATGGCCCCATAGAAGTCCGCTTCTTCGGCGATCTCGCGTCGCCGGCGGCGCGCCTCGGCTTCGTTAATCAAACCGGCGTTCAAGTCGGCATCGATGCTCATCTGCTTGCCGGGCATCGCATCGAGGGTAAACCGCGCGGCGACCTCGGCGACGCGACCCGCGCCTTTGGTCACCACCACGAAGTTGATGATGACCAGGATCGCGAACACGACCAGGCCGACCGTGTAGTTACCGCCGACCACGAAGTTCCCGAACGCGCGGATGACCTCGCCGGCCGCGCCTGCCCCTTCGTTGCCGTGGAGCAGGATCAGCCGCGTGGAGGCAATGTTGAGCGACAGGCGCAGAAGCGTAATCATCAAGAGGATGGACGGAAATACCGAAAACTCGATCGGCCGCCGCACCTGCAACCCGACCAGCAGAATGATCACGGACAGCGTGATGTCGAAACTCAGGAGCAGATCGAGGAGGAAGCGCGGCAACGGCAGCAACATGACCATCAGAATGGCCACGACGCTGACGGACAGCACAATGTCCGGATGCTTGAGTAACGGTGGACGATCGAAGGATTCCGTGTGAGCGGCCATCAGTCCTCAATCCTCTCTTAGGAGTGTCCCGGTGTGACGCCTTTGGCCCGGTACACAAAGGCCAGAATCTCCGCCACCGCCCGGTAGAGGTTGGCGGGAATGTCCTGTCCAATGTCGACGAGTTTGTAGAGCGTGCGCGCGACGAACTTGTTCTCGACCACGGCGACGCCGTGATGCCGGGCGAGTTCGCGAATGCGCTCGGCGACAAACCCCGCGCCTTTGGCCACGACGAATGGCGCCGCCATTTTGGTGGCATCGTATTTCAGCGCGACGGCGAGGTGCGTGGGGTTTGTCACGACCACGTCCGCCGTCTTGACGGCCGCCATCATTCGTTTCTTCGCGAGATCCCGTTGTGCGGCCCGCACGCGGTTCCTGATCAGTGGGTCGCCTTCCGAGGCCTTCTGCTCTTCCTTGATCTCTTCCTTGGACATCCGCAGGCTTCGTTCCCACTCATAGCGCTGATACAAATAATCGAGGCCCGCCAGGAGCGCGATGGCGCCGGACACAGCGAGGGCGGCCTTCAACGCAAGCCGGCCGGTCACGTGGAGGGCGGTGCTCATGTCGTATTGGATGAGCCCCGGCACTTGGCTGACGTCATTGCGCATGACGAAGAGGCCGACGCCGGTGATGACGGCGATCTTCAGGAGGCCCTTGATCAATTCCATGACCGACCGGAGAGAGGCGATCTTCGACAGACCCGTCAGCGGATTGAGCCGGGCCATATCGAACTGGAGCGCTTCTGTCCGCCACAGAAATCCGGTTTGCGCAAGCGAGACACCGGTTCCGATCAGCGCAATGCCGAGCACGATGGGAAGCACGAGCAGGAGGACGATCGTGCCGGTCTGCACCACGATGGTGTGGACCCCATCGATGGTCAGATGGCTTGTCATGGCGGAGTCCCACGATAGGCTCAAGCCCTGCCGCGTCTGCTCGGTCATCTTGCGCATGCCCGCTGGAAGGAGCGCCGCGAGCAATCCGATGCCGCCGAGCAGTACCGCGGCGGTCGATACATCCCGGCTGATGGGAATTTGACCTTGCCGGCGTGCCTCTTCTTTGCGTTTCTCGGTCGCCGGTTCTGTCTTGTTCGTGTCTTGCTCAGCCATGTCCCAGCACCTTCAGGAGCGCATCGATGGTCAGTTGTAAGCCTTCGATTTCCCGGGCAAGCAATTGCACGGTGAACGGCATGCCCAGACCGATCACGAGTAGTCCGCCGGCGATGGTAATGGGAAAGCTCAACACGAACACATTGATCTGGGTGACCGCCCGTCCGAGGATCGCCAATAGGATGTTCAACAGGAGAATGGTGATGAGCACCGGCGCCGCCAGTTTCAGTCCGATCGTGAACATCTGCTGCGACAGATGGACGATGTCGTCCCCCAGGCCCGGGGGAAGCGTCGCGCCGAACGCCGGAATGGCCTCATAGCTGGATACGATCGTGGCGACGACGAGCATGTGGGCGTTGAGCGAGAGGAACACTAAGGAGGCCAGCAAGGTGAAGTACTGGCCCATCATCGACGTTTGGTGCGACGTCGTGGGGTCGAACAACTGCACCACGCCGAACCCCATCTGCACGCCGATCATTTCACCGGCCATTTCTACTGCGCCGAAAAACAGCCTGACGGCCTGCCCGATGGTCAGCCCGATGGCCATTTCGC